>NZ_CP060713.1:3869177-4178900 GCF_014395785.1 Nocardioides mesophilus | reverse complement strand
AGCGAGACGCGGCTAGCTTTGATGCCCGACCAGGCTGGGCACCGGGAAGGCCCGGTGCAGCCGCTGGTGGTCGCGCTGCCAGTGGTTGCCGTTCTCCGCCACCCAGGACAAGGAGGGCTCCTCCCGCTGCTGCGGCATCGGCAGCGGCTCGGGGACAGGCACGCGGTGCGGGTCGATACCCCGGCGGTGGAGCTCCGCACCGAGCCACCGGACGGCATCCAGGCCGACCAAAGGCGCTTCTCCGTCGCGGACCAGCACCGGCACCATGTCCTGGCCGCCGGCCTGCCACTCCGAGACCCACTGCTCACGCAGACGCCACGCGGTCGTCGTGATCGGCCCGCCGAAGACGTCGACCGCGTAGCCCCAGTCGTGCAGCGGCTCGCTGTCCGAGCGCCCGCTGCGGATGGCATCGGTGAGAAGGGTCCGGACCACCTGTGCGTCGCCGAGGTCGATCCCGTGCAGCCACAGCGCTTCGAACAACAGGTGCCGGACCCGGTCGCCGACCCCGGCGCCGTACGCCTCGGCGTATCCCGAGACCGCGGCATGGGTGAACGGCACGAAGCCGGCGAGCGCGTAGGGGAGCTCCTCCCCCGGAAGCAGGGCCTCGAGCACGTGCGGCATCTCGTCGCGCAGGCGGTGGAACCGTGTGGAGGTGTCCGAGAACGGCTGCGGCCGCCACGGCTCGTGCTCGACCGCCCTCCAGTCCACCTCTACCCCGTCGCTTGCCAGCTGCGCCGCGCGCCGCGAGGCGAGGTAGCTCCAGGGGCAGTTGAAGTCTCCGTAGACGACGATGCGGTCGGTACTCATGGCGGCTCCTCGTGAGGATGACGGTCTCGTGACTCGTTTCTACAAGGAACTTGTATCTACGAACAGGGTCGAAGGACCCTCCCCGGCTGCACGTCGAGGACGACCCCCGGGGGTGCCCCGGACCGCCCGGCTCCAGCTCAGCTGGTGACGTCCTTGCCCGCGAAGCGCGCCCAGCCGGCCAGCCAGAACACCAGCGTGTAGGCGCCCGCGACGTAGAGCCCCTGTTGCACGCCGCCCCAGGCGACGGGGTCCCGGAACAGGTCACCGAAGGCCAGCCAGTTGTGGGTGATCAGGTAGGGGTGCAGCCAGCTGATCTGCGGGATGGTGTCGAGGATGAAGCTCGCGGTGCTGAACACGACCACCGCGATTATCGCCCCGATCGGCTGCTCGGTCAGCGTCGACACGAACAGCCCCACCGCCCCCAGCGACGCCAGGCACGCCGCCAGGTAGACCGAGGCGACCAGCACCCGGAGCAGACCTTCGGTGAAGCCGATCTGCGAGCCGGAGAGCAACGTCATGCTGCCGCCGCCGAACAGGGCGAGCCCCGTGACCAGCCCGGTCACGGTGACGGTGAGCGTGGCGACGAGTGTGAACACCACGATCGCGAGGTACTTCACCGCGAGCAGCCGGACGCGTTGCACGGGAACCGTCAACAGGTAGCGCAGCGTGCCGATGTTGGCCTCGCCGGCCACTGCGTCGCCGGCGATCGCCGCGACGGCCAGCGGGAGGAACAGCCCGAGCTCGATGGTCAGGGAGGCCAGCGCCACGAACAGACCGTTGTCGGTGATCGAGCTGAAGAAGTCGGGTCCGCCGCGTTCCCGCTCCGGGGTGGAGACCTTCACCGCGACCGAGATGAGCACCGGGACGCTCGCCAGGACCAGCAGGCCGGCCAGGTTGCGGCGTCTGCGGAAGATCAGCCGCAGCTCGGAACGCAGGAACCGCGTGGACACGGCCCGCGGAGGACGTACGTCGACCAGGTCAGGCGCTGACATCGAAGCCCTCCCCCGTCAGCGACACGAACACGTCCTCCAGCGAGGGGGCGCCCACGCGGAAGCCGGTCACCGGCACCCCCTGGTGCACGCAGGCGGCGACGATCTTCTCCGGCGCGACGCGGCCGAGCAGGCCTGTGGCCGCACCGCGCCGCACCTGGACCTCGAGCACGCCCAGCTCGCGCAGGATCCGGGCCGCCTCCGTGGCCTGGTCGGTCTCGACGACGACCTCGGCCTCGGTGCCGGCGCGCAGCTCGGCACTGGTCCCCTGGGCGACCAGCCGCCCGACGTGCATCACACCGAGGTGGGTGCACATCTGCTCGACCTCGGAGAGCAGGTGGCTGGAGACCAGCACCGTGGCGCCCTCGTCGGCCAACGACGCGACCAGCGACCTGACCTCACGAGTGCCCTGCGGGTCCAGCCCGTTGGTCGGCTCGTCGAGCACGAGCAGGTCGCGCGGCCGCAGCAGCGCGCTCGCGATCGCCAGCCGCTGCCGCATGCCGAGGGAGTAAGCGCGGTAGCGCTTGCGGGCGGCGGCCATCAGCCCCACCCGGTCCAGCGCGGCGTCGATGCGGTGCCGAGCGGTGCGCGGGTCGGTGGTGCGGTCGGCGGCGTCGAGCCGCGCCAGGTTCTCCCGTCCCGACAGGTACGGGTGGAAGGCCGGTCCCTCCACGAGCGCGCCCACCCGGGCGAGCACCTCGGGCGCGCCGGCCGGCATCGGCCTGCCCAACAGCTCGACCGTGCCCGCGCTCGGCGTCACCAGCCCGAGCAGCATCCGGATCGTGGTGGTCTTGCCCGAGCCGTTCGGCCCGAGGAAGCCGTAGACGGCACCGGTCGGCACGAGCAGGTCGAGGGAGTCCACTGCCACCTGGTGCCGGAACCGCTTGGTCAGACCCGACGTGGCGACGGCGGCAGCTCTCATCTGACCGTCAGGGCGGCGTAGAGGGCGTCCGGGGCGACCGCTCCGACGACCAGCCGTCCGTCGTCGGTGAGCAGGGCCGAGAACAGCGTCCCGCGCAGCAGGTGTCCCGACCCCCAGCTGCCGCTGACCTTCGGGAGCGCCTGGAGCAGCGTGCGCATCGTCGGTGAACCGGTGACCGCGCCAGAGCCCGCGGGCACCTTGGCCACCGCGACCGAGGTCCACCCCGTGCCGACCACCCTCGGCTCCGCACCGTTGGCCGGGCCCAACTGGCCCCGCGGTCCCGTGGAGTCCTTGGCGTGCGAGGAGCCGGACTCGGTGACGTCGGTGCCGGGCGGGGGGTTGAACGTGAACACGGAGGCAGGCGGCGTGGTCGGGTCGAAGGAGGTGAACCCCACCTCGAAGGCCGGGTCCGGCGCGTTCGCGGCGAACACCTGCACCCGGGTCGGCACGTGGGTGCGACCGTCGATCGCGATCCGCACGGAGCCGATCAGCGATCCGGCGTCCCGCGGCCGGAGCAGCAGCTCGTAGGCCGGCCGGCCGGCCACGACCGCCGTGCCGTCGGTGCTCACCTTCGTCGACGGGGTGATCGCCTTCAGCGCGGCGTCGGCCGCCTGCTGCGGTGTCATCGCCGCGGCCGCACCCCCGGGGTCGCCGGCGGCGCCGTCGGAGCGCGGGACCGTCCGGTGCTGGGCGCTCTTGTCCTTGCTCGACCACAGCCAGAGGTCGGTGCCGTTGCGGACCAGGTCGGACTCCCCGAGCGACCCGAGCAGCGCGAGACGCACCCGGTCCGGGCCGGCGTACCAGAGCCGCAGGGTGTGCGAGCCGCTGACCAACGAGCTCATGTCCGAGCTGCCCGCACCGCCGACGCCGGGGAGGCTGGGCAGCCCGAGGTCGGCGTTCTGGACGATGGTGCCGGAGAGGCCTTCGAGCCGTGCGTTCTGGACGTCGACGAGCAGCTGCGAGGCGCTGCGGTGCGGCAGTCCGTCGCGGGCGGTCGCCGAGAGCACCCCGACGGCGGACCCTCCGGCGGCGAGGACGACAGCGGTCAGCAGGGGAACCAGCCAGCGCAGCGTGGGGCGGTGTTGGAAGACGGTCACGGCGAGAGCCTGCCGGACCGGCGCTGTGAGATCCCTGAGAGTCCGGGCAGGCCTGGCAGGCCGTGCGACGCTGGAGGCATGCGACTGCTCGTGGTCGAGGACGAGGTGCGCCTGGCGCACGCGCTGCGCCGCGGTCTGGTGGCCGACGGTTTCGCCGTCGAGGTCGCGACCGACGGCGCCAGCGGGCTCGAGCTGGCGCGGCACGACGACTTCGACGCGGTCCTGCTGGACGTGATGCTTCCCCGGCTGTCCGGCTACGAGGTGGTGCGTGCGCTACGGGCCGAGGAGAACTGGGTCCCGGTGCTGATGCTGTCCGCCAAGGACGGCGAGCACGACCAGGCGGACGGCCTCGACTGCGGCGCCGACGACTACCTCACCAAGCCGTTCTCCTACGTGGTGCTGCTCGCGCGGCTCCGTGCCCTGCTGCGTCGGGCGCCGTACGCCCGGCCGGCGGTGCTCGCGGCCGGCGACGTCAGGCTGGACCCGGCGACCCGGCACGTCACCGTCGCCGAGCAGCCGGTGAGCCTGACGCCGCGGGAGTACGGCCTGCTGGAGTACTTCCTGCGCCGCCCGGGCCGGGTGGTGACCAAGGTGGAGATCCTCGACCACGTCTGGGACGCGGCGGCCGAGGTGCACCCCAACGCCGTCGAGGTGTACGTGGGCTACCTGCGACGGAAGCTGGGCCGCCACCTGGTGGAGACGGTGCGCGGCATCGGCTACCGCCTGGAGTCATGACCTCGGCCTGGCACCGGCTCGGTCTGCGTGCGCGCCTGCTGCTGGTCGGCGTGCTCGGGGTCGCCGTCGCGCTGGCCATCGGCAGCCTCACCCTGTACGGCGTCCTCACGCTGCTCAGCTACCGGACCCTCGACGAGTCCGCCCGGGCCACCGCCGCCGACGTCGCGGTCCTGGTCGACCGGGGCCGGCTCCCGGACCCGATCCCGGTCACCGGCAGCCAGGTGGTGCAGGTCGTCGACGGGCGCAACCGGGTCGTCAGCGCCTCGGTCAACGCCGACCGGCTGACCGCGCTGCTGCGACCCGAGGAGCTTGCCGACGCGCTGTCCGGCGAGCACCCGGAGGTCCCCGGTTCCCGGGTCGGGCTAGGTGCGCCGCTGCGGGTCACCGCGCGCAGCGCCGGCCCGCCGGACCAGCTGGCGACGGTCGTGGTGGCCCAGCAGGTCGGTGACCTCGAGGAGAGCCAGCGGATCCTGGGGCTCACGCTGCTCGCGACCTACCCGCTCCTGCTGCTGGTGCTGACCCTGATCGCCTGGCGGGTGATCGGTGCCGCGCTGGGACCCGTGGAGGCGCTGCGCTCCTCCGCCGAGCGGATCTCCGGCGCCGGGCAGGACGCACAGCTGCCGGTCCCCCCGTCCGACGACGAGATCCACGCCCTCGCGGTCACCCTGAACTCGATGCTGGAGCGGCTGTCGGCAGCCCGCGCCCGGCAACGCTCCTTCGTCGCGGACGCCGCTCACGAGCTGCGCAGCCCGCTGACCTCGATGCGCACCCAGCTCGAGATCGCCGAGCGCCTCGGCGAGCGCACCCCGGTCACCGAGGACCTCCAGGCCGAGGTGAGCAGGATGTCCACGCTGGTCGAGGACCTGCTGGTGCTGGCCCGACTCGACGCCGACACGCTGCCGCGGGGACCTGCCGAGCCCGTCGCCCTCAGGCCGCTGCTCGACGACCTCGCCCGCCAGCCGGGCGCCAGGGTCCCGGTGTCCACCGACGGCGTCGCAGACGTCGCCGTGGCCGGCCGGCCCGACGACCTGCGCCGGGTCTTCACCAACCTGCTGGACAACGCGGTCCGGCACGCCGGCACCGGGGTGGAGCTGGCCGCCCGGTGCGACGGGTCGGCCGTGCACGTGACGGTCTCCGACGACGGCGCCGGGATCCCCGCAGCGGAGCGGGAGCGGGTCTTCGGGCGGTTCACCCGACTCGACGACGCCCGCGACCGGGACGCGGGCGGGAGCGGACTGGGGCTGGCCATCGTGCGTGAGCTGGTCCGCCGGTCGGGGGGCGAGGTCGTCCTCGAGGACCGGCCGCGGGGCGGACTGACCGCCCGGGTCGTGCTGCCGGCTGCGCTCTCCGAGCAACCGTGACGACGGGGAGCCGCCCGGGGGCGGATCGACCGTCGGCGCCTGCCCGAACGGCGTTGTGCCACCCGCACCTCGAGGCGTTCAATGAGAGGACTGGTCCGCCACCGTCGAGGGAGGATCCATGCGTATCGAGGCGACCGGCACGACTATCTCCTGGATCCCGTCGGAGTCACTGACAGGGCCGCTCCGACTCGGGATGAATCTCAAGCTGGCCCACTGGGACCAGCCCCTCCCCGACCAGCTCGCCGGCCCCGAGGCCGTGCAGGAGCTGTGCCGGCTGGACAAGTTCCGATTCGCCAACGTGCTCTCGGGATGGGCGGAGGTCGAGGACGGCCGCATCGTCGCCGCGGGCTACGGCGACGACTCCGACCTGGTGATGGGATCGACCACGGTGCGGGTCGGGAAGCTCGGCGCCACGTTCCGTGCGGTCTCGCTACCGGTCCTGCGCGGCGACCCGCAACGCACCGAGGAGCGGGTCACCCTCACCCAGACCGTCGGCGGCGCCACCGGCGTACCGCTTCCCCGACCGGTCCCGCACGCGCCCTTCATGCAATGGCAGGCCCCGATCGTCTGGACCACCCTGCTCCTGACGATCCACGCCGACGGCCGCAGTGACGTCGAGCTCGTCGGGGCCAGCGCGTTCCCCCGTCACTGGGTCTACGACACCCGCGGCCACATCGCGTACAAGACCGGGCTGACCGAGCAGTCCGAGTGGATGAGCCACTCGTTCGGCCGGCGGACTCCCTGGGGTCACAGTGACCGGGAGGCCCTGGTCCTGACGGTCGAGTCGGAGCTCGAGCGGCAGCTGTCGACCGAGATCATGCGCAGCGGGCAGAGGCCGCAGGTCCGTCGGCTGCCGGCGGGCACGGTGCTGACCCGGCAGGGCGAGCCCGGCACCGACATCTACCTGGTGCTCGACGGCGTGCTCTCCGTCGACGTGGACGGAGAGGCCGTGGGACAGGTCGGTCCCGGCGCGGTGCTCGGCGAGAGGGCGGTGCTCGAAGGAGGACTGCGCACGTCCACGCTGACGGCGGTCACCCCGGTCAGGATCGCGGTCACCGGCAAGGACCAGCTCGACCTCGACCGGCTCCGCCAGCTCTCCGACCTCCATGACCGCGAGCACCACGGGGTCAGCGCGGACTGACGCCGGCGCGCCTCCTAGGGGGTCGTGGTGCCGTAGACCCGCCGGGCATAACGCCGGTAGGCCGCGGGAGCCAGGTGCGGCAGCAGCAGCCGGGGCAGCAGCGGCGCGTGCGAGAGCATCGTCTTGATGACGGCCGGGTCGCCTTCGTACATGAACATGCCGAGCGCCAGGGACGCGTCCTTCTTGTCCAGCGACGCCATGCCCTCCTCCCCCAGCCGGTCCCACTCCTGCTGCGACAGTGCCCTTGCGGCAAGCGGCAGGAGCTCGCGCTCCTCCAGCGCCAGGTGTTCCTCGAGCAGGGTGCGCATCGCCTCCAGCCGTGCGGCGAGATCCTCGCCCAACCCGGCTGCGGCGCTGGAGCGCCAGGCGGGCAGCGCCTCCTCGACCTGCTCGATGCTCGCGCTGATCCCGGCGTGCTGCGACTCCATCGTGTGCACGATGGGGGCCAGGTCCTCCGGCAGGCGCTCGAGCATGAGCGGCCAGATCAGCCGGTCCTCGCCCTGGTGGTGGTGGTGCAGCAGCCTCAGCAGGTCTGCCACGTGCTCGGCCACCACGGCACTGCGCTCGGTGTCCCCCTCGGCAACGCCGAGCACCAACCCGGGCGCCAACCGGAACTCGCGCCGGATCGCGGTGTGCACCACCAGCATGTCCCGGGTGTCCGTGCTGCCCTCGGCCGCCAACGTCATGCCATCTCTCCCCTTCGTCGCGGCGGCCGTGACCGTCGTCGCATCCCTCCCGGGACCTGGCTGGTCACCGGGTGGTCCCCGGACGACCACGCGGAGACTCTGGCACAGGCCGCGCCGCCCGGTGCGGGAAATCGCGGACCTCGCCGGTGAGCGGGACGGCTCAGATCAGACCGAGTGCGGCGGCGTGCCGGCGTACGGCGTCGCTGTCCGCCGCGATCACGAACGGGACGTCGTGCGCCCACGTGCCGGCGACCTTCTCGACCCGTCCGTCCCCCGGGTCGAGCCGCACCTCGCGGATGTAGACCGCCAGGATCCGCCCGGGGCAGGCGTCGACGATGTCGGCGTAGATCTCGGGATCCTTCTCCCCGAGTCCCCGATCAGGACGAACGGCAGCTCGGGGTTGAGCTCGAGGATCTCCCGGATGCGGCCGGTCTTCTGCTCGCGCCCGGTCGCGGTGCCGAGCAGGTCGCGCAGCAGCACCGGTCCCATCGGGAACCCCCGATGCTGCAGGAAGCGCGTCAAGAAGGTGTGCAGGTTCCACGGGCTGGAGGAGACGTAGAAGACCGGATTGCCGCTGCCGGCGAGGTCGCGATACAGCTCCGCTACGCCCGGGAACGGCGTGCGGGTGAGGGCCGAGCCGGTGAACGTCTGGTGGATCATCCGGGCGACCCGCTGGACACCGGTCTCGAGGATCGTGTCGTCGACGTCGGACACGACGCCGAACCGGGCGTCGGGTCCGGTGACGCGCACCTCGAACGGCGTGCGGTGCGGGTCGGTAACGCCGCGGTACTCACCGGCGAGCTCGACGGTGCCGCACGTCCAGGGGCTGGTGAGTTGGTCGGGGTCCGGGCGCAGCCGGGTGAGGAAGTAGCCCTCGGCGTCACTGGCGGTCTCGGCGGTCGTGTCCGCCACCGTGACCCGGAGCGGCACCCCTGGCAGCTCGTCGGTGACGAAGCCGCGCACCGTGCGGCGGATCGCGGCTCCGACCCCCTCCCCCTCGACGGCCTCCGACAGCGGCGGGTCGTCGAGGACGCGGCCCCGGACGACGACCCCGTCGGTGCTGCCGTGCCCGCCGTACGCCTCGATCCGGAAGTGGTCAGGGGGCGCGAGCCGGCGCGGCGCAGCCGGGCGGTGTCCCAGGCCCGCTCGAGGCCCACGACCCAACGGTGCACGCTCATGGGAGCACCGTATGTCGTGGCGGGCAGCTAGGTCCTCGGCCCCGGCCGGGGCGCACCCGCCCGGGTGTCGGCGACCCCGGCCTGGGCGGCCAGCAAGAGCTGTCGGCCGATGCCGCGCGAACGCCATGGCGGCGCGACCCAGTGGATGACAAGCTGCAGCACGTCGGTCTGTTCGTGCTGCGGAGCAACACCGACGATGCCGATCACGACTCCGTCGGCGAAGGCGAGCCACCACCCGTCACACTCCAGCCGCGCGATCCACTCGGCCCCGGTCTCGCTGGCCACGCCGATCTGGTGCTCGCACAGCGGTCGACGAGCAGGATCCGACACCGACGCCCACAAGAACGTGTCCCGGACCAGGCGCCACCGACCCGGTTGCATCCGCTCGATCACCACCGGGCCCGAGGACGCGCGCGTCTCGTCCGACACCATCGACGTCACCCCGCTCAGCTGTCCCCCGAAGGCCCCCGCCTTCGACATGAGGCTAGGTCCGAGCCGGCGCCCGGACCGGGGTCTTTAGTCCTCGCACCTCGGTTTCGGTCTCGAATATCTGGAACGGCGGCCCCACGGCGCCTCTCGGTTTCCCTCCGGGAGCCGGTCAGTGACGGCGGTGCCGGGCACTGGTCCGTTCGGGCTAGCAGAACATCCTTTTCACAACCTTTGTCCGGTGAAGTGGACTATGGCGGTGATGCCCCACGAAGGGCAGCATCGGTGCCGGGGTTCCCGATGTCTGCATCGCGCGACGTCGCCGACGTGCCAGGAGGGCCGATGACCGACATCTCGGAGGAGGCGGCGGCGTCTCCTCTGACGAGCACCCGCTCAGCCGTGCGGAGCACCGGCGACTCCCTGAGGTCCGTCTTCCGCAACCCGAACCTCCGACGCGTCCAGCTGGCGCTGGCCGGCTCGATGATCGGGGACTGGGCGTATGCCACCGCCGTGGCGGTCTGGGCCTACGGCGTCGGCGGCACCCAGGCGGTGGGCATCTGGACGGCGATCCGGCTGACCCTGTTGGCCTTCACGTCTCCGATCGGAGCGACCATCGCGGACCGGCTGCCGCGCAAGAAGGTCATGATCGGCTCCGACCTGACCCGCGCCGTGCTGGTCATGCTGGCCGCACTTTGCTTGTTCCTCGATCTTCCGGCGGCGACGGTGTTCGTGCTGGCCACCCTGGCCTCGCTGTCGGGAACCGCCTTCCGGCCCGCACAACGGGCGCTGATGCCGGCACTGGCGAACAGGCCCGAGGAGCTCACCGCCTCGAACGGGACGGCGAGCACCCTGGAGAGCCTGGCCTTCTTCGTCGGCCCGGCCCTGGGAGCCCTTCTGCTGGGGGTTGCCGATGTGCCGGTCGTCTTCCTGGTCAACGCCGGCACCTTCTTGTGGTCCGCGCTGTTCGTGGTCGGCGTCCGGGTTCCAGCGGCTGCGGCCCCTCGAGCCAAGGCCGACGCGGACGACGAGGACACGCCGAAGCAGTCGTTCCTGACCGAGACCCTGGCCGGGTTCCGCACCATCCTGGCTGACCGCGACCTGCTCGTCGTGACCACCCAGGTCAGCGCCCAGACGGTGGTCGCCGGCGCCTCGGCCGTCTTCACGATCGTCATGGCGGTGGACATCCTCGGGTCGGGGCCGCGCGGCGTCGGCTATCTCGACTCCGTCCTCGGCGTCGGGGCCATCGTCGGCGGGTTCCTGGCGATAGCGCGCGCCACCCGCCTCAAGCTTGCGCAGGACATGACTGCCGGAGTCGTGCTGTGGGCGCTGCCGTTGTTGCTGGTGAGCGTCTGGCCGCATCCCGTCGCCGCGTTCGTGGCCGTCGCGCTCCTGGGCCTCGGGAACCCACTGGTCGACGTCAACATGGACACGATCTTCCAGCGCATCGCCCCCGACGAGGTGCTCGGTCGGGTCTTCGGCGCGGTGGAGACGTGCCTGATCTCGACCATGGCCCTCGGCGCCGTGCTGATGCCGCTCCTCGAGAGCTGGCTCGGCCTCCGTACCGCCCTCGCGGTGCTCGGCACCGCCGTCACCGTGGTCGCGCTCACCGGCCTGCCGCGGATGCGCCGGCTCGACGACCGACTGACCCGGCCGGTCGGCATCGACCTCCTCCAGGCCATCCCGATGTTCGCACCGCTGACGCCGGCGGTCCTGGAGACGCTGGCCCGCCGGCTCACGCCGGTCGTCGTGCCGGCGGGCGAGGTGTTCATCCGGGAGGGCGAGCCGTCGGACCGCTTCTACGTCATCTCCTCGGGGTCCATGCAGGTCACCCAGGACACCGCCGTGCTGCGCACCGAGGGACCTGGAGACTTCTTCGGGGAGATCGGACTGCTCCGGGACGTGCCGCGCACTGCCACCCTCACCGCGGTCGAGGAGACCGAGTTGCTGGCGCTGGAGCGCGACGACTTCCTGGACGCCGTCACCGGCCAGATCGATGCCCGGTCGGCTGCCGAGGACATCGTCACCAGACGGCTCGCGGTCTGACCCGTGACCGACCGGCGCGCTGCTAGGGTGCCGCGGTGATCGCATGAAGCTGCAGATGCTGGGTGTCCGCGGATCCACCCCTGCGCCCGGGGCGGACTTCGTCCGCTACGGCGGTCACACCTCGTGCGTGTCGCTGACCAGGGAGGGCGCCGACGCGCCGGCCCTCGTGCTGGACGCCGGCACCGGTCTCCGCTCGCTGACACCGCTGCTGGGTGGCCGCGCCTTCGAGGGTTCGATCGTGCTCAGCCACCTCCACTGGGACCACATGATGGGGTTGCCGTTCTTCGGCGCCGGCGATCGTCCGGACGCCCGCATCGACCTCTACGTGCCGGCGCAGGACGGACGCTCAGCGCGTGACCTGCTGGCGCAGTCGTTCTCGCCCCCTTCGTTCCCGATCCCACCGGAGGGGCTCCACGGAAGCTGGGGGTTCCAGGACCTGCACGAGGGCAGCCACACGATCGAGGGTTTCGCCGTCACCGCCGTGGACGTCGAGCACAAGGGTGGACGCACCTTCTGCTTCCTGGTGGAGGACGAGCATGGATCGTTGGCCTACCTCCCCGACCACGCGCCGGCTGCCGGGATCTCCGACCGCCTGAAGACCGCGTTGCAGGGGGTCGACGTCCTGGTGCACGACGCGCAGTTCCTCGACCACGAGCGGCCGGTCGCGGTCGACTACGGGCACGCGACCGTGCAGGACTGCATCAAGCTCGCCCGCGACTGCGGGGCGGGCAAGCTCGTGCTGTTCCACCACTCCCCTGCCCGCTCGGATGCGGCCCTGGACGAGATCGCCGCATGGGCTCCGGGACTCGCCGACGGGATACCGGTGGTCGTGGCACGAGAAGGCATGACGCTCGACGTGCGCCCTCGCGCCTGACCGGGCTCAGAGCGCCGCCACCGGCTCCGCGTCGGGCGGCGCCGACTCGTGCAGACCCGTGGACGGGGCCTCCTGCGCGACGAGACGGGCGCCCAGGCCCTCACCGGCCTCCTCGAGCAGCAGGCGGGCCGCGCTTCGGCCCGCTGCGACCATGCGGTCGAACTGGTGGAACTCGAGGAGTCCTACGCCCAGGGTCGGCGGCGTGACGACCCACGCCCCCCGCGCGAGGGCCGCCGCGACGACACCACCACTGCCGATGGTCATCGTCCGGAGCAGCGTCTCCCCCAGCGCCGGGACCCGGGCCGGGCGGCGGGTGGCGTGAGCGGCGCGGGTGCTCCCGCTGCCACCTCCCATGGCGATGTTGACGGCCACGACCGGACCCTCGTCCCGTTCGGTGAGCAGGTCGACAGGCAGGTTGTCGAGGACGCCACCGTCGATGAGGAGCCTGCCTTCCTCGTCGGCGATCGGCGCGAACAGCACCGGCAGGTTCAACGAGGCCTGGACGGCCCGGGTGACGCGACCTTCCCGGTGCACCTGCCGGGTGCGGGTCACCAGGTCGGTGCTCACCGTGGCGAGTTGGCGCGGCAGACCCTCGATCACCGCCTCACCGAACGCGCGCTGCAGCCCGTCGCTGATCCGAGCACCCCGGGCGAGTGACCGGGTCGGGAATCGCCAGTCGCTGAAGGGATTGCGGCGCACCAGCTCGGCGTAGCAGAGCTCCTCGAGCGCCTCCCCGTCCAGCCCGGAGGCGTGGACGGCCGCGATGAGCGAACCCACGCTGGTGCCTGCGACGCGATCGACGTGCAGTCCCGCCTCGGCCAGCTCACGCAGGACGCCGATGTGGGCGAACGCGCGAGCGCCGCCACCACCGAGCACCAGGCCCAGCGACCGGCCGGCAAGCCGGTCCGCCAGGGCCCGCGTGCCTGCGGTGACGTCGCCGTCGACCACCGTGACCTGCCATGCATCGGCCCAGGCCCGCCAGGCCACCCGGTCCACCGGACCGGGGTCGGTCCCGGCCAGCACCAGCTCCGGGCGACGCAGAGGCGCCGGGGACAGCGGCGCCGGAGGAACCGGGGCGTCACTGCGGGAGACGAGCACCACCGCGTCGGCCTGCCGCAGGGTGAAGTCACGCCACGCGGCACCCCCCTCGCCGCCCTCCTCGGCCAGCAGCAGCACCCGCCCGTGGTCGCGCTCGGCGCGGTCGAGACCCTCGGCGCCCACCACCCCGCACATCGTGACCGTGTGGTGGATCGACAGCCGGCGGAAGAGCGCGTCGGCCACCGCACCTGCACCGGAGCCGGGGTGCAGCCCCACCACGGCGATCACCGTCGGTTGGGCCGCGGGCTGGAAGGTCGTCGGGGCGCCGGCGGTGCGCAGCTGCTCGGCCACCTGCGCCAGCACCACGCGGGATGCGGTCGGGTCGGTCGTCAACAGCTCCTCGAACGCCTCGCGAGGTATCTCGAGGACCACCGAGTCCCGGCGGGCCCGGACGCTCGCCGAGCGGTTCTCACCGGTGAGCAGCGCCAGCTCACCCAGCACCGCACCGGCGCCGAGCTCGCGCACGCTACGGCCGTCGACATGGACCTCGAGACGACCGCGTCGCACGACGTACGCCGAACCGGGCGGATCGCCCTCACGCATGAGCCAGGCACCAGCTGGAACGGTGACCAGCCGGGCGGACTCCTCCAGCCGCCGGCGGGCACCCTCGGGCAGCCCCGCCAGCAGGGCCACCCCCTGCAGGCCGGTCTGGCTGTCACCGGCCCCGGGAGGCGTCGACGACCCGGCCACCGGCCGGGTGCTCGCCTGGATCCGCGCGGCCGGCTCGTCGTCGTCCTCGGACTCCTCGTCCACGCCGCGCAGCTTGCCCAACGGGAGCGAGAGCAGTGCCACGGCCAGGAACGCGCAGATCGAGAGGACCCAGCCGTGGCGGAAGGCGGTCACGGCGGTCGCCGGCGAGGGATCGCCCACGATCACCACCAGGATCGCGATGCCCAGCACACCGCCCAGCTGACGCGCGCTGGAGACCACCGCGGAGGCGGTGGCGTAGCGGCCGCCCGGGACGGCTGCCAGGGCGGCGCTTCCCAGAAGCGGGAGGGTGGCGCCCACCCCGATGCCGCTGAGGACCTGGCCGGGGAACCACTCGCTCCAGAACGCCGGCTCCAGCCCGGTCCGTTGGTGGTACCAGAGGTAGGCGCCCGCCCACACCAGCGCACCCGGCACCACGAACAGCCGGTAGCCGTGACGGTCGGCGAGCGGTCCCAGGCGCGACGCGACGACGGCCGCCACCAGCGCTCCGGGCACGAGCGCGAGACCGGCGTGCAGCACGTCGTAGCCCCAGATGTACTGGAGCCACAGGATGTTCGTCAGCAGGTAGGCGAAGAAGCCGAGCCCGGCCAGGATGGTGGCCAGTGAGGCGATGCTGAAGGAGGGGATCCTGAGCAGCGCCGCGTCGAGCAGTGGCGAGCGGTGGGCGCGCGAGCTCATGACGAAGAGGCCCAGGAGCACCAGGGATGCGGCGAAAGACCCGAGCAGCGCTGTGCTGGTCCACCCCCAGTCGCTGCCCTTGATGATCGCCAGGTTCAACAAGGCCATCGCGGCAGCAAGCAGGGCGGCACCGCGGAGGTCCGGCATCGTACGGCGACCCGGCGCGCGGCTCTCGACGAGCTGGCGGCGAGCGGCCCACAGCGCGGCCAGCCCGAACGGCAGGTTGACCAGGAAGGCCCAACGCCAGCCGCCCGCCTCCACCAGGACCCCGCCCAGGGGTGGGCCCAGACCGGCGGCGACGGCAGCGGTGGCCCCCCACAGGCCGATCGCATGCGCCCGTCGTTCCTCCGGAAAGGCGTCGACGACCAGCGCGAGCGAGGCGGGCACCAGCAGCGCCGCCCCCAGCGCCTGGAGGATGCGGGCCGCGACCAGCAAGGAGATCGTGGGCGCTGCGCCGCACAGGCCGGACGCGACGGTGAAGAGCAGGACGCCGGTCACGAAGGCACGTCGACGGCCGAGCAGGTCGGTGAGCCGGCCACAGACGATCAGGAACGCCGCGAAGACGATGTTGTAGGCGTTCAGGACCCACGAGAGTCCTCCGATCGACTGCCCGGGGAAGGACTCCCGGATCGACGGGAAGGCGACGTTGACGATCGTCGCGTCCAGGAAGGCGAGGAACGCGCCGAACGCGGAGACGAGGAGCACTCTGGATGCAGGCACGCGTGCCCCCGACGATCCCGCCATGTCAGCCCCCCCCGTCTGTGCGGCTGCGCAGCCGCTGGCGCAGTCTGTCGGTCTTCGAGGCCCGCTGACAAGCGGTCGGCACGAACATGCGCACAGCGCTGCGCCCTGGCCCGATCGGGTCATTGACCGCATCCGATCACACTGACAAGTTAAATAGGATATTCCCTGATTCCCTGGACGGAAGTGATTTTTCGTGCGTGCCACGCGTTCGAGCAAGACCCCACGGCGTCGCCGCCTCGCGCTCGTGCTGGCCCTTCTGGGCTCACTGATCGCGGCAGTCGGTGGGCTGGTGGTGAGCACGGCAAGCGCTGCCAGTCCGGCCCCGGTCACGATCGTCATCGACGGGGTGACCTCCGACGTCCAGGCACCCACCGGCACCCCTGGCGCCGCGGTGCCGTACGTCCTCGTGCAGGCCGGCGGCACGATCCACGTCCGGGTGAGCTTCTACGACGTCTACGGCGCACCCGCCTCGTTCCAGAAGGACACCCCGCTGGTGATCACCAGCGACCAGGGTGGCCCCACTCCCGCGACGGTCACGGCTCCGCGCGGGATGACCAGCGTGACGCTCGACACGAGCCTTCCCGTGGCTGCGAACCAGGTGTCGTTGACCGTGTCGGTCCCCGGCAAGGCAGGCCGGACGGTGACCCCCGGCACCTCCACGGCCGACCAGCGCTTCGACGTGGTCAATGAGCTGCGCTTCGTCGACTCCGCACCGAACTCCAGCTTCGAGCAGGGCATCGGCGGTGACGACTCGAACTGCCAGTACGCCACCCCGGCGGACCCGGTGTGCGGCACGCTGATCCTCCCCCACGGAGCCCAGAGCAGCCAGGTGCTGCTCTCGCTCGGTGTCTGCGACACGACGTACGCCGGCTGCGGCAGCACGAGCGGAGCGGTGGTCCAGGCGCTCGCCCAGCTGGACGGCCTGTACACCGACACCGACCCCGCGGCACTGCTGATCAAGTGCGACAAGACCCTGTGCGCCGGTGGCGCGATCCAGGACCAGCACCTGTCGTTCTCCCTCAACGGCAACGACGCGCTCGCGACCGCCGAGGCATGCCCGGCCAAGGCCACGCTCGGCGCCGGCCAGGACGCCTGTGTCGACTACGTGCAGAGCAAGCGGGACGGCAGCGGGGACACCCTGCTGTACCTGCTGTTCACCCAGGACATGCGAGGCAGCGTCGGCTGAGCGAGGGCTGAACGGGTCGACCCTCCTCCCTGCTCAGCGGGGAGGAGGGTCGATGCGTACGCCGGCACTGCGCAACACCCCCATCGGGTCGAGAAGCGCACGCGCAGCGCGTGTCGGCGGCTCGTCGGGCATCCCCTGGTGACGGGCCAGCTCGGCCAGGCCGAGCAGCAGCAGCCCTTCCTCGTAGCGGTTGGCCTGGTCCCGGGCTGCCACGACCCCCGCCTGCAGGGCCGCGCGCGCCTCGGTCAGCCGGCCCTCGCCGAGGTGCTGCCGACCCAGCAGTCGGTGCACGGTGGCGTCGAGCGGCTGACCTGCACCCGTCAGCGCCGCCAGCACGTCGCCCGCCTCGGCGACGAGACCGGCGTCCAGCAGCACCTCCGCCCGCGCCAGGCCGGTGTTGCGCGACTCGCCCGGCTCCTCGAGCTCGACGAAGAGAGCACCGGCCTTGTCCAGCAGCGCCATCGCCTCGCGGATGTCGCCGGCTCGCGCGGCGACCCGCGCCTGCTCGCGCAGGGCCAGCGCGACGAGCTCGTCATCCTCCATCGCCCGGGCGATCCTCAAGACGTCGGGCAACGGGACCTCGACGTCGGTGCCTCTCCCCTGCCGGACCAGCAGCTCGACCCGGTTGTACAGCGCGTTGGCCTCGGCCGCGGTGTCCCCGATCCGGTGGAAGAGGTCGCTGGCCTCACGCAGATGGGTCAGCGACTCGTCCCAGCGACCTCCGGTGTACTCCTGCATTGCGAGGTTGTTCAGGCAATGTCCTTGCCGGGCCAGGTTTCCCAGCTCGACGTACGCCTGGAGAGCCAGCCTGCCGTAGGGCAGCGGCTCCTCCCGGCCGCTGCTCGCGTAGATGAAGTTGAGCATCTCGTACGCCTGCGCCACGGCATCCTTGTCGGCGGCCTCCTCGGCTTCGTACGCCGCGATCTCGGCCCAACGCAGCGCCTCGTCGATCTGTCCCTGGCTGAACCTGCTGTGGGCGTACCGGCGGGCGAGCAGCGAGCGTGCCACTCCCGCCGGAGAGCCGGGAACGCCCACGAGCCTGTTCAGCCCGGTGGAGATGCGGCGCAGGGCGACGCTGTGCTTGCGCCGCCGCTGGTCGATCCTGCTCTCCTTCTCGATGATGCCGGCCAGCCGCACCGGGTCCCCGCGGAGGTAGCCCCGGGCAGCGGCGTAGGCTTCAGCTGCCTCCTGCGTCAGCCCGACCAGCCAACGCGAGTCCGCCAGCCGCTCGTACACCCGGGCGACCTCGTAACGGTCCTCGACGCGTCGCTGGCTCGCTGACTGGACGGCGCGGGCGAAGAACTCGATCGCCTCGCCGTGGGCGAACTTCGCCAACGCCCGATCGCCTGCCAGCACCGAGTACCGCCAGGCCTGCTCGTGCCGGCCGGCGTGGAAGAAGTGCAGGGACAGCAGCTCGCACTGGTTCTGCGGCGCCTCGGTGGCCTGCTCCAGCACCTGACCCACGTGGTCGTGCAGAGCCTTGCGGCGACTGTAGGGAAGACCTTCGTAGGCGACGTCGCGGATCAGCGCGTTGCGGAACCGCAGACCGCCCTGACCGTCGCGCTCCAGCATGTCGGCGAGGCGCCGCATCGCACCGACGGGCACTTGCGCGTCGTGGTGCTCGAGCAGGAGGTCCAGGGCGGTCTCGTCGACCACGGTTCCGAACACCGCGGCGTAGCGCACGACGGTCCGGTCCGCGGGGTCCAGCCGGTCGATCTGGCTGGTCACCAGCGCTTCCACCGACTCGGGAAGTCGCGCGAGGGACCCGGCCCGCCCGGCCTCGAGCACCAGCGCTTCCAAGAACATCGGGTTGCCGCCACCGCGCGCGACGATCTCCGAGGCTGCCTGCGGTGTGAGCGGACGCTCCCCGCGCATCCCTTGGACCAGCGCGAGCGCGGCCGTGGGGTCCAGCGGCTCCAGCTTGAGCGTCGTGAGGGCCGTGCCCGCGCTTGCCGTGAGGTCCTTCGGACGCTCCCGCAGGGTCACGACCACGAGAAGCGGTCGGTCCCCTAGCTCGTCGCACAGGGAGTGCAGGAGGTCGACCGAGGCGTCGTCCATCAGATGGGCGTCCTCGATCACGAAGACGGTCGGGTCGGTGAGGACCGCGCCCAGGACCTCGGTGACCACGCTCTCCAACCGGCTCTTGCGGAACTGCTCGTCCAGCTCGGCGGTCTCCCGGGTCGGGGGCAGCGGCACGTCCATCGGGACGCCGAGCAGCGGCAGCCAGGGCACCAGGTGCGGCGCCGTCGCCGACACGCGACGGGCCACCAGCTCGGCGACCCGCTCCGGGGCGGCGTCAGGAGGGACCTCGAAGACGGCGCGCAACAGCCGACGGAAGGGGAAGTACGGCGTTGACGACTCGTAAGCCTCGCAGGGAGCGGGTAGCACGTCGAGGTCCTCTCGACGCGTCAGGACCTCGGTCACGAGCCGGGACTTGCCGAGCCCGGCACCGCCCACGACCTCGAGAAGCCGGCCACGGCCTGCGCGGGCTTCCTCGACGGCCCGCTCGAGTGCCTGCACCTCGTCGTCGCGCCCGACCAGCGGCGCGGCCGGTCGCTCCTCGACGCGGGCGCCGACACGCTGCCCCACGTCCGCGGCGTGCACGAGCTGTGCCTTTCCCTTCACCCTGAAGGGCGGCAGCTCGACCGTGCGGAAGACCGTCTGGGACCGGCTGAGCACCTCGAGCGTGGCAAGCGCCTGACCGGGAGCCGCCTTCGCCATCACCCTCGCCGCGAGGTTGATCGCATCGCCCTTGACCGAGTAGGTGCGACGGAACGACGGGCCGAAGTCCCCGAGAACACGTGCCCGCGGTTCATCCCGATGCGAAGCGGAAGCCGGCCGGCGCGGTCGAGGACCAGCCGAGCGACCCGCAGCATGCGCTCCTCGTCGTGGTCCGCACTCCGCGGCGCCCCGGCGGTCAGCATGATCTTGCCGCCGTCGCTGTTGATGTCGCTCTCGAAGAAGGTCACGTCGTGGTCTGCGCAGGCGTGCTGGACGTTGCGCACCATCTCGTCCAGGGCCTCTGCAAGGCGCGCCGCGCCGGACGTGACGAGCAGCTCGTCGGTGCCCGAGTACTGCACGAACCCCACGGTGATCAACCGGTGCTCCGGCTCGACGGGGCCCGCACCGAGCAGCGCGCGAATCGGCGGCGGCAGCAGCAGCCGGGCGGCTTCGAGA
The DNA here is from genome assembly GCF_014395785.1 of Nocardioides mesophilus. GTDB lineage: Bacteria > Actinomycetota > Actinomycetes > Propionibacteriales > Nocardioidaceae > Nocardioides_B > Nocardioides_B mesophilus. Next base: position 4,159,050 of record NZ_CP060713.1, on the reverse strand, counting down.
CTCGGGCTTCCCCCGAACGTCCCGGACGACTCCGGCCGGACGGGAGCAGACCTGAGCAACCGGCCGTCGAGCAGCGGCTGTCCGAGCAGGCGGCCGTCGAGCAGCGCGGCCGTGGCGGCGCTGAGCCCGATCTGCCCCGCCGCCGCGGCGGCCTCGGTCTGCGCGGTCGTGGTCGCGGCCGGACCACTGATCAGGAGCTCGCGATGGATAGCGGGGTCGCCGACCAGGAAGAAGTCGAAGTCCCCGCTGTGGATGCCCACCGACATGCGCAGCCGGACCCGTCCGGAGCTCGTCGCGAGCTGGCCGACGACCCTCAGGCGCGCTCTCATCCGGTGGGCCGCACGAGCGGCGCGGGCGGCGTGACCGGGGCCGTGGAAGAGCAGCAGCATCGCGTCGCCGCCCCACTTCACCAGGTCGGCCCCGTCGTCGTACGACTCTGTGAGCAGGTCCCCGAAGGTCGTGCTGAGAAGGTCGCTCATCTCTTCCGCGCCGACCTTGCCCTTGCGAGCGAGGCGTTCGGTGAGCTGCGTGAAACCGGAGATGTCGACGAACGCGAGGGTGCCGGTGACAGCCATGTGGCGTTCGTCGGCGCCCGTGGGACTCCAGTCGGTCAGGAGCTGGGGAACGTAGGGCAGCAGCCCGTCTCCCCCGGCTGCTGCACTCATGGATTGCATGCTGCCGTAGTTCTGGCGCTACGTCACTCGCGGGGCTCGTAAATGGTCACGGCTCCTCCGGCGGGCGAAGAGGTCAGGTTTTCGCGCCGGGCTGTCGCGTCGGGAGGTGGTTGGTGAAGAACATGGCCAGGAGCGCGAGGAGCGCGAGCACGGACAAGGACGCCCGGAGTCCGTCCAGGCGGGCCTCCTCGTTCTCGTCCATGACCGCCTGAGCCGTCTTGCCGGTCACTCCCGCGTTCTCGAGCGCGGCCTCGAGCTGGTCGTCGGGGATGAACGGCGCCCCTCCGGCGAGGTCTACCTGGGCCTGCGACGACAGGTTCTGGGGGATGGCTGGGTTCTCCTGGATGCCGGTGAGGAAGGAGGAGGTGAGGCCGGAGATGAGGACCGCGCCGGCCAGGGCAGTGCCGATCGAGGCACCGAGGAAGGAGACCGTGTTCTGCAGGCCGCCGACCTCGGCACTCGCCTCGTCGGGCACCGCCGACACGGTGACGCTGCCCAGCTGCGAGGCCAGCGCGCCGATCCCCAACCCGGCCAGCAGCATCGGCCAGGTGACCACCTCGGGGCCGACTCCGGCCTCGAGCGCGACGGTCAGCGTCACGATGCCGAGGAAGAGGCCGAGGAAGCCGAGCTTGACGATCCGGCGGGGCGAGGCGTGGGGGAAGGCACGGGGTACGCCGACCGCGGTCAGGAGCAGCGCCAGGGAGAGCGGGAGGATCCGCACGCCCGTCTCGACGGCGGACAGCCCGAGCGCGACGGACAGGAAGAGCGGCACGGTGAAGAACAGGCCGTTCTGCAGCAGGTACTGGAAGAAGAAGGAGGTCAGCCCGCCTTGCAGCCCCGGGTTGCGCAGCAGGGATGGGTCGATGAGGGCCGCCTCTCCCGCGTCGCGACGTCGGCGCTCCCAGTTGAGGAAGCCGAGGAGCAGCACTCCCCCGCCCAGGACGAACCAGACGACGGGTGAGAGACCGAGCCAGTCCGGCGCGCTCGGCTTCGGCCAGAAGAAGCCCCAGGTGCCGGACCGGAGGATGCCGAAGACCACGAGGCCGAGGCCCAGAGCCGACAGCACGGTGCCGACCCAGTCGAGCTGCACGTGCGGCTCGGCGGGCGCGTCGGCCATCCGCCGCGCCAGCAGCAGGATGCCCAAGACCATGAAGACCTCGCCGGCGAAGACGTACCGCCAGGACGCGTACGTCGTCAGGAGACCACCGATGAGCGGTCCCAGCGCTACCGCGATGGCGGCGGCTGCAGCCACGATGCCGTAGGCCCGGGCACGTTCGGCTGGGCCGAAGTTGGAGGCGACCAGCGCGACGATCGCCGGCATGATCAGGGCGGCGCCGATGCCTTCCAGCAGCGACCACCCGAGCATCAGCACGGTCAGGTTCGGCGCCACCGACGCGTGAACGACCCGGCCCCGTAGATCACGCAGCCCAGCGCGAAGGCGCGCTTCCGGCCGATGATCTGGCCCACCTTCCCGCCCGTGATCATGAGCGACGCCATCACCAGCGTGTACAGCGTGATGGCGCTCTGCACGCCCGTGACCGAGGTGCCGAGGTCACTCGCCACCGTCGCGATGGACACGTTCATCACCGAGCTGTCGAGCGCCATCAGGAACTGCCCGGCGGCCAGGGTCAGCAGCACGGTGGTGGATGCACTCCTGGCCGGGGACACAGTCGCCGTCTGACCGGCCATGCGCAGCCCTCCTCCCGCGGGCTGGTGCGCAGTCCCTGTCAGCTCGAGGTCGTACCCACCCATTAGGGCGCCTCGGGCGGAAGGGGGGCGTCACCCGCGGCGGGTGAGATCGGCGACAACGCACCGTGGTCGCCGACCGAAGAGGAGCTTTGCATCGGCTGGGTGCGGGACATCCGTGCGATGACGTCGCGAATCACGGTCGCCGCGGCCAGCGATCTGGCCGCCTGGCAGCGCCCAGAGCAGGGCCAGCAGCTCTCGCGAGGTGAAGCCGCCGATCTCCGGTGTGGTCGGTCGCATCGACTCCCCGCTGATCGGCACCATGTCGTGAGAGAGGGCCGACATCCTGTGCAGCTCAGAGCTGGGACAGGCGAGGCACGACGTGCTCGCCGAGCGACCTGACGAAGGCCACCGGGTCGCCCTGGAGAGGCATCACGTGCACCTCGTCGACGCCGACGTCGGCGAGCACGCGCATCTCCTCGACGAAGGCTGCGGCTCCGACCGCGTCCTGCCCCACCGGACCGTTGTAGAGCACCGTCCGACGGATCTCGTCGTACGACCTGCCCTCCCGCTCGCACCACTCGCGCAGCACAGCGAGCTTGTGCGCGACCTGCTCCGGGCCCGCGCCATGACCGGCGAAGACGTTGCAGGCGTCGGCGTACTTCGCGACCAGGCGAAGCGTCTTCCGCTCGCCGCCACCACCGACCATGACCGGTGGGTGCGGCTTGCGCAACGGTTGCGGTGAGTTGATGGTCTCGGCGAGCTGGAAGTGCTTCCCCGAGTAGGGACCGTCGTCGTCGCTCCACATCTGGCGCACGATCTCGAGGGTCTCCTCGAGCCGTTCGAATCGCTCTGCCAGCGGCGGGAACGGTACGCCGAGCCCGCGGTGCTCCCGTTCGTACCAGGCTGCCCCGATTCCCAGCGCCGCGCGGCCGCCGGAGAGCACGTCCAGCGTCGACACGATCTTGGCGAGCAGGCCCGGGTGCCGGTAGGTCACACCGGTCATCAGGAGCTGGAGCTCGACCGACGTGGTGTGCGCCGCCAGGAAGCCGAGCGCTGTGTATCCCTCGAGCATCGGCTCGTCCGGACCCGCAAGGAACTCGAGCTGGAAGTAGTGGTCCATGAGCGACACGTTGTCCAGGCCCGCCTCCTCCACCGCCCTCCCGGTGGCCGCGAGGGTGGCGCCGATGGTTTCCGGACCTCCGGGCAGGCTGAAGTTCACCAGATGCACGCCGAGCCTCATGTCTCCTCCTTCGTGGCGAGCGGCGGGTGGGGGTCCTGCTCGACTCCCACGAGCGCGGAGCTGACCTCCCACAGCCTGCGGGCCAGGTCGTGGTCGTAGCTGGCCCTCGACGACCGCTTCACTCGTTGGTTGGCGAAGTAGACGCCGCTCATCCCGGCGACCTCTGGCGAGCTCGCCAGGTGGATCGGGGTCGCGGCCCCCTGCTCAGGAGTCTTCATGAGCAGCCGGGCCAGCGGCTGCAGCGTCCGCATCCACCGACCGCTGTCCTCGCGACCGAAGGAGGTGCGCACCACACCGGGGTGCAGCACTGTCGCTGTCACGCCGGTGCCCTCGAGCCGGCGGGCCAGCTCATAGGTGAACAGGACGTTGGCGAGCTTGGACTGGTTGTAGGCACGTTGGCCGTTGTAGGCCCGCTCGCCCTGCAGGTCGTCGAAGTCGATCCGCCCCATCGCCTGCGCGCCGGAGGAGACAGTGACCACCCTCGCCGGACCGCTGGCCAGCAGCAGGTCCAGCAGCTCGTGCGTGAGCAGGAATGGTGCGAGGTGGTTGAGTGCGAACGTCCGCTCCAGGCCGTCCACAGTCAGGTGCCGGTGCGCCCAGTAGCCGCCGACGTTGTTGACCAGCGCGTCCAGACGCGAGTACGTCGCTCGGACCGCGGTGGCGAGGCGGCGTACCTCCGCCTGGGACGACAGGTCCGCCTCGAACACGTCCACCTGGGCCGACGGCACCTTCTGCCGTATGGCGTCCGCGGCCGCCATCCCGCGCACGGCGGAGCGACCCACGATGCCGATCCGGGCGCCGAGCCCAGCGAGGCCGGTGGCCGTGGCCAAGCCGATGCCGCCGGTCCCGCCGGTGACCAGCACGGTGGTGCCGTGCATGTCGGGGCTCATGGTCAGCGGACGACCTTGAAGTTGAAGTGTCCGGTGCCGAGGGTGCCCATCAGCCGCAGCCAGATCGGCAGCAACATCTCGGTGCCGCGAGCGGTCTCGATTCCGCCGAGGTCGATCACGTCGTCGTGACCGAAGGACTCCAGGAGCTCGACCACCATGGCCTTGGCCGCAGAGTCCTCGCCGGAGACGAAGACCGTGCTGGACTCGCCCAGCGACTTCGGCTCGACCATCAGCGACGCGGTGAGGGTGTTGAGGGCCTTGACCACCTTTGCCTTCGGGAAAGCGCGCTGGAGCTGCTCACCCAAGGAGTCGGTGTCCTTGACCGACAGGGTGGGCGGGAAGCCGGCGGAGAAGTCCAGGGGGTTGGCGATGTCGAGGAGCACCTTGCCGGCCAGGTTGTCGGACCCGGCTGAACCGAGCACGTCGAGGGTGGCTGCGCCCGAGGAGGCGTTCACGACCAAGTCCGCGCCGGCAGCCGCGTCGGCGAAGGTAGCCAGGCCGACGCTGGAGTGGGTGCTGTGCCAGGCGGAGAAGGGCGGGTTGCCCATGGGACCGGGCTCGGTTCGGGCCAGCGTTGCCTGTGGGTCGCGTGTGCCCACCACCACGGAGTGGCCGAGCTCGTGCAGGCGACCGGCCAGCGCCTGGCCGACCATGCCGGTGCCGAGGACTGCGATGTTCATCGAGGATCCTTTGGAGTTGACGAGGTAGACAGATCTGTCTGTCCTTGCGAATGGACGCTAGCAGACAGGTCTGTCTATCCTCAAGGGGTGATCCCCTCCCCCGCTCGCGACCGCATCCTCGACACTGCCTTCCGGCTCTTCTATGCCCGCGGCATCCGTGCGGTCGGCGTGGACCTGATCATCGCCGAGTCCGGTGTGGCGAAGGCGACCTTCTACAAGCACTTCCCGGCCAAGGACGCGCTGGTCCTCGCCTACCTGGACAAGGTCGACGGCATCTGGACCGGCCAGCTGCGCGAGGCGGCCGAGGCAGCAGGGCCCGATCCGGCAGCCCAGCTGATCGGAGTTTTCGACGCATTGGGAACGGCCTGCCGGCGCGAGGGCTACCGGGGCTGCGCGTTCATCAACGCCGCTGCGGAGGCCGCCCCCGGCACCCCGGTCCACGAGCGCACCGTGGCGCACAAGCAGGCGGTGCTCGGCTGGCTGCGCGAGCTGGCCACCGGGGCAGGCGCCGACGACTCGGACTCCCTCGCCAGGTCACTGGCTCTGCTGCTCGACGGCGGCCTGGCCGATGGCGCGCTCGCCGCCGACCCCGAGGCCGCCCGTGTGGCTAAGATCGCGGCCGGCCGACTGGTCGCCTCGGCACTCCCGCGAGGCGACGAAAGCGGAAATCCTGTCAGCGGGTGATCACCGCCACGGTTGTGGCTGCGGCGCCGTCGCCGGTCTTGGTGAGGCGGGTGCTCGCGTGCCGCCGCGCTGACCGCGGCCTGGCAAGCACACGTCCCGCGGGCTGGTGCGCAGTCCCTGTCAGCTCGAGGTCGTACTCACCCATGAGGGTGCCTCGGGCGGAACGGAGCGTCACCCTCGGCGGGTGAGATCGAAAGTCGGGGGCGCGCTCCCTTCATGCTGCGGTCATGCGTGCGCGCTTGACTTGATCAAGTCCGAGAGATCGACCCCTCGGAACCCATCCAGGAGTCGCCATGTCTCTCACCATCCCGTCATCAGCGGCCAGCTCACGAGCTCAGCCATCGCGACATACCGGGCTGGTGGACATCGTCTCGGGCAGCTTCGGCGCCGGCCACGATGCCGCTGCCCTGGAGATCGCGGGGCGCCTCGAGGCTCGTGGGTACACCACGCGGACCTGGGACATCGTCGACCTGATGCCCGGCCACCTGGGCCGCATCGTCAGGGCTGGCTACCTGCGCCAGGTCCAGTCCTTCCCGGCGACCTGGAGCTGGACGCTCGATCGGCTCGAACGTCACCCCGCTCTGGTGCGAGCCGCCGGTCGCGCCCTGGGCGGCGCGGATGCCGCGCTGCTGGCGCTCGCCGCCGACGGAGCCGACACCATCGTCTCGACACATCCGTTCGCCAGCCAGGCCCTGGGCAACCTGAAGGCGCAGGGTCTCCTCACGAACCCGGTGGTCACCTACCTGACCGACATGTCCGTCCACCCCCTGTGGGTGCACCCGTCGGTCGACCTTCACCTGGCCCTGAACGAACTGCCCGCCCGCGAGGCCCGGCAACGCGGTGCCCGGGACGTTCGGGTGGTACGGCCGGCGGTGCCGGAAGCCTTCAGCGCTCCCCTGGTAGCCGGCACGACACGGGCCGAGTCCCGGCACGCATGGGGGCTGCCGCTCGATCGGCGACTGGTCCTGGTCACCGGGGGGTCGTGCGGGATCGGCGAGCTCGAGAAGGCAGCCGCGGAGATCGTGGCTACCGGCCAGGGAGTGCCGGTCGTGCTCTGCGGGCACAACCAGCGGCTGCTGCACCGGATCCGCCGCAGCTCGGCGCCAGGGCTCGGCTGGATCGAGGACATGCCCGCCCTGCTGCACGCCGTGGACGCCGTCGTGCAGAACTCGGGAGGCTCCACCTCGCTGGAGGCGCTGGCTGCCGGCGTACCGAGCGTCACCTACCGATGCATCTCGGGTCACGGCGAGACGAACGCCCAGGCCCTCGACAAAGCCGGCCTGGTGCCCTGGATACGAGACCGGGAACACCTCGCCTCCGGGCTTGGCACCGCCCTCTCGACCCCCCGCACGGACCAGCCGCCGACCAGCTGGCTCCGGCGCGTGGACGTGGTCGACGCCATCGCCTCGCTCGTGCCGGTCAGCACGTCATGACAGCTGGACGGATTGCCGCAGCTGCCGCGGTGGTGAGCGTCGCCTCTGAATGGGGCCCGATGCTCACCTCCGTCCCCCACCTGCGCCGCACCGTCCTCCCCGCCTGTCCGGCATCAGCGGCAGCGACCACATCGCGCTCACCTACGACGACGGACCCGACCCGGCGTCCACGCCGTCGTTCCTGGAGATGCTGGAGCGGCAAGGGGTCTCAGCCACCTTCTTCCTGCTCGGAGAGTTCGTCTCCCAGAATCGGTCTCTGGTTGCGGAGATGTCAGCAGCCGGGCACGAGCTGGCAGTCCACGGGTGGGACCACCAATGCCTGGCCTGGAAACCGCCGGGCCGCCTCACCGACGAGCTGCGCCGCACCCGGCACCTGGTCGAGGACCTCACCGGCATCGCCGTGCTCTGGTTCCGTCCCCCCTACGGGGTGGCCACCGGCCGAGGACTGCTCGCCGCTCGACGAGCCGGTCTCCGGCCAGTGCTGTGGTCGGCCTGGGGCCGGGACTGGAGCCGGCGAGCAACCCCGGACTCGATCGCGACCAAGGTGCTGGCGGCCGTCCGTCCTGGGGGAACGGTGCTGCTCCACGACACCGACCGCACCGCGGCGCCTGGGTCCTGGCGCGGCACCCTGGCCGCGTCCGACGTACTGCTGGATCGCTGGCATGCCCAGGAGGTGTCCGTCGGCCCGCTCCGCGAGCACTGGGACACCACCGCACCCTGAGGTCCCGCACAGGCGGACGCTCCAGCGGGTGACGGCGGAGAATCGGGCCTGGCACGCGGCACGCACGTCGCTGCCCCGGACAGTGGCATGCTCACCGGATGCCCCCCTCCTGGACCAGCCGCCTGCGAGACCCGATCTGGTGGAACGATCTCGTTCAGCTCGCCAAGACGGCCGCCGCCGCCGTCGTGGCGTGGGTGATCGCAGCGCACGTGCTCGACCTGCCGCAGCCGTTCCTCGCCCCGTGGGCTGCGCTGCTGGTGGTCCACGCCACGGTCTACCGGACTTTCTCCCGCGGCTTGAGACAGGTCGCGGCGACCGTGATCGCGGTGGTGCTCTCCACGAGCATCGGCGACCTGATGGGACTCAGCACCGCGTCGGTCGCCCTGCTGCTCGTCGTCGGCCTCGTCGTCGGCACCGTGCCCTGGTTCGGAGCCGAGGCCACCACCATCGCGACGACCGGCCTGATCGTGCTGACCACGGGCTTCACCGATGAAGCCATGCTGATCTCCCGGCTCCTCGACACCGGCATCGGGATCGTGGTCGGACTGCTCGTCAACCTCGTCCTCTGGCCGCCGCTGCGACGCCGGACGGCGGCGGTGGCGATGGACCGCATCGACGACGGCATCGGGGAGCTGCTCATCGACATGGCTGACGGGCTCAGCGAGGACTGCTCGACCGAGGACGTGACCGGGTGGGTCGACAGCAGCCGCGACCTCGACGGCGACATCGACCATGCCTGGGCGCTCGTGCGGCAGGCGCAGGAGAGTGCGCGTTGGAACCCGCGCCGCTCGGCCGGCCCGGTACGCGATCCGCGGGAGTGGCGCGGCCTGCTGCGCAGGATGGAGCAGTCAGTCGCCGAGATCCGCAGCATGAGCCGAACCGTCGGCGACGAGCAGTCGCACCGCAGAGCCTGGGGTGACGGCTTCGCCGTGCCTTGGCTCGAGATGCTGGGCGACACCGGTCGGGCGGCCAGGGATGCCGACTCGGCCGCGATGGCGGCGGTCCGGCTCCGGCTCGAGGCCTTCTCGGACGAGCTCCGCTCCACCGAACGGTCCCAGCAGTGGCCGACCTATGGGGCCCTGATCATCAACCTGCGCAACATCATCGACGCGATGGACGAGGTCGCCGCCGCCAACCCGCTCGGACAGCCCGCGCTGCCGCTGCGGTTGAGCGGCCGCTCCGGCACAACGCGGGGCTGACACCTCTCTCGTGTCCGGTCGGACGGTGCTCTGACCGGCAGAGACGTCTCGGGGCCGGTCGATCAACTGTCGGCCAGCGATGGCCGGGTCGCCGCCGACCCCGAGCCCGCGGTCGACCCCGAGGAGCAGACAGTCAGGGCCGCGTCGCGATCGGAGGACGACAAGCCGCATAGCCGGCCGTCGATGTTGAGCACCGCCAAGGCATGGACAGCCGACCAGCACGTGACCTCTGCCCCGGCCCGACCCTGTCCCGTGAGGTAACCGACGGCGACGAGGTCGCCGAGGGCGGCGTTGAGCAAGGAGTAGGGGTCCTCCCCCGCCGCGTCCTTGCCCTCCGGCGGGTCGGGGTAGGCGGTGAAGAGCAGCCGGAAGAGGCCGCTTTCGGTGAGCGCGAACAAGCTGCACCAGATCGGCATCGGCTGAGGCCAAGACCGAACCCAGGTCAAGCAGGGGTCGACGACCCTTGGGGGATGGGCAGACGTCCGGTCAGCGTCAGCAAGTGGGTGCCCATGGTTGCGTGCACCTCGTGGCCGTTGCCGAACGCCCACTCGGTGTCCGTGGCCACGAAGCGAACGTCGCGCGGTGGCCTCCAACGCCGGATCGGGGCCGGGGCCCCAGCACGCGGTCGGCGGCCGCGGCGGCGGCGTCCGGTGGGATCGGATGGTCGACGCCGAGCGGCCGGGCGATGTCCTGGTTGTGAACCAAGATGTCGATCAGCGGCTCGAGGTCGGTGATGAACGCGACGCGTCGCCGCGAGCCGAGGAAGCTGCGCAGCTTTGCCACGATCTCTTCGTGGGTCAGCGGGCTGCGGAGCGCCGTGTCCCGCACGAGCACGTCGTACCGGAAACCGGCGCGGAGTGCCGGCCACAGGAGGTCTTGCACGGGCGTCTGGGCAAAGGTGAGGTGCGCACCCACGTCGCGCACGGTCCACCCAGCGCACAGGCTCGGCTGCTGCCAGTCCTCAGCGGGCAGCGCCTCCAGGAGATCGGCCATCCAGGTCCGTTCTGCGTCGATGTGCTGCCACACGATGTCGCTGTCCATGGTGAGTCACCTCTCCGTCACCAACTAGACAGAACTTCTGTCTAAAATGACACGGTGACCGATTCTCGTCAACGGCCGGAGCTGGGAATCCTGCTCTTCGTCGCCAACCGTGCGCTGGAGCAGCGGGTGTTCGACGCCATCGTGGCCGCCGGCGTCACCGACATCACGCTGGCACAGGCGAGGATCGCAGCGCGGATCGCTCCGGACGGTTCGCGGGTCTCCGACCTCGCCGAGCAAGCACGGGTCACCAAGCAGAGCGCGGCGTCCCTGGTCGAGCAGCTGGAGAAGGCCCAGTACGTCGAGCGGGTGCCCGATCCCACCGATGGCCGGGCCCGCCTGGTCCGCCTGACCCCGCGACTGCAGCGGGTCGCCCGTGTGGCGGACGCGGAGGTCGCGCGAGTGCTCGCCGAGTGGGCGGACCATGTCGGAGCGGACCGGCTCCACCAGCTGCACGAGATTCTGCGCGACCTGCGCGCGATCACCGACCCGTGGTGGCATTCGTGAGTGCCATCACTTCGACCGGACGTGCCCCATGCGATTCGAGGTGACTACCTACACCTCGCCTGGCCAGGTCCTCCAGGCGCTGACCGACTTCACCGAGCGCCGCCCGCGTATCTGGCACCAAACCCTGGACCCGAAAACCTACGAACTGCGCGAGCTCTGCGCCACCTGGGCCGTAGCGCGGGAGAGCACCGCAGGGTCGCCGTTCTGGGTCGTCGAGCGCTACGACTGGTCCGATCCATCCCTGGTGCGGTGGGTCGACGTCGAGACCAGCTGGGGCGGCCGCGGCTCGGGCGAAGTGCGCATCGTTCCCGACGAAGGTGGCGGCAGCCGGATCGAGGCCCAGTGGACCAACGGCGGCGCCACGCGCATGCGCGACAAGGTGTTGCTCTGGATGCTCCACCAGGGGCCGATGGACCACGTCATCGCGCGGATCCGGCGGAAGACCTTGGACGAGTACGCGCGGGCCTGACGCCCGTCGATCAGGTGGGATTGGGGACGGTGGCGAGGTAGTCGTTCAAGCCCAGTCAGCATCCGGGATGCACCTCCCTCACGGCCGGCAACGTGCGCGGACACTGCAGCGGTTCGATTGCGCTGTGCACTGAACGCGCTCACGTGCCTCGAACAGGGTGCGCGTCAGCGCGCGTAGTCCCGGCGCGACAACTTGTCCAGGTCGCGTTTGCAGAAGCCGTGGTGAGCCCATTCCTCGTTGAGCACGGTCCGGAGGCATTGCCGCACTGTCCGCCCCTTGGCGTACGAGGGCCATCTGTCATCGTCGGGAACCGGCGCGGTCTGCGCGAGCTGATCAGGCGTGACCTCCGCCAGCCATCTCTCGATCTCCGAAGCCTGCCGGACGCGCACGGCGAGCACCTCGTCGAGTCCTGGTTGGGCGGACGGGTCGAGCCCGTTCTCCTCCTGGTCCATGATGAACGGTGGACCGAGTCCGATGGCCGTGAACGGTTCTGTGAGCCCGAGCACGCAGCGTCGGAACCAAGAGTCGTGCACGAAGACAAGGTGGCGCAGCGTTTCGACCATCGACCACTCGCCGTCGACGCCGTGATTCTCGCTGTTCTCGGGCATGGACCGGACTCGCTCGGTGGTCGTCGCCCAATCGTTCCGCAGTTGCCGCCAGGCCTCTCGCAGGTCGGCCGGCGCATCGGAGCGGATCAGCAGCCGTACCGGGTGGCGGCGGTCGAGCTCCGCCTCGACGTACGGCATCACCTCGACCCCGTTGACCACGAGATTGGTGACCAGGCCGTCGATCTCGGCGTCCTGCATGACCACGCCGACCATCCGCGCTCCACTCAGGTCGCATTCGCGGAACTCTGCGCCGGTGAGGTCCTCGTCTTCGAAGCGTCGCATGCCGACAGGTTAGGCCGCATCGGACATGCAACGCCCGGATCTGCCGCGGCAGGTGTGGCAGTCCTGGCGATGAGCGAGGCGGAGGATATTGCGCGGGGAACCTCCCGCCCTGTTCGGGGAGCGGCGTCAGGGGCCGCCCACTAGTTCGTAGCCGACGACCCGTCGCCCGTCGCGCACTTGCGGGAGCGTGGACGCGTATGGGTCTTTCACCGGCACGTCGTAGATGACGCCGCCGCCAGCGGTTCGACCTACCACGATCTGCCCGGGTCTCAGTCGCTCGTGCGTTCCACCACGCTCGCAGTCGCGCCCCTCGTAACGGAGCTTCAGCGGCGTGGCTGTCGGCGTCCACCACCACTGCCATGACTCATCGTGAATGTGGTGCAGGTGCCCGGCCGCCCAAAGTCCGGTCCCAAGGAGCGCCACAGCGATCGCCGCCACCACCCACCGGACATCACTGTGGGTGAGTCGGGCGGTGCTCGTGGTCATACCCACAGGAGTGCACCGACTATCTCAACCGTTTGGCTTCCGTGCGGTCGACCACCGCGTCCTCAAGCAGGCGCTCGGCAGAAACATCGAGTTGCACCGCAGCCACGGTCAGTGGCTTCGACAAGTCAGGTCGGGGCAGTTCGCCGACACGTAGCAGCTGAGGCTCAGCGTTGACGGAGTTTCCCAGGAACGTGCGAGGCCCTTGGTTCATGAGCCGACGGTAAGCGACTTCGAAGGCAGCAACGGTCAGACGACGTCCCACTTGTGCCTTGGAAGTGGGCCACGTTCGCCCGCATCTGTCGTCGGTTATGGTCGGCGGCATGGCATCTCCGGAGGCAAAGTTCGCACCCATCGGCGCGTTGCGAGGAGGACTGGCACTCATGGTCCTCGGTGCACTGATGGCCTGGGGCCCCGTCGACTCGATCCCGAGTTGGGTGTGGCTTGGGGCCCTGTCCATCGGCGCTCTGTTGGTAGCAATCGCCTTGGGCATTCGGACGCTACGCACCTGAGCGCTAAGCAACGCGCGCAGGTTGCTGTCCTCCAGAAGCGCACGATTCGGCCGTGGAGAGTGAAGCTCGGTCGTGCCGACGACAGGGCGACGCCGAGCAGCAGGATCAGCAGCGAGCCACCGTCGGTCTTGGCGTTGCAGGTCTTGTTCTGCGACCGGTTCCAGCACCCCTCGGTGTAGATGTTCCAGATGTGGGCGGTCTTGCCGAGCACGGTCTTGGCCTTGTCCACACCGTCACCCGCTGACAACCGCTTGCGGTTCCGACGCTGCCGGTGCCGTCGACGTGACTGTCGAGGTACTGGCGCGGTCCTTGGCAGGGCGTGCAAGCGCCGAACGTTAGTCCGAGACGCAGACAGAGGCCGTCTCCGCCGACAGCGGAGACGGCCTCTGGCCTGCGGTTCATCGGTCGGGCTGACAGTGTGTTCCATCAGGACATCGGCGACACATCTCTCAAGACATCGGCGACACCTGTCTCGTGGCGATGCTCAGCCATGTCGAAGGCGCGCCTGGTCCTGACCGCCCTGTTCGTTGACCACCAGAGACCGGCGGAGGTCGCCACCCGATACGGCGTGAGCCGGGCCTGGGTCTACAAGCTCAAGGCCCGCTACGAGGCCGAAGGCGAGGCCGCGTTCGAGCCCCGGTCCCGCCGACCGAAGACCAACCCCACCGCACTACCCCGAGCGACCGTCGACCTGATCATCGAGCTGCGCGAGAAGCTGTCCGCCGCCGGCCTGGACGCCGGACCGGACACCATCGCCTGGCACCTGGCCCAGCACCACCAGGTGACCGTGTCTCTGGCCACGATCAGCCGCTACCTCACCCGCGCCGGGCTGGTGGTCCCCGAGCCGAAGAAGCGTCCCAAGGCCTCCTACATCCGGTTCCAGGCAGCCATGCCGAACGAGACCTGGCAATCGGACTTCACCCACTACCGACTCACCCCCGCCACCGGCCAACCCGGCCGCGATGTCGAGATCATCAGCTGGCTCGACGACTGCTCCCGCTACGCCCTGCACATCAGCGCCCACCCCCGCATCACCGGGCCGATCGTCCTGGCCACCTTCCGCAACACCCTGACCGCACACGGGATCCCCGCCTCCACCCTCACCGACAACGGCATGGTCTACACCACCCGCTTCGCCGGCGGCCGCGGCGGACGCAACTCACTCGAAGCCGAGCTCCGAGGGCTCCACATCGCCCAGAAGAACTCCCGCCCCAACCACCCCACCACCTGCGGCAAAGTCGAGCGGTTCCAACAGACCATGAAGAAATGGCTCCGCGGCCAGCCCGCCCAACCCGCCACCATCGCCGAGCTCCAGAGGCTCCTGGACCAGTTCAGCGACGAGTACAACCACCGCCGACCCCACCGCTCCCTGCCGCAGCGAGCCACCCCCGCCACGATCTACAACTCACTCCCCAAAGCGCTACCCGGTCCCAGCCGCGACACCGACACCCACGACCGGATCCGCCACGACCGCATCGACGACTCCGGCTGCGTCACCCTGCGCGTCAACGGCACGCTCCACCACATCGGCATCGGCCGAACCCAAGCCCGAACCCACGTGATCCTGCTCGTCCAAGACCTCCACGTCCGGATCGTCAACGCCGTCACCGGCGAACTCCTCCGCGAGCTCACCATCGACCCCACCAAGAACTACCAAGCCACCGGAGCACCCAAAGGACCCACCCGAAAATGACGAAACCCGGACCCACGAATCGTGGGTCCGGGTGTCGCCGATCTCTTGAGAGATCACATCGGTCGGGCTGACAGGATTTGAACCTGCGACCCCTTGACCTTGAGCACGCAGGCGGTCGGTGTCTGTCCCCACTTGCGAAAACCCGCGCTGACCTGCGAACACAATGCCCTGCGTCTTGCTGGGTCTTGCGGGCATCAGCCGCCTTTGGCCCGTTTCTGACGGGGTTTTCGACCAGTAAAGGACGAGCGTCTTGAGCTCGGTTGCGACGATCGCGCCTGCCCAGTCGGCTGCTGTGTCCGGTTGGCGAGACAGCTGCCGCAGCACCGTGGCCACACAGGTCACGAGCAGCCAACCAGTCGCGGAGGTCGTGATGTTCCCGAACGACTTCGCCAGCCGGCGGGCACGGCCCAGGCGACCGTGGGCGACCCCCGACCCGCGCCAAGCGTGCCGGATCGGGCGGAGGACTGGCTGCCTGTCGTCCCACCCAACCCGGCGGACCTCGAGCGCCACCGGTCCCCGGAGCGCCTTGCCCACGACCTTGGCGGTCTCGACGGCGCGCACCAGGTCGCTGGGACATGGGCGACCGGCCGGCCGGCCAGATCCTGGCCGATCAGCGATGCGGCTCGTTCGGCTTGCTCGCGCCCGATGGACGTCAGCCGCGGGTGGGAGGTCTGTCCTTGGGTCAACCGCAGGACGTTCCACTCCGACTGGCCGTGGCGGACGAGGTAGACCGGGTGGGTCACGGCATTGATTCTCCCCGTACGTTTCGGATCATTCGTGGCACAGGACGCGGCGTGCTTGGCGGACGGCGGCGCCTCGCTCGGCGCTGCCCGAGTCGCCGGGCCAGCGACGTTGTCGAAGTGTAGGAATATCAAGATCAAGCGGGTCAACCTCTGCTCGGCCAGCGCCGGGAACCGCTGTGGGCCACTTCCCGGTGTCCCCAGGTCTGGACTGCGCCCGGCGCGAGCTTCCGGGTCATAGTGGTCCGCTCGCGCAGGAACGTCCTGATCGACGGTCTCGAGTTGTTGACCAGATAGGGCTACCTCGCCTACTGATGCGTACCGACAGTTCAGGCGATGCGGACCGGTGAGTACGTGTCAGTAGGCTCGGCGGGTGCCCGAGTCCACCCAAGCCCTGCCCGCCGCAGGCGCGCACGGCGGTGACGGGCCGGCAGTGGCCCGCGCGCTGGGGCTCGATCCGGCCGATCTGCTGGACCTCTCGCAAAACCTGAATCCGTTCGCCGCTGACGTGTCCGCGCTGGTCACCCGGCACCTGGACACGCTCGGCCACTACCCCGACGACCGGCCCGCGACTCGGCTCCTGGCCCAGGCGCTGGAGGTGGATCCAACGCGGCTGCTGGTGACCAACGGCGGCAGCGAGGCGATCGCACTGCTCATCGCCGAGTACGGCGGGCAGGTGCTCACCGAACCGGAGTTCGCGCTGCACCCTCGGGGTGACAACGGACCCGTGTGGCGCAGCAACCCGCACAGCCCTACCGGGCGCCTGGCCGGCCCCGAGGAGCACGCCGACATCTGGGACGAGGCGTTCCATGCGCTGGCCACCGGCCACTGGAGTGCAGGGCGCAGGGGCTTGGTGGTCGGTTCCCTCACCAAGACGTTTGCCTGCCCGGGGCTGCGGCTCGGCTACGTGCTCGTCGAAGACCCGGACGATCTGGCCCGGGTCCATCGCCACCAGCCGCACTGGTCGACCAGTGCGCTATCGCTGGCGGTGCTGCCGGACCTGCTCGAGTCCGCAGACCTCCCCAAGTGGTCGGCGCAGATCAGCGAAGCACGAGAGAATCTGGTGGCGCTGCTGCGTGGCTACGACCTCGAGGTGACCAACGCCGCCGCCCCCTGGGTGCTGGTCGACCGGCCGGGACTGCGTGAAGCCCTTGCCCCACACGGAGCCCTGGTCCGTGACTGCACCAGTTTCGGCATGCCCGGTGTCGCGCGCATCGCCGTACCGCATCCGGATCAACTGGCCCGACTCGATCGGGCACTCGTCCGCACCCTGGACCCCACGGTGCTCTGAAGCTTCGCTGGGTCTACCCTCGGCAGGCGTCCTGAAGACGAAGTCCGGTGAGAGTCCGGCACTGTCCCGCAACGGTCAAGCCACCACAACCTGGTGGACAAGTCCGGTCGACCTTCACGACGAGAACCGCATCGCCCTCGAGGACAGGGGTGGGTTTCGTCCGGCAATGCGTCGTGCGATCGCTTCCTCCTCGATCTATCAGGAGGAAAGTTGAAACAGATTCGAAATCTGCCCATCGCCCTGGCCTTGGCCGCCTCGCTCACCCTCGCCGGCTGTGGCGACGGCGACACCAGTTCGTCCGAGGACCCCAAGCCGACTGCCTCATCGGCTGACTATCCCGTGACCATCGATGCCGTCAACGGCGAGGTCACCCTCGACCAGCAGCCTGAGCGCATCGTCTCCCTCTCCCCCTCGGCCACCGAGATCCTCTTTGCGATCGGCGCGGGAGATCAGGTGATCGCTGCCGACGAATACTCGACCTACCCCCAACAGGCACCGACCACCGAACTGTCGGCGTACGACCCGAATGTCGAGGCGATCGCTGGCTACTCGCCCGACCTCGTCGTGATCGCCAACGACACCAACGGCATCGTCGGGGCACTGGCCAAACTCGACATACCGACCATCGTCAACCCGGCTCCGGCCACCATCGATGAGGGCTACGACGGCATCGCCGCGCTCGGCCTGGCCACCGGCCACGTCGATAAGACCGCGAAGGTGGTCGCCGACATGCGGGCAGAAATCGAGAAGGCGCTGGATGCAGCTCCCCAAGAAGGCCTGCGGGTCTACCACGAGCTCGACGAAAAGCACTATGCCGCCAGCTCGAGCAGCTTTATCGGTTCGGTGTACGACTCGCTCGGTGCGACTAACATCGCCGACGCGGCCGACAAGCAGAAGAGTGGCTACCCGCAGCTGACCGAAGAGGCGATCATCGCCGCCGATCCCGAGCTGATCGTGATCACTGACCAGGTCAGCTATACCGCCGACGACGTAGCGAGCCGACCCGGCTGGGAGAACGTCAGCGCGGTCAAGAACGGCAACGTCGTCACCGTCGATGCCGACATCTCCTCGCGTTGGGGACCCCGGCTGCCGCAGCTGATCGAATCGATCGCCGACGCGATGGCCTCGGTGAAGACACCGGCCGGCTGAGCACATGCTGACCGACACCACTGCGGCACCCGCATACTCACCGGACCAGGAGGCACCCCTCGCGGTCGTCCGTGCGGCTGACCGTGCCTACCGGTTGTCGCTGCGTGCGCTGCTGGTCGCGCTGACCATGCTCGTGATCGCGGGCCTGGTCAGCGCCACCCGGGGCGCCGCCGGACTGCCGGTGTCCGGGGTGGTGTCGGCGCTGCTCGACGCGTTGCCCGGAGTCAGGGTCGACTCCGGCTTGACCACGTCCCAGGAGGCGATCCTGTGGTCGATCCGGCTGCCCCGTACGGCGCTGAGCATGTTGGTCGGAGCGGCCCTCGGAATGGCCGGGGCGGCGTACCAAGGGGTTTTCCGCAACCCGCTCGCTGACCCCTACCTGCTGGGCGTCTCGGCGGGGGCAGGACTCGGCGCAGTGCTCGCTCTGGGCTTCGACCTGGACTTGAGTTTCGGGCCCTTCAGCGCGGTCCCTGCAGCAGCGTTCGCGGGCGCGCTGTTGGCAGTGAGCGGGTCGGCGCTGATCGCCCGCGGCTCGTTTTCCTCGGCCGCCACCCTGCTGCTCTCCGGCGTGGCGATGGCGGCGCTGTTCTCGGCAGCCCAGACCTATGCGTTGCAGCAACTCGATGAGACCAGGGCGCGAGAGGCGCTGAGCTGGCTGTTCGGGCAACTCACCACCCACGGCTGGGACCAGGTCTTGTTGCTGCTCCCCTACGTCGGACTCTCCGGAGTGGTGCTGCTGGCCTACGCCCGGCACCTCGATGTGCTTCGTCTCGGAGACGACGAAGCAAAGGCGCTCGGCCTCAAGCCGGCCCGCACCCGGTTGATCGTGATCATCGCGGCGACCTTGATGACAGCCGCCGCGGTGTCGGTCAGCGGCCTGATCGCTTTCGTCGGGCTGGTGGTGCCGCACGTGGTGCGCATGCTGACCAGTCACAGCTATCGGGTGATCCTGCCTCTGGCGGGCGTGCTCGGTGGCGCCTTCCTCGCCAGCGTCGACGTCGGTGCACGCACCCTGGTCGCGCCGGCTGAGTTGCCGGTGGGCGTGATCACTGCGTTCGTTGGTGCTCCCTTCTTCGCGTTCGTGCTGTGGCGACGCGGTGCACCCCGATGAGGCTTCAAGCCACCGGGCTGGGCGTCCGACTTCGCCGCGCCGAGGTGCTGCGCGGTATCGACCTTCATCTGGAGGCCGGCGAGTGGCTCGGCGTGATCGGGCCCAATGGCGCTGGCAAGTCGACCCTGCTCAAGGCACTCGCCGGAGTGCTGAGACACACCGGCAGCCTCGTGATCGGCTCCGGCTCCCGGGCCACCCAGATCGCGCTGATGCCGCAGACACCGCTGCTGCCCGAGGGCATGTCGGTTGTCGAATACGTCCTGCTCGGTCGCACCGCCCACCTGGGCTGGCTGCGCGGCGAGACCCGGCGAGACCGCCGGATCGCCGCCGAGGTGATCGGCAGGCTGCGGCTGGAGGAGTTCGCCGACCGCCCCGTCACCTCCCTCTCTGGCGGCGAGGCCCAGCGTGCAGTGGTGGCCCGCGCCCTTGCCCAGCAGACCCAGATCCTGCTGCTCGACGAACCCACCAGCGCCCTGGACCTCGGCCACCAGGCAGAGGTGCTGAGCGTGGTCGACGAGCTACGCCGGCAAGACGGCATCAGCGTAATCGCCGCCATGCACGATCTCGGATCCGCCGCCCGGTACGCCGATCGGCTGCAACTGCTCGCAGCCGGATCGACCGAGGCTGTGGGCAATCCAACGCAGGTGCTGGAGCCCGACGTACTGAGTCGGGTCTATCGCACACCACTCGATGTGCACCAACTCGATGGGGAACTGGTGGTTCTCCCCCGCCGCACTGCCACAACCGGAAGGAACAACCCATGAGTGATCACGCAGAGCCGCGTACCGAACGTCCTTACGACAAGCGCGAGCTGCGTTCGGCGCCGTCGCTGGTGCTGGTGAACACCGGACACGGCAAGGGCAAGTCGACCGCAGCGTTCGGCACCGTGTTGCGTTCGGTGGCCCGGGGATGGCCGACCGCGGTGGTGCAGTTCATCAAGAGCGGCAACTGGAACACCGGCGAGGAACAGATCAGCCGTCAGATCGGCGTGGACTGGTTCAGCGCCGGCGACGGCTTCAGCTGGGAGTCCAGCGACCTCGACGAGAGCCAGGCGAAGGCGGTGGCGGCCTGGGCGTTCGCCAAGGACCTGATCAACCGTGGCGAGCACAAAATGATCCTGCTCGACGAGGTCAGCTATCCGATGAATTGGGGCTGGATCGACGCCGACGACGTCGCCGCGACCCTCCGCGACCGGCCCGAGGACACCAGCGTCTTCCTCACCGGACGGGAGATGCCGCAGCCCGTCATCGACGTCGCGGACACCGTCACAGAGATGGTGAAGGTCAAGCATGCCTTCGAACAAGGCATCCGGGCACGCAAGGGCATCGACTATTGAGTGGCGCCCTGCTGGTCTGTGGTGCCACCAGTGGTGCCGGCAAGTCCACCGTCGCCTCCGCCCTGTGCCGGATCTGGTCCGACGCTGGCCGTGACGTGGTGCCGTTCAAGGCCCAGAACATGTCCAACCATGCCGCGGTCACTGCCGACGGCGGCGAGATCGGCCGCGCCCAGGCGATGCAGGCGCTGGCGGCACGGGTGGCACCGGACCGCCGGATGAACCCGATCCTGCTCAAGCCGTCAGCCGCGCAAACCAGCCACCTCGTGGTGCTCGGTGACGAGGTCTCGGTCACCGACGCGGTCGGTTACGGGCACGTCGCGTGCGGTCTGCGTGGTGTGGTCCTCGATGCGTTCACGTCGCTGCGCAAGGAACATGAATGGGTGGTCGCGGAGGGCGCTGGTGGAGCAGCGGAGATCAACCTGCTGGACCGCGACCTGGTCAATCTGCCACTCGCCGCCGCGGCCGGCATGCCCGCGATCGTGGTGGTCGACATCGACCGCGGCGGTGCCTTCGCCTCGGCGTACGGAACCTGGGCGCTACTGCCAGATCACCTGCGTCGCCCGGTGCGCGGGTTCGTGTTCAACCAGTTCCGGGGGGATCCCTCCCTGCTCGAGTCCGGCCATGCGGAGTTGACCGATCGCACCGGGGTGCCGGTGCTCGGCGTGCTTCCGCATCTGGGGCATCATCCGATGCTGGGCTTGGAGGACAGCCTCGACCTGGCGGCGACCGCGCGGCCGGTCAGCTCGCCCTCGCCGGTGCGGGTGGCGGTCGTGCGGCTGCCGCACCTGGCGAACCCGTCCGACTTCGACCCGCTGGTGATGGAGCCGTCGGTGAGCCTGCGCTGGGCCACCCACCCCGACGACCTCGAGGATGCGGACCTGGTGATCCTGCCGGGCAGTCGCACCACGGTTGCTGACCTGGCCTGGGTCCGCGAGCGTGGCCTGGCCGACGCCGTGGCCGGCACCGATGCGGTGGTGCTCGGGATCTGCGCCGGCTATCAGATGCTCGGGCGCTGGGTCGATGATCCGATCGAGTCCGGGGCGGGGCGGGTGGCCGGTTTGGGCCTGCTGGGTGTGGAGACGACGTTCGCCACGCCGAAGATCGTGCGCCAGACCGGCTCCGGTTATGAGATCCGGTGGGGTCGGCCGGTGACCGGAGAGCCGTGGGACCTCGCGTTCGAGGGCAGCCATCGAGGTTCGGCTTACGGGACCAGCGTGCACGGGCTCTTCGACGACGATGCCTTTCGGCACTCCTTCGTGGGCGAGGTGGCGCGATCGCGAGGACGGCGCTATGAGCCCTCGCCAGTGCCCTACCACGCGGCTGTGGATGCACACCTCGACCACCTGGCGACGTGGCTCGGCGAGCACCTCGACCTGGACGCCCTGGACGAGATCGCGACATCGGCTCTTCCGATTTCCGATGCACCGGGCTGGGCCTGATGACGTACTGCGCCAGCATCTTGTCGCCCGGACCCGATCACCGACACGTGCTGGTCTGGCAATTCGAAGATCCGGTGCGGGCATTGTCGTCGGCCTCGGTCGGCGGCGGCTTCAGCACGCCTGCCTGGCTGCTCAACATCGGCGTGCCGCACGACTACTCGCGGATCGACCTCGACGAGCACGCGGCGAAGATCGCGGCCGGACGAAGCCTGTCTGGGCCCGGCATCGCCATGTTCACCGCCGTCGATGTGACCCGGGCGGAGCATGCGTGCTTCGAGGGGGCATCGGTGAGCGCGACCGTCGGGGTCACCAAGCCGACCTGGGCCGCCGATCCCGAAGCCGGGCATGCCCTCTGGCCGGGCACGATCAACCTGATCGCGCTCGTGCCGGTCGCTCTGGAGCCTGCCGCGATGGTGCAGGCATTGCTCGCCATGACCGAGGCCAAGACTCAAGCACTGCTGGAGGCGCAGGTGCCTGGCACGGGGACAGCGAGCGACGCGATTACTCTGCTCTGCTCCATCGCCGGCCCGGCGCAACGATTCGGAGGTGTGCGCTCCAGATGGGGTCACCGGTTGGCAATGGCCACGCATGCCGCCGTACAACAGGGGTTGGCTGCTCATCCGGGACGTGCTCGATGAGCCGGCTGGGGCGTCGCGCGCTCGGCGTCGCTGGTGGGTTGCTCCTGCAGAAGGCCTTGCCGGAGCCGCCGGATCGCTGGCACCCGGTGGGCTGGTTCGGGATCGCGATGCAGAAGGTGGAGGCCATCGGGTACGCCGACGACCGCTCCGCCGGGGTGCGCCATGCGCTCGCCGGTGTTGCGATTGGCGGGTTGGCTGGCGGGGCGATCCGGTCCACGACCCTGGCAGTTGCCATCTGCGCTGCTGGCCGCGAGCTGCGCCGGGCGGCAAGTCTGATCGAGACGCCGTTGCTCACTGGTGATCTGGCAGTCGCCCGCGTCGCCCTGCCTTCGCTGGTCGGCCGCGACCCGAGCCATCTCGACGCGTCGGGGATCGCTGCTGCCGTGGTCGAGTCCCTGGCGGAGAACTCCGTGGACGCAGTGGTCGCCCCCGCATTCTGGGGGCTGATCGTCGGTGCACCTGGGGTGATGGTGCACCGGGCGATCAACACCATGGACGCCATGGTCGGTCACCGCAACGACCGCTACGAGAACTTCGGCTGGGCCGCAGCCCGGCTCGACGACGGCGCCAACTGGGTCCCGGCCAGGCTCTTCGCTCTGCTGGTCATGACTGCCGCGCCGGCCCGGGCGAGGGCTGTGCGTGCATCGGTACGACGCGATGCCCACCTGCACCCCTCCCCCAATTCCGGAGTGGCTGAAACTGCGGTCGCAGCCGCGCTCTGTCGCGAGCTCGGCGGTCCACTGCAGTACGGCGAACGCCACGAGGACCGGCCACGACTCGGTGACGGCCCACGCCCTGAGGCAGTCGACATCGCTGGGGCGCGTGACCTGACCAGCAGGACCGAGTGGGCACTGATCGGAACGCTGGTGCTGCTCTGGTGGGCAGACCACCGACTCGGCCGAGTCTTGATCCGAGTTCCAGACACGAGGAGATCCACCTGATGGCATTGACCTTCCTGACCGGCGGAGCCCGCAGCGGCAAGTCGGCCCGCGCCGTACTGATGGCGGAAGCGAGCGGCCGCGACGTCACCTTCGTCGCGACCGCCCAAGCTCGCGACGCAGAGATGGCGGACCGTATCCGGCTGCACCGGGCCGAGCGACCAGCCGACTGGGCGACCATCGAGGCACCCCTCGACCTCGAACTGGCGATCGCCGGGCTCGGGGCGAAATCCGCCGGCATCATCGACTGCCTCTCGCTGTGGGTCTCCAACATGCTCGAACGCGGCGATTCTGCCGAGCAGATCGAAGCAGCAGCCGAACTTGCTGCCACTGCGTGCGCTGCCAGCGTTGCGGACTGGATCGTGGTCAGCAACGAGGTCGGCATGGGGCTGGTGCCGATGCATCCCCTCGGCCGCGACTACCGCGATCGGCTCGGCCGGGTCAACGCCACCTTCTCCCGCCATGCAGCGCTCGCCCAGTTCATGGTCGCCGGGCGCGCTCTAACCCTCGGTGACCACAACCTCGACCTCACCACCAAGGAGAACCGATGACTGACCTGACGATATTGAAGAGCACCATCGAAGCGATCCGGCCCGCTTCGGCCCAGACCTTGCAGGAGGCCATGGCCGCCATGGCCGACAAGGTCAAACCACTGGGCAGCCTGGGCCACCTGGAGGACATCGCAACCCGGATCGCCTCCCTGCGCGGCCGCGTCGACCTGCCCGAACCGACCCCGGCCGTGGTGGTCTGTGCCGCCGATCACGGTGTCGCCAGCCAAGGGGTGAGCGCGTTCCCACAAGCAGTCACCGGGCTGATGCTCACCGCCTTCGGCAGTGGAGGTGCCGCCGTGGCGGTGCTTTCCCGCGCCGCCGGCGCACGGCTTGTGGTGGCCGACCTTGGCGTGATCGACCCGCCGGCGGTGCCCAGCCTGCTGGACCGCAGCGTCCGTCCGGGTACGGCGGACAGCGCCCTCGAGCCTGCGATGACCGTTGCCGAGGCGACTTTGGCACTGGAGCACGGCATCGGCATCGCCCACGAGCTCATCGACGACGGTGTCGACCTGATTGCGCTGGGCGAGATGGGCATCGGCAACACCACCACTGCCAGCGCCCTGACGGCTGCACTCCTCGGCTGCGATGCTGCAGCGACCTGTGGCCGTGGCACCGGGCTAGACGACGTGCAGGTGGCCCACAAGGTCTCGGTGGTCGACCAGATTTTGGCGCGACATGCGACATCCGGGGTGTCCAATGACCCGCTGGCCACTCTTGCCTCGATCGGTGGACTTGAGGTGGCGGCACTTGCTGGCGTCGTACTCGGGGCCGCGGAGCGGCGGATCCCCGTGCTCGTCGACGGATTCATCACGGGAGCCGCTGCGCTGGTGGCTGCTCGACTCGCCCCTGCGAGCACCGATGCCATGATCGCCGCGCACCTGTCCCCCGAGCCCGGGCACGCTCTGCAGCTCGCCGCGCTCGGGCTGCGTCCGCTGCTCGACCTGGAGATGCGGCTGGGCGAGGGCAGCGGCGCTGCACTGGCGATCAACCTGGTCCGCTCAGCTATCGCGGTACTCACCGAGATGGCGACGTTCGCCAGCCTCGGCCCGGCCGAGACCAGCCCGGTGGCGTGAGTGCGGACCCTGGCCGCGGCCACGATGCTGCTCACCCGGGTGCCGATCCCCGCTTCGGCAGGCAGCGTCGACCCCGCACGTGCCGCCGCGCTCTATCCCGTTGTCGGGGCCGCGATCGGGGCCATCGTGGCGGGCGTCGCCGTCGGATCCGGGGAACTCTGGCCGGTGCTGATCGCTGCCACCTTGGCCGTTGCGACCGAGGTGGCGCTCACCGGTGCCCTGCACCTGGACGGGTTGGCTGACTGCGCCGACGGGCTGGCGGGCCGTGACCGCGAGCACCGGCTGCAGATCATGAAGGACCACTCCATCGGTGTCTATGCCGCGTCGACCCTGGTGCTGCACCTGCTGCTGAAGGTTGCTGCCCTGTCAACCCTGCTCCACGCGCTTCCGCCCGAGGAGATGCTGCTTCTCTTGATCGGCGTGTACGCCGCCTCTCGCGGCGCGATGCTGCCACTGGCGCGGTTGCTCCCCTACGCCCGGGTGGAGGGGACAGGCCGGGGCGTGGTCCAGAGACTGGGCACGAGGCAGATGATGACCGGGCTCGCCCTCGTCATTGTGGCGTTGGCTGCGGCGGTCCGGGTCCATCCTTGGGTGGCACTGCTGATGGCACTCGTCGCTGTGCTGACCACTCTGGCCATCGGACTGCTGGCGCACCGCCGGATCGGTGGCGTGACCGGCGACGTACTCGGCGCTTGTGCAGAGCTGACCCTGTTGATCATGTTGTTGGCTGGGGTCGCCGTACTCGCATAACTGCAAAAGCCTGCCGAATGGGGGCTCCGGCTTGCAGAAAACTGGCTCCCCTGACGTATCCATGGGGGTCAGTTCCGGCCCGATAGGACGGCCGATGGCCGCCGAGGTCAGCATGACCAGGGCGATCAGCGCCTCGGGCGAGCGGAACCCCAACCTCCTGCGGCGACCGCCCAGGTCATGGACCCGGCATCCCTACGGCGTCCCGCAAGACCCGTCCGGTGAGGCGCTCCCCATAGGTGCTCACCAGTCGAGGGCGGACCATTCGCGCCGGGAATTGAACCCGAACCCTCTGGACGAGATCGGGCCACCTGCGACAACTACGGAGCCGGGCCGAAAACTACGGATTCCCTCGGTGTGGTGAGGGATTCACCCTCGCTGCCAGTCTCAGAGTACCCGTTTGGCGCGGACCGGGGGCGACTCAATCTGGACACAAAGTGGACCCCGATCGAGTCCGGCCAGGACCGGGCCTCCCGCACCAGCGCACTTGGCCAGCGCAGTCGCGGTGTGACGCGCCTGGCGTCTGATTCTGGCCTTCCTCAACTGGACTGCGCTTTGGGGCCGAAGGTCTTACCAAGAGATCCTCATGTCACCTGAACGCTGCGAAGCTGCATTTCAAGCCGGGATGCGTCGACGCCTTTGATGAGCAGCCACAGCGCGAGCGATAGTTCCGCAACGAAAGCCGGAACGAGGAGCGCGATGCTCGCCAGCTCCGGAGCATCGGGAGCAACAAGCAGTATGAAGCTGTTGACGACGTAGCCGACGCCAGCGATCTGCGCCAGCAGGCCGAGGATCCACGGCAGGTAGCCGGAGTGCCGGATCAGGTACCCGACCCCTAACAGCGTGAAGCCGAAGAAGGCCAGTCCGAGCGCCTCGCCATACGAGTACGCGTCGATCGCGATATCGGTCAGCCCGGGGTGCTCGGGCGATGCGAGTTGCGCGGCGATCAGGCTCTGCTGGTTCGCCACCAGGGTCGCTGTTTGAATGATGTTGAAGAGCAGCGCGAGTAGGGCGACGTTCTTGTTGACCGGCGCGAGCAGCAGGAACAGGATCAACATCACCGGCAGGTCACAGAGTTGCATCACTACGTCGACCGCGATGCCGATTCGCCACAGCTCGGGTGATGCTGCGATGTTGTCTGCGGTGGCAGTCGCATTGCCCGGCACGACGAGCCGCTCCCGGGTCAGCAGCGGACCGACGATGCCGGCAACGATGATGACGAGGTACAGCGCACCACCGATCCGTGCATATCGAGCGGGCTCCACGAGCCGAGCCCGGGTGATGCGCGCGGCGGGCCGGCCCCACGGACCGCGTGGGTGGATGGGCGACTTCACCGCCATGGGTCCCCCTCGGCACGCACGAACGTGGTCCACACGTAGCGCCATGGGATAACCGCGATGATGACGACGACGAGCGCGTTTCTGGCCACCATGTCGGATGTTCCGCTGTTGAGTCCACCGTCAAGCGTCTGCGGAAGCGCGACGATCCCGAACCACAGCACCTTCCACGCAGTCTCGAACAGAAGGATCGGCAGCAGCTTGACGGGGTAGCGCAGGCCGAGGAACGCCAGCAGTGACATGGCGGTCAGCAGGCAGAGCGTCACTGCTTCGTACACCGGCATGGTGTGCGCGTCTGGCAGCTTCGGCCACTTGACCAGGACGAGACCGAGGCCCATGAACAAGTAGCCGCCGCGCATGACATGCAGGCGGGTCAGCGAGAGCGAGGGGGTGCTAGTGCGTGGGGTTTCGACGGTGGTGGCCATCGTTCCTCCTTCTATTGGTTGTGCGATTGGTCTGTTGAGTGGCGAGGCTTACCTGCGAGCGTTCTTGTGGACCCACTCCTCGGCGAGGAGTGCGTAGGCCACCGTGTCCAGCCATTGGCCCGATCGGTGCAGGGATTCCCGGACCGCGTGGGTCTCGCGACGCATGCCGACGCGTTCCATGAGGCGCCAGGAGGCGTCGTTGCCGA
This sequence comes from Nocardioides mesophilus, assembly GCF_014395785.1. Taxonomy (GTDB): domain Bacteria; phylum Actinomycetota; class Actinomycetes; order Propionibacteriales; family Nocardioidaceae; genus Nocardioides_B; species Nocardioides_B mesophilus. The sequence goes on along the minus strand of NZ_CP060713.1, from coordinate 4,131,267 downwards.
GGAAGCAGTTGGCGACGACTCGGCGGACGCCGAGGTCGGTGAAGCAGTGGTGGAGCATCGCGTGTACGGCTTCGGTGGCGTAGCCGCGTCCGCTGTACGTGGGGTCGAGGACCCAACCCAGTTCGGCCTGTGCGCCGACCGCTTGTTCTGCGACCTCGAGCTGGGCCCAGGCGTCTTCGCGGCGGAGCATGAAGTCTCCGATGATGGTGCCATCGGACAGCTCGACGATGACCGTGGTGGCGAGTCGGCCGGGCTCGTTGAAGAGGGCACGGTAGCCGTCGAGATCGGTCGGGCAGCCGGTGAGCCACTCGTTGACGGTCTCGAGTCGCCGGAAGGTCCAGGTCGCGTCGGTGTCCTCGGCGGTGGCGGGTCGAAGTCGCAGGCGCTCGGTGCTCAGGATTGTGTCGAGCACGTGTGGGATGGCGGTGGTGTCGTCCAGGCGGGTCATGGGCGCTCTCCTGACCGGTCGGCGTGGCGGGGGGAAGGCGAGGCGTCGAGATGTAGGTGGTTCATCGGCCCGAGCTCCCGGCGCCGGGGTCGCGGACGACGTCGAGGAGAGGTAGCCCGAGGTCTCGTAGACGGCCGAGGAGCCCGTGCAGCGCAGCCTGATCGACGACACGCCCGCGGAGCACGGTGATGCCGTCGGCCTGGGGCTCGAGGCTGAAACCGTCGAACCACGCGGCCCACTTGGGGTCGAGGTGGCCTTGGAACCGGATTTCGTACCAAGCCGGTTCGTCTGCAGTGTTCACGCTGCTGCTCCTGATGTTCGTGGCGTCTCGTTGCCGAAACGCTAGGAGCGCGTGTGGTGACTGGTCGTCACATCAAGTGGTGACCTGCGTGGTGATCTGCAGCGCTCGCGCGTCTGGAGTGACCGCTGACGGGGTGGTTGTCAGCGGCGGCGCGTCCGTGCGAGGAGTCCGAGCTGGTGCGCGCGGCTCACTGCCGCACGGCGGTTGTTCACGCCGAGCTTGGTGTAGATCCGTTTGGTGTGGGTGCGCACTGTGTTCAGGGAGACGATCATCTCTCGGGCGATGGCCGGGCCGTCGAGGTCTGATCCGAGCAGGCGGAGTACGTCGAGCTCGCGGTCGCTGAGCGGGTCGAGGAGCGGTTGGGGCGTTGGCGCCGGTTCCGGTGCCGGCGGTGCCGCCGTGTTCGATGGTGATGGCGTCTCACGCGAGCTGGTCAATAGCGCGTGGAGGTACTCGGATCCGGGCCGTTGGGCGGCGAGTCCGCTGACGAGGTCAGCGAGCGCGGGCGCTGCGTCGATGAGGAAGCGGGTCCAGCCTTGGGGTTCGGCGAGGTCGACGGCATGCTCGAGCGCCCGACGTCCCGCCTGGTTGTCGCCGGCCGTGTGGTGGGCTGCGGCGCGCAGGACCTCGACCTCGATGACGGTGCCGGCACGGTTGCCGGCCTCGGCGGCGGCGAGCAGCCGGTCGAGCAGCGCGGTGGCGTTCTGGAGTTCGACTGGTGAGTCCGTGACCCGGTGCTGGGCGAGCATCAGCCGGGCGAGGGTGACGTGCTCGTACTCGCGCAGGTAGGTGAGGTCGTCATCGTCGTGGACGTTGTAGCGGCGCGCCCATTCAAGGGCTCCGGTAAGGTCGCCACGGGCGATCAGGACTCGGGCACGGCTGGCATGGATGGGGTGCACCGGTGGCGAGAAGTCACCGACGTAGACCCGTTCGGCCTCATCGAGGAGCTCGAGTGCGGTCGCCCAGTCCCGTTGGGCGGCCCGCAGGCGAGCCATCGCGACCCGCCACCGGTACGGGTTCTGGGGCAGTCCGGCGGACTCTCCGAGGTCGTCGGCCCGGCGCAGCAGGTCGGCCGCCGCGGCCAGGTCGTCGCGGTGCCAGGCCGCGCGGGCCTGCGCGACCAGCATGTCCGAGGTGCCGCGCATGGGCGATCCGCCGTCGGGCCGGTGCCGGTCGGCGAGCTTCAGGCCGTCCTGGAGGGTGCGGTCGGCATCATGGAGGCGTCCGAGCGCGAGTTCCATGTCGGCGATGGCGAGGGTGGAGCCGAGGGCGTCGGCGATGTAGCCCTCGCGGGTGAGGGCTGCGGTTGCTCCCAGGTAGGCGGTGTGGGCGGCGACGATGTCGCCGGATGCCCAGGACGCCAGGCCTCTGAGTGCCGCTGTGGAGGCGCGAGTGAGGTCGTCGCCCTCCGGTGCGGCAGCCGCGGCACGCTCCGCGCGCGCGATGGTGGCGACCGGGTCACCCCTGACTAGCGACAGCGCGGCCCGATACATCTCGGTCTCCGCGGGAACCCGCGCGAGCGCGGCCGGGTCGGCGGTCACCAGCTCGGACGGCGGCCCGGCCAGCATGTCTTCAACCTGCTCGAGGCGTCGCTCGACGTCGTCGAAGTCGTTGCTGGCCATCAGTCCGCCCACCAACCCGATCGCGAGGACCGGGCGGTTGCGGAGGGCCTGTCCGGGGATCTCGTCGGCCCAGCGGCGCAGGAGCTGCTCACGCCGCTGCCGACGCAGCTCCGGCAGTGCGTGCTCGACCAGGTCGGCGGCGGTGTCGGTGTCGCCGGCGCTCAGGGCGTGGCGGACTGCCTCTTCCACGTCGCCGTTGTCGGCGTACCAACGGCTCGCCCGGCGGTGCAGCTCGGCGATCTCCTCGGGTCGTTCGAGGGTGAGGTGGGCGTGCAGGACGTCGGCGAACAGGTGGTGGTAGCGGTACCAGCGCCGGTTGTCATCGAGGGGGATGAGGAACAGGTTGCGCCGGTCCAGCAGGTCGAGCATGGCGCGGCTGCCACCCGCACGCTTTGTGCCGTTGGTCTCGACCGGCTGCCGGTCTGTGCCGTCCTGGACGGCGTCGCACAGCGGCGCGGTGAGGCGTCTGAGAATGGAGGTGTCGAGTAGGAATCGGCGGACCGGCTCGGGTTGCCGGTCAAGTACCTCCTCGACGAGGTAGTCCACGACGTACCGGTCGTCTCCGGTGAACTCGGCGACGAATGCCGAGGCGTCAGTGCGGTCGCGCAGCGAGAGGGCGGCGAGCTGGAGCGCGGCGACCCAGCCCTCGGTGCGTGCCTCCAGCGCGACCACCGCCTCATCGGGCAGCCCGAGGCCGTTGAGGTCGTTGAAGTAGGCAGCCACCTCGTCGAGGTCGAACCTCAGCTCCGCGGCACGGATCTCGACAAGCTCACCGCGGGCGCGAAGCCGGGGCAGCGGCAGACCGGGGTCGGCGCGCGTGCTGATGACCAGGTGCAGCTGCGGGGGCAGGTGGTCGACGAGGAAGCTCATGCCGGCCGCCACGTCGGGACCATCGGCGAGATGGTAGTCATCGAGGACCAGGACCACGTCGCCGTCATGAACGCTGAGCTCGTTCACCACCCCGCCGAGCACCCTCTCGACCGGGGCCCGTCCCGACTGCCACAGCGTCAGAGCCGCCGCCGCCGAACCGGCCACCGCTCGCTCGAGGGCGCTAAGGACGTAGGACCAGAACGCCGCGGGCTGTCGGTCGCGCTCATCCAATGACACCCACGCGCTCGCGTGACCCGAGTCGGCGACCCAGGTGGCCACCAGCGAGGTCTTCCCGAAACCCGCCGGCGCGGAGACCACGGTGAGGGCAGCATCGGATGCACGTGCCAGCGGGCCGGCCAGGCGCGGACGCGGCACGCGGTCGTGACGCAACAGAGGCGGGAGCAACTTGGTGGCCACCAACGCATCGCTCATTCCGGCGGCCCCTCCCTAGTGCACGGGTTCAACTATGTCGTGCTTCGCGTGCAGGCGCATCCGTTCGCCGGGCCGGCCGAAGATGCTCAGGACCTCCGCGGGCTCCTCGCCGGTGCTGCCGAACCAGTGCACTACTTGGGTGTCGAACTCGGCGGCCTCCCCGACACCGAGGACCATGTCCCGCTCGCCGAGGACCAGGCGCATGCGGCCCGAGAGGACGTAGAGCCACTCGAACCCGTCGTGGCTGCGGGGCTGCGGGTCGGACTGCGCGGACGGGATGACGATCTTCCAGGCCTGGATCCCCCCCGGCCGGGTTAGCGGCAGCACGGTCCGACCGTTGACCCGGCGCGGCTTGAGACGGATTCGCGGGTCGCCGACCTCCGGGGCCCCGACGAGGTCGTCGATCGGGACCCGGTACGCCTGCGCCAGCGGCAGCAGCAACTCCAGGCTGGGACGTCGCTGGCCGTTTTCCAGACGCGACAGGGTGCTCTTCGAGATGCCGGTGCGGGCCGCGGCATGGGTGAGCGTCAACCCGCGCTGCTCGCGGACCCGCCGCAGCCGCGGACCAACCAGCGCGAGGGTGGCGGAAACGGTGTCGGAGTCGTGTGCCATGGGGCCATTGGACCGCGCGATTCCCGGGAACGGCAACAACAGTTGTTGACTGACGACCAGCGGGGCGACTCTTGCGGGCATGGACGAGCAGACGACCCCAGACACCACCCAGATCGGCCAGCATGACGCTACCCACGCCAGCGACCACGACGGCGACTACGACGTGGTCGTGGTTGGTGGCGGCGCGGCCGGGCTATCAGCAGCGCTCGTCCTGGGTCGCGCCCGCCGACGGGTCGCGGTCGTCGACGCCGGCCAGCCGCGCAACGCGCCCGCCCAGCACATGCAGGGGTTCCTCGGCTCCGACGGTCTCCCGCCCTCCGAACTCCTCGCGCGAGGCCGGGCCGAGGTGACCCGCTACGGCGTCGACCTCATCGCCGGCACGGTGAACGACATCACCACCTGCGGCACCCGCCCCGGCAGCCGCCGCCGGTTCCTACTGCGCCTGGCCGACGGCCCGACCCTGAGTGCCCGGCGAGTGCTGGTCACAACCGGCCTGCGCGACGACATCCCCGACGTCCCCGGGGTGCGCGAGCGGTGGGGACGGGACCTGCTCCACTGCCCGTACTGCCACGGACACGAGGTCGGCGACCAGCCCCTCGGTGTCCTCGGCAGCACCCCCGAGACGGTCGCCCATGCCCACCTGATCCGCCAGTGGTCGAAGGACGTCGTGCTCTTCACCAACGGCGTCACCCTGACCGCGGACCAGGGCGAAGAACTGGTCGCGCGCGGCATCGGCGTCGTGGACGCGCCCGTGATCCGCCTGGTCGTTGAGGACGACCGGCTGGTCGGCGTCGAGGTCGGCGACGGCCAGGTCGTACCTCGGGCCGCGGTGTTCGTCCGGCCGCAGTTTATGCCCAACGCCGGCCTCCTGACCGACCTCGGCTGCGCCACGCGCGACAGCGGCTGGGTCGCCGTCGACGCCACCGGCGCCACCTCGGTTCCGGGAGCGTGGGCGGCCGGCAACGCCGTCAACCCACGCGCCCAGGTCATCACCGCCGCCGGGGAAGGGTCCGCGGCCGCGATCGCCATCAACAACGACCTGGTCGAGGAAGACATCCCGATTGCGGTCAGCAACTTCAGGCTCGGCCTCCCGGTCTGAAGAGCCCCGACCGCCAACCGAACCAGCGTGAACCGCCCGGGGCGCCCCCTTGCCCAGCGGACCGGACCCCAGAACAGCCCACAGCGCCCGAGTACCTCTCGCGGCCCACCGAAGGAGAACCTCCATGTCCCCCGCCAACCCGACCAACCCGTCCACCCTCTCGGGCACCGGAGCAAAGCGCGTCGGCCCGCCCAATAAGCACCAGCTGGCACTGATGATCTGGCTGGCCGTCTTCCCCACTCTGGTCGTGCTCAACCTGGCGATCGGCCCCTGGGTGAAGGACCTCAACGTGATCGCGCGCACCTTCGTGCTTGCCACCGTTGCCGTGCCGATCGTGATCTACGGCCTGATGCCGCGGCTGCACCGCCTACGAGCTCGCCTCCTTACTCGCCGCGCGACCGCCTGACCCCCGCAGGCTCCGCCCGGCCGGCCGACGCCCTCGACTCCCGCACAGGAGGCGAGGGCGCTCGGCCGTGCACCCGGCCGCGCCGGCCGCGCACAGCCCCAAGTGGCCGGGAAGAGTCACCACCTTGGTCACAACGTGTGGTGACGACCAGTCACCACATCGCTGCCTAACTTCCCGGTTCATGAGCCGCCCTCCGCGTACCGCCACAGGACCACTCGGGGCGTGAGGGACCACTCCCGCGAAAGGCACCGTCATGAACCGCTTCACCCGCGCCGTCGCCCTGGCCGCCGCTCGGCACCCGTGGCGTACCGTCGCCAGCTGGATCTTCGCCATCGCCGCCGTCTTCGCCATCGCTGCCAGCGCTGGTGGCACCTTCGCGGACGACTTCGCCGCCCCCGGCAGCCAGAGCTCTCGGGCCACGCATCTGCTCAGCGCGAACTTCCCCCAAGCCGCGAAGGGCACCGCACTGGTCGTCTTCCAAGCCCAGGACGGCACCACGCTCGTCCAGAACCGGGCCTCGGTCGCCAGTGTCCTCAGCGACGTGGCCGGCCTCGAGCATGTCGCCTCGGTCACCGACCCCTACCAGGCAGGCACGATCTCCAAAGACGGGCGCATCGGTTACGCGCAGCTGACGCTGGATGTGCCCGAACGGCAGATGGGCAAGCCGGCATTCAGCGTGCTCTCCAACGCGGTGTCCAGCATGGAAGATGAACACTTACGCGTCGAACTCGGCGGCGACGCCGTCTTCCTCAACTCCGAGGACGACAGCTCCGGCCACGTTGGTGTCGGTCTCCTGGTCGCCTTGCTGGTGCTGCTGGTCGTGTTCGGCACCCTGGTCTCGGCGATCCTGCCGATTGGGCTCTCGCTGGTCTCGGTGGGCGGCGCCATCGGCGCCATCACGTTGCTCGCCGCCTCCATGACCGTGTCGGTCTCTGCCATCCCTGTCGCCGGGCTTGTCGGTCTCGGCGTCGGTGTTGACTACGCCTTGTTCGTCGTCGCCCGGTACCGAGAGAACCGCCGCGCCAGCCAGAACAATCGCACGGCGCTGGCCGCGGCCATGAGCTCCTCCGGCGCGGCCGTGGTCTTCGCCGGCGGCACCGTGGTCATCGCCACCACGGCCCTGGCCATCACGGGCGTCGGCGTGCTCACCTCGATCGGTCTGGCGACCGCGATCATGGTCACCTTCGCCGTCGCCGCGGCCGTCACCCTGCTGCCGGCCCTGCTCAGCTTGCTCGGCGACCGCATCGACAAGGGCCGGATGGTCCGCCGGCGCCGGCCCGTCAAGCCGGTGGAGCAGACTGTCTGGTGGCGCTTCGGGCACCGTGTAGCCGCCCGCCCCTGGCCCTACCTCGCCGGTGCCGTGATCGCGCTGGTCACCCTCGCCGCGCCCTCGATCGCCATGCAGACCGCGTTCCCCGCCGCCGGCGACGCGCCGAAGGAGACCACGCACCGGCAGGCCTACGACCTGCTCACCGAAGGGTTCGGCGTCGGTGTCAACGCACCACTGACCGTGGTCGCCGACCTCGGCCGCACCGACGGCGTGGACCAAGCGGGCATCCCGGCGCTCGCAGACCAGATCGCGGCCGTGCCCGGAATCGCCTCCGTCGGTCCGGCCCAAGTCTCGGCCGAGCAGGACACGGTGGTCTTCACCGCCGATCCGACGACCGGCCCGGCCGACCCGGCCACCTCGAGGACGATCGAGAAGGTCCGCGACGTCATTCCGGCCAACGTCTACGTCACTGGAATCACCGCGACCACCGACGACCTCAACGCGCAGCTCGCCCGAACGCTGCCGCTGTTCATCGGCGCGGTCATCGCCGTCTCGTTTCTCCTGCTGATGATGGTGTTCCGGTCCATCGCCGTCCCGGTCAAGGCAGCGGTCATGAACCTGCTGTCGATCGGCGCCGCGTACGGCGTCCTCGTCGCGGTCTTCCAGTGGGGCTGGGGCGTCACCCTCTTGGGCCTTCAGGGGGCGACACCACCCACCTCACTGATCATCGTGATCATGTTCCCGATCCTGTTTGGGCTCTCCATGGACTATGAGGTGTTCCTGCTCTCCAGGGTCCGCGAGGAGTACCTCCGCACCGGGGATAACACCGAATCCGTCGCCCGCGGACTCGCCGGCACCGGCCGCGTCGTCACCTCGGCAGCGCTGATCATGATCGCGGTGTTCCTGAGCTTCGTCTCCAGTCCCGTTCCGTCGCTGAAGATGCTCGGACTGGGCCTGGCCACCGCCATCCTTGTCGACGCCACCTTGGTGAGGATGGTTCTCGTGCCCGCCACCATGACGCTGCTGGGCAAGGCCAACTGGTGGTTGCCCACCTGGCTCGACCGGGCTCTGCCCCACCTTGACGTCGAGGACGCCGCCGGCGAGGGACCGACCGCAGGCGCCACCGCGAACCCCGCAGGCACGCCTGGTCCGCCAGCTTACGCAAGTGCGCCTCGCGTCATGGCCGCCACTGCCCCGGAGCCCGAGGAGCTCATCGATCGCTGACCGCAACAGCCGCCCGCCGGCTCCACGAAGGCACCGAGCCGGCGGGTGGGCGCAAACCGACACACGCCTCGGGCGCAGGCCCATTCCAACCCACCACTGATCAGGAGCACCAGATGATCACGATCGATTCGGTCACCAAGACCTACGGCGGCTTCACCGCTGTCAACGACGTCACCTTCACCGCGGCCCCCGGACGCGTCACCGGGTTCCTTGGCCCGAATGGCGCCGGGAAGTCCACGACGCTCCGCATCCTCACCGGCCTCACCCCACCGACCACGGGGACCGCTCACGTCTTTGGCCGGCCCTTCACCGCGCTGCCGAATCCGGCTCTTGAGGTCGGCGTGCTCCTCGACGCCTCCGCGCAGCACGCCGGCCGGACCGGCCGCGAGATCCTCAAGGTCAGCCAACAGATGGTGGGACTCCCGAGCGCCAGAGTCGACGAGCTCCTCGACCTCGTCGGCCTCACCCCGTCCGAGGCCCGCCGTCGCGTCCGCGACTACTCCCTCGGTATGCGGCAACGACTCGGCATCGCCCACGCCCTCCTGGGCGATCCCGCCGTGCTGATCCTCGACGAGCCGGCCAACGGTCTCGACCCCGCAGGGATCCGTTGGATGCGCGACCTGCTACGCGGCTACGCAGACCGCGGAGCCACGGTGCTGCTCTCCTCACACCTGCTGCACGAGATCGAGGTCATCGCCGACGACCTGGTCGTCATCGGCAACGGACACGTGGTCGCCCGCGGCACCAAGGCCGACCTGCTCGCGACCGCGGGAACCCACGTTCGGACCCGACACGCCGCAGCACTCACCAGGATCCTGTCGGACGCTGGCATCGATGCGACCAGCACGTCACCGGACGTCGTCAGGACCACCGCCGACCCCGAAGCCGTCGGACAGCTCGCCGCGGGTGCCGGCATCGCCCTGATCGAGCTTCGACCCGCCGAGACGGCCGGGCTGGAGGAGATGTTCCTCGAGCTGACAGCCGACACCCAACGCGAAGGAGCAGCAGCATGAACACGCACGCTTTCCCCGGCATCGACACCCGGATCAACACCGCCGCGGCGGCCGTCCAGAGCCTGCCCGAAGCCACTCCCGCCGACGCTGCGCCAGTCACTGCGCGCGAGCGGCATGCGCGCCGGGTCAGGATTCCGCTGCACCGCATCGTCACCGTCGAGCTCCGCAAGTCCTTCGACACCCGGGCCGGGCGCTGGCTGCTGGTGAGCGTCGTAGGCCTGGCCGTGCTCACGACCGCCGCGGTGATCGCGTTCTCCCCGCCCGAGGAGTTCACCTACAGCAACTTCACCACCGCGATCGCCGTGCCCATGGGGATCGTGCTGCCGATCATCGCAGCGCTCGCGGTGACGGCCGAGTGGAGCCAACGCAGCGGCCTGACAACGTTCACCGTCGTGCCTGACCGCGGTCGGGTCATGCTCGGCAAGGCCGTCGGCGTGCTGGTCGTCGCGATCCCGGCAACCGCCCTGGCCCTCGCCATGGGCGCGCTCGGCAACGTCGTGGCCTCAGGGATCTCGGGTCATCCGGCTGTCTGGGACCAGGACGTGATCACCGCGGGTCCGTACTGGCTGCTGTCCATCGCCTTGACGCTCATGGCGGGATTCGCCTTCGGCATCCTCATCCGCAATTCCGCTGGCGCCATCGTGGCGTTCTTCGTCTACTCCTTCGTCATCCCGCCCATCCTCGGGCTGCTCGCCGTCAGCAAGGCGTGGTTCGCCGACGTCCGTCCGTGGATCGATCTCGACCACCAGACCACCGTGCTGCAAGGCGGTGGGTTCGACGCCGAACAGTGGCAGCAGCTCGCGTCGGCCGGGGCCATCTGGCTGGTGCTCCCGTTGCTCATCGGCATGTGGACGCTGCTTCGTTCCGAGGTGAAGTGACCGGTGATCAGCTGCCGCCACAACTCCCGGTCACGGATCTTTCCCACGCAGCGCCCCGGACCCGATGAGACGTCGCGGGGAATCCGGGCGGCGGGTACGTCAGATTGCGCCCAGGTTGAGCCGCCGAGCTTCGTCGGCGGCACGTTCGGAGGCGTGGGCTCGGGTGTAGCGCACCAGCATGTCGGTGCGGGTCCAACCGGCGATGGCCATCAGCCCGGACTCGGATCCGCCGGCGGCGAGCCAGCGGTGCGCTGCGGTGTGCCGGAGCTTGTGGGGGTGGAAGCCGGTGATGCCGGCGAGCTGGGCGCGCCTGCGCAGCGCCCGGCTGAGGCCGTCGTAGCCGAACCGGGTTCCGCGTTCGCCGAGCCACAGCTCCGGGGAGTCGGCACATCGGTGGTGTGCGCGCAGCGTCAGGTAGGCGCGGAGCACCGCTCCTGTGGCTGGCCCGATGGGGATGACGCGGCCGCGGCCGCCCTTGCCGCGTTTGATGGTGACCCGCCCGGTGTCGAGGTCGACGTCATCGACCTGGAGGGCGATGGTCTCGCCGATGCGGATGCCGGTCTCGAACATCAGCCGGATGATCGCCTCATCGCGGCGGTGATGCAATGGCTCGTCGGCGCGATGGGACGGGGTGGTGCAGGTGGCGATCAGGGTGCGCAGCTCGTCGTCGGTCAGGGGCGTGACCAGCTTCTGGGTCTGCCTGGGCCCCTTGATCCCGGCGAACGGGTCGATCGGGACGTGTCCGGTGACGATCAGCCAGGCGACGAAGCGTCGGACGCCGAGCTGCCGGATCCGGGCGCTGCCGGGTGCCGCGCCGGCCTGCAGCATGTCGCTCATCCAGGCCGTCATCGTGGCGCGCGACAGCGGCGGCTCCCCCGCCAAACCGCACCAGGTCAGGTAGGTGCACACGCCGTGGGTGTAGGTGTCGATGGTGCCCGGGCTCTTCGCTTCGGCGCGCAGCGCGAGCTGCCACTGGGGCAGGAGCTCGTGGGCATCGTCGGTGGTGAACTGGGTGAGCTGAGTCAGTGGTTGGTCCATGCAGCCACCGCACCAAGGCCACGGGCTCGCCGTACCGGAAGCCGGGGCACCCGACGGCGTCGGGGCTCGGACCCAGCGGTGCCGAGCTACCGGGTACCCAGGAGCAGACCCGGTAGCAGCGGGCGTGCTCACCAGATCGCGTGGACACGGTCGTCGCGAGGGACGTCGCGATCGCGGCTGAGTCCGGTTAACCCGGCCCTAAGTGGACACATGATCAAGTCCCACAAACCTTTCAGGCGCGGAACCCGTAGGTTCCGCGCCTGAAATTCGTAGCGGGGGCAGGATTTGAACCTGCGACCTCTGGCTAAGAGCGCAAAACACAGCAAGCTCGATCGCAACCCGACCACCGACGTCACGCGGCAGCAGAGGTCTCCGCGACAGTCTCGCCCGGGCGGTCCCATGGGCACCCGCCGCTCGGCGTGACAGCTGCGATCGCTCCAGAAGGTCGATGAGGGGTCAATTCTCCACAGTCTGCGCGGTGAGGGCTGCACACCTTCAGTCACGAGGGCAAACCTGTCCTCGTGACCACGAAGGAGCACTCGATGAGTACCACCGTCGACACCAGCCACGAGAGCATGATCCTCACCATCGACGAGGCTGCGGCCTACCTTGCAATCCCGAAGGCGACGCTCTACACCTGGCGGACGCGCCGGGTTGGGTTCGGACCACGCGCCGTGAAGATGGGCGGTTGTCTGCGGTACCGACGCGCAGACCTTGACGCCTGGATCGTCGAGCACCTCGAGCCCGAAGAGGGTGAGTGAGCCATGGCCAGGCCCCCACTCCCCCTCGGTACCTGGGGGACCATCACCACCGAGAAGATCCGTGACGGCAGCTATCGAGCCCTGACCCGGTTCCGTGACACCGACGGCAATACTCGTCGCGTCACGGCGACTGGTCCGAGCAAGGCCGCTGCGGAGCGAGCGCTGCGAGATGTCCTAGGCACGCGCACCGCTCCAGCGGGTGAGTTCATCACGGCAGAGACCCGCCTGATCGATCTCGCGAAGCTGTGGATCACTGGTCTCGAGGCTGAAGGACGGATCGAGCAGACCACCATCAACGAGTACCGCCGGGTGCTGGACAACCTGGTGCTACCCAGTGTGGGCGGGCTGAAGCTCCGCGAGGCCACCACGGGTCGGCTGGACCGGCTCCTGCTGAGGTTGCGCGATCAGAGCGTGAACCGGCAACGCAAGGCCAAGGTCGTCCTCGGGGCCATGCTCGACCTCGCAGTCCGACACGACGCGATCCCGACGAACCCGGCCCGTGGGACAACTCGGGTTCACCGACCCAAGCATGAGACGAAGGCACTGCGGGTCGAGGACTTGATCGAGATCCGCGCTGCCGTTCGCCGGTGGGTCAACGCGGACCGCCCCGGACCCAAGGCCACCGGCGACATGGCCGACATCATCGACCTGATGCTCGCCACTGGTTGCCGCATCGGCGAGATCCTCGCACTGCGCTGGAGCGACCTGGACCTCAATGGCGACCTACCCATCCTCACGGTGTCAGGCACGATCAAGACCGAGACCGGAAAGGGCACGTATCGGAAGCCCACGCCGAAGTCGGAGGCCAGCCGGCGAACCGTGGTGCTCCCCCGGTTCGCTGCCGAGCTGCTCCGCGTGCGCCGGCAGTTCGCGACACTCAACGAGAACGACGCCGTCTTCGCCACCCGCAACGGCACGTGGCATCAGGTCGTCAACGTCGAGCGGCGGTGGCGGCAGATCCGCAAGGACACGGGCTTTGCGTGGGTTACCCCCCACACATTCCGCAGGACGGTGGCGACGCTGATCTCCGAGGCAACAACATCCGAGCTCGCCTCCCGCCAACTTGGCCACTCCTCGAGCCAGGTCACCCGAGACCACTACATCGCCAAGCCACCGGTTTCGGCCGACCTCTCCAAGGTCCTCGAGCGGCTCGCTGAGAGCGACGACGCGAGCTCGGATTCGTAGGCCGCGAAAGCGTTTACGACTAGTAAACGACCATTCTGAGGTTCCACGTCAAATCCGAAACTGCCTCTGATCTGCGTTTCCGCAGGTCAGAGGCAGTTTTTCGGTCGGGCTGACAGGATTTGAACCTGCGACCCCTTGACCCCCAGTCAAGTGCGCTACCAAGCTGCGCCACAGCCCGAAACCACCGTTGGACGCCAAGCGTTCAACGGCGAGTGGAACCCTACCGCAACGGACGGGCCCGGCCGAAACCCGGCCCTCCCGTCCGATCCGGGCCGCCCGGATCAGCGCTTGCGCTTCTCGCGGGGACGCTGCTGCAGGTGGATCGGGGTGCCCACGAAGCCGAACTCCTCGCGCAGCCGGCGCTCGATGTAGCGCATGTAGCCGGCCTCCAGGAGCGCAGAGGTGAACAGCACGAACGTCGGAGGCTCGGTCGACACCTGGGTGCCGAAGAGCACCTTCGGCTGCCTGCCGCCGCGCACCGGGTGCGGGTGCTCGGCGACGAGCCGACCGAGGAACGAGTTGAGCGCGCCGGTGCCGATGCGGGTCCCCCAGCCCTCGAGGGCCGCGTCCAGGACCGGGACGAGCTTGTCGACGTGCCAGCCGGTGCGCGCGGTGATGTTCACGCGAGGCGCCCACGGCACGCGGACGAGGTCCCGCTCGATCTCGCGCTCGAGGTAGTAACGGCGCTCCTCGTCGACGAGGTCCCACTTGTTGAACGCGATGACCAGCGCACGTCCGGCGTCCGCGACGTTGGTGATGATCCGGAGGTCCTGCTCGGAGATCGGCTGCGAGCCGTCGACCACCATCACGCAGACCTCGGCGCGCTCGATCGCGCCGCCGGTGCGCAGGCTCGCGTAGTACTCGTGGCCCGAGGCCTCCTTGACCCGCTTGCGGATGCCGGCGGTATCGATGAACCGCCAGGTCCTCCCGCCGAGCTGGACCAGCTCGTCGACCGGGTCCACGGTGGTGCCCGCGACGTCGTCGACGACGACCCGGTCCTCCTTGGCCAGCTTGTTCAGCAGCGAGGACTTGCCCACGTTCGGCTTGCCGACGATGGCGACGCGGCGCGGGCCGCCGACCTCGTTGAGGGACTCCGCCGGCGTCTCCGGGAGCGCCGCCAGGATCGCGTCGAGCATGTCGCCCGAGCCGCGCCCGTGCAGCGCCGAGACCGGGTACGGCTCGCCGAGACCGAGGTTCCACAGGCCGTGGGCCTCGGCCTCGGCCCGCTGGTCGTCGACCTTGTTCGCCGCGAGCACGACCGGCTTCCCGGACTTGCGGAGGATCTTCACCACGGCCTCGTCGACGTCGGTGATGCCGACGGTGGCGTCGACCACGAACAGGACCGCGTCGGCGATGTTGACGGCGACCTCGGCCTGGGCGGCGATCCGCTCGGCCAGGCCGCGGGCGTCCGGGTCCCAGCCGCCGGTGTCGACGACGGTGAACGCGCGGCCGCTCCAGTTGGCGTCGTAGGAGACACGGTCACGCGTGACGCCGGGGACGTCCTGCACGACCGCCTCGCGGCGGCCGATGATCCGGTTCACCAGCGTGGACTTGCCCACGTTCGGGCGGCCGACGACGGCCAGCACAGGGGTGGGGGTCGTGCTGCTCGGCCCGTCGGCGGGCTGCAGGGATTCGGTGGTCATGCTCGGGTCCTTCGTGGGACTCCGCGGGCGGCGCGGACGTCCTTCTCGGTGATCTGGGGCAGCGGTCCGGGCAGCTGATGGACCGGTGCACGCCTTGGCCTCAACCAGACGAACGGTGTATCTGTTCCGTCACAGGCCTCGGGCGCTGCTCCCAGTGTCCCGGAGTGCGAGACGACAGTCGAATCGGCGTCTCCGGCGGCGGGTCACCTGCGCTCCGCGAGCCGTCCCTCGCCGTCCGCCCGCTCCTCGACGAGCCGGACCACCTGGTCGACGACCTCCTCGAGGGTGAACGGGGTGGTGTCGATGTGATGCGCGTCGTCAGCCATCGCCAGCGGCGCGGTCACGCGCCCGGAGTCCAGCCGGTCACGGCGCGCCAGGTCGGCGTGGGTGGCCTCGACGGTGGTGCCGGTGAGCTCCGCCGTACGCCGGGCCGCACGCGCCCCGGGGTCGGCCGTCAGGTAGACCTTCACGGCCGCGTCGGGAGCGACCACCGTGCCGATGTCGCGGCCCTCGACGACGATCCCGCCGGCGCCGATGATGTCGCGCTGCTCGCGCAGCAGCCGGGCCCGGATCTCCGGCACCGCGCTGACCGCGCTGACCGCCCCGGTCACCTGGGCCGAACGGATCGGGCCGGCCACGTCGACGCCGTCGACGGTGATGCTCGGCGCCGCCGGGTCGGTGCCGGAGACCAGCACCGGCGCGTCGGCGAGCGCGGCGACCGCGGCCGCGTCCTCCACGTCGACGCCGCGCTGCAGCAGCCACCAGGTGATCGCCCGGAACATCGCCCCGGTGTCGAGGTAGCGCAGCCCCAGCCGGGCGGCGACACCGCGCGACGTGCTCGACTTCCCGGACCCCGACGGCCCGTCCATCGCCACCACGACGGTCTCGACACCCACTGTCCGGCCTGCCTCTCGCTCGTCTCGCTGCTGGCGCCGCCGGTCAGGCTGACCGGCCGGCAACCCGCCGTAGCCTACCGGTGGGCCGTCCAGCCCCGATCGGCCAGCGAGGACAGCAGGTGGTCGACGGCGTCCGCGGCGACGAGCAGCTCGACCAGACCGACCGGTCGGCCGGGGTCGTGGTCGATCCGCAGGTCCTCGATGTTGACCCCGATCTCCCCGGCGTCGGCGAGCAGCCGGGCCAGCTCGCCGGGATGGTCCGGGACCGCGACGTACACCGAGGTCTCCGGCCGCGTCGGGCCACCGTGCTTGCCGGGGATCACCGCCGTGCCGGCGACCCCGCGGTCGAGCAGCGTCGTGACCGCGTCCCGGTCCCCTGCCGCCAGCGCGGCCAGCAGGGTGTCCACGTCGGCGCGGACCTCCCTCAGCAGCTCGCTCAGCGCCGTCGCGTTGGCGGCGACGATCTGCCGCCACAGCGCCGGGTCGCCGGCGGCCACCCGGGTCACGTCGCGGACCCCCTGGCCGGACAGGGTCAGGTGCTCGGCGGGCGCGTCGGCGAGCCGCCCGGCGACCAGCGCGGCCAGCAGGTGCGGCAGGTGGGAGGTCCGGGCGACCGCGGCGTCGTGCTCCTGCGGGGTCAGCATCACCGGGGTCGCTCCGCAGGCGCGGGCCAGCGCGGCGACCGTCTGCACGGCCGCTGGGTCGGCGTCCGGGTGTGCGGCCACCGCCCAAGGTCGGCCGTCGAAGAGGGCGGCGGAGGCCGCGAACGGGCCCGAGCGCTCGCTGCCGGCCATCGGGTGGCTGCCGACGTAGCGGCTCAGCTCGGCGGTGTCGACCTGCGCGTGCACCGCGGCCAGGGGTTCGGCCTTGACGCTGCCCACGTCGGTGACCACGCCGGGGTGCTCGCGCAGCGCCCGGACCACCTCGGTCGCCAGGTGGTCCGGCGGGACCGCCACCACGACCAGCCGGGCTGCCGTCAGCTGCGCGGCGGTGAGGTTGGCGGCGCCGAGGCCGCTGGCGATCCGGAGGTTCTCCTCGCTGATGTCGCTGAGCGCCACGTCCACCCCGGTCCGGCGCAGCGCGAGCCCGATCGAGGTGCCGAGCAGGCCTGCGCCCACCACGAGCACCGGGCCGAGCGGCTCAGCGCTCATCGGGGACCTCGCGGACCCGCGACAGGTCGCGGCGCAGGTGCGCGGCGCCGTGCAGGTAGACGTGGGTGATGTCGGACTTCGGCAGGTCGGTCTCGACGTGCGCGAGCATCCGGACCACGCGCGGCATCGACCCCTCGATCTCGAGCTCGCGGGCGCAGATCAGCGGCACGTCGGAGAAGCCGAGCCGCCGGGCGGCGTACGCCGGGAACTCGGAGACCAGGTCGGAGGTGGCGGTGAAGATCACGCTGATGAAGTCGTCGACCTCGAGACCGTTGGAGCCCATCACGTCGGTGACCATCTCGGCGACCCGCTCGAGCATGTGCTCGCGCACGTCCTCCTCGAGCTGGGTCGCCCCGCGGACCGCTCGCACGCTCACTCGCCTCACCCCTCCGTCGTCGGCCACCGACCCTAGCCGCTCGGTGGTACGCCGCAGGCCCGGCCGGTCCCGCGTGGGACACGCCCCGGCGGGAGACTCAGAGCCGGGCGGCGTCGAGCAGGACGCCGAGCTCCTCGCGGGTCAGCTCGCGCAGCTCGCCGCTGCGCAGTCCCTGCAGCCGCACCGGCCCGATCGCGGTGCGGGTCAGCAGCCGGACCGGGTGGCCCACCTCGTCGAGCAGCCGGCGCACGATCCGGTTGCGCCCCTCGTGGATCACGAGCTCGACGATCGAGCGCTGCGGGTTGGCCTGCACCACCCGGCAGGCGCTCACCTCGACCGGCCCGTCCTCGAGGGTGACGCCGTCCAGCAGCCGCTTGACGGTGCCGCGGGCCACGTGACCGTCCACCTCGGCGACGTAGGTCTTCTGCAGCTCGTAGGAGGGGTGCGCGACGCGCTGGGCGAAGTCGCCGTCGTTGGTGAGCAGGATCAGGCCCTCGGTGTCGGTGTCGAGCCGGCCCACGTGGAACAGCCGCTCGGGTCGGTCTGCGACATAGTCGGAGAGGGTGCGTCGTCCTTCGGGGTCCGACATCGTGGAGACCACCCCGCGCGGCTTGTTGAGCACCAGGTAGACGTGCGGGCTCACCGGCGGCAGCCGGGCCCCGTCGACGCGGATCACCGCGGTCGTGGGGTCCACCTTGGTGCCGAGCCGGGTGACCACCTCGCCGTCGACCTCCACCAGGCCGGCGAGCATCAGCTCCTCGCACTTGCGGCGGCTCGCGACGCCGGACTGGGCCAGCAGCTTCTGCAGGCGGACCAGCCCGTCGGCGTCGACGGGGAGCGGCTCCTGGCTCATCCGGCCACCCCGTCCGCGACGACCGGGCCGGACGGCCCCGCCGGTCCGGGCCCGGGCGCCGGGTCCTCGTCGAAGTCGCCGAGGTCGGCCATGTCGGGCAGGAACGGGGCGAGCTCCGGCAGGTCGTCGAGCGAGGTCACCCCGATCCGCTCCAGGAAGTAGCCGGTGGTGCGGTACAGCGTCGCGGTGGTCTCCGAGTCGTGCCCGGCCTCGGCGACCAGCCCGCGTGCCATCAGCGTGCGCATCACGCCGTCCACGTTGACGCCGCGGATCGCGGACACCCGGGCGCGGCTGACCGGCTGCTTGTAGGCGACCACCGCCAGCGTCTCCAGAGCGGCCTGGGTCAGCCGGGCCTGCTGGCCGTCGAGCACGAAGCGTTCCACCACTGCGGCGTACTCCTCGCGGGTGTAGAACCGCCAGCCGCCCGCCACGTGCCGCAGGTCGAAGCCGCGACCCTGCCGGCGGTAGTCCTCCGCGAGCTCCTCCAGCGCCGCGACGACCTGCTCGGAGGGGTAGCCGACCGCGGTCGCCAGCGAGACGTGGTCCAGCGGCTGGTCGGCGACCATCAGCACCGCCTCCAGGGCGGGGCGCAGCTCGGCGATCGGCACCGCGAGGGTCTCCTCGGTCTCCTCGACCGGGTCGGGGGCCTCGGCCGGCTCCGGGGCCTCGGGGGCTGCCTCGGCCTGCGGGTGGTCCTGCTCGCTCACTGCTGCTCCTGCTGCTCGTCGTCGTGTCCTGCGGGCGGTCCGGCGGGCTCCGGCGGCGGTACGTCGTCAGCCGGGTCGGCCGCCTCCTCGGGCTCCGGGTCGTCGAACTCGTCGGTGATCTCGACCTCGCCGTCCTCGCTGCCGGTCCACCGGACGGTGAGCTCGCCGAGCGGGGTGACCTGGTCGAAGGAGACGACGCCCTCGCGGAACAGTTCCAGCAGCGCGAGGAACCGCGCCACCCGGGTCAAGGTGTCCGCCGCGTCGCCGGCCAGCGCCCGGAAGGTCATGGTGCCCTGGCGCCGGAGCCGGTCGACGACGATGCCGGCCTGCTCCTTGACGCTGACGGTGGCGGCATGGATGTGCGCCAGCGAGACCTCGAGCACCGGCTTGGGCTCCAGCGCCCGGGCCGCGAGTGCTGCGAACTCGTCGAGCCCGAGCCCGATCAGCACCTCGGGCAGCAGCGCGGCGAAGCGCTCCTCCAGCCCGACCGCCCGGGGGTGCCGGTGCAGCTCGCCGGCCATCCGCGTCTCCAGCACCGCGGCGACCTGCTTGAACGCGCGGTACTGCATCAGCCGGGCGAAGAGCAGGTCGCGCGCCTCCAGCAACGCCAGGTCCTCCTCGTCCTCGACGTCGCCCTGGGGCAGCAGCCGGGCCGCCTTCAGGTCCAGCAACGTGGAGGCGACGAGGAGGAACGACGAGGTCTGCTCGAGGTCCCAGGCGTCGCCGGCGAACTTGATGTGCGCGATGAACTCGTCGGTGACCTTGGAGAGCGCCACCTCGGTGATGTCGAGCTTGTGCTTCGCGATCAGGCTCAGGAGCAGGTCGAACGGGCCCTCGAAGTTCTCCAGCCGGACGGCGAACGCCGGGGCGGTCTCCCCGGCCCCGCCCTCGGGCGCGGCAGTGGTGTCGGTGCTCACCACTCAGTCCTGGGTCAACCGGCGGACCAGGGCGCTCTCGCCGCCCTGTTCCTCGAGGTCGGCGAGCACCATCGCCACCGCCTCGCGCACCAGCCGGCCGCGGTCGACCGCCAGGCCGTGCTCCCGTCGTAGCACCAGCCGGGCGTGCTCGAGGTCGAGCAGCTCGTCGGAGGTGACGTAGACGGTCATCTTCTCGTCGTGCCGGACCCGGCCGCTCGGGGTGCGCGGCTCCGGTGGCCCGGCCTGCTCCCCCGCGGCGTCCCCTCCCGCGTCAGCGGCCCGGTCGGGGACGACGGTGGGGCGGAACAGGTCGTCCGCGGCGGGGAGGCTCACCCGTCGAGGCACCGGGCCAGCACCTCCCTCGCCAGCTGGCGGTAGGCCTCCGCGCCGGCGGAGCTGCTGGCGTAGCTGGTGATCGGCTCGCCGGCCACCGTGGAGTCGGAGAACTTCACGGTGCGCCGGATCACGGTGTGGAACACGGTGTCGCCCCAGGCCTGGACCAGCCGCTCCATCACCTCGCGGCCGTGCAGCGTGCGGCCGTCGTACATCGTGCCCAGGACGCCGTCGATCTGCAGCTTCGGGTTCAGCCGCTCCTGCACCTTGTCGATGGTGGTCTTGAGCAGCGCTACTCCGCGCAGCGCGAAGTACTCGCACTCCAGTGGCACCAGCACGCCGTGCGCGGCCGTCAGCGCGTTGACGGTCAGCAGACCCAGCGACGGCTGGCAGTCGATCAGGATGACGTCGTAGTCCGAGAGCGCCGGAGCCAGCACCCGCTGCAGGGTCTGCTCGCGGGCCACCTCCTGCACCAGCTGGACCTCGGCGGCGGACAGGTCGATGTTGCTGGGCAGCAGGTCCATGCCCGGCACGTTGGTCTTGACGATCACGTCGTCGAGGGTGACGTCGCGCTGCATCAGCAGGTTGTAGATGGACAGGTCCATCTCGTGCGGGTTGAGGCCCAGGCCGACCGACAGGGACCCCTGCGGGTCGAAGTCGACGAGCAGCACCTTGCGGCCGTACTCGGCGAGCGCCGCACCGAGGTTGATCGTCGTGGTGGTCTTGCCCACTCCGCCCTTCTGGTTGCACATCGCGATCACGCGGGCGTTGCCGTGGATGCTGATCGGGCGCGGCTCGGGCAGCACCGGCATCGGGCGCCCGGTGGGGCCGAGCACCGGCTCGCCGTCCTGGACGGCGGTCTTGACGGCGGAGTCGGGCCGGGGGAAGGGCAGGGGGTCGCTCACGCGGTCGGGTTCTCCTCCGGCGGCTGACGGCGGGGGCGTCAGGGCCTGGCTGGGTCGGTACTGAGCGGGCCGGAGCAGAGGGGGCATCTCGGAGGCGCTGCTGCCGGACGGTCCTGCTCCGAAGTCGTTCACGCTGCTGCCTCCCTGCTGACCGGGATGCGCGCGGTGTCGATAGATCGACTGGTAAGCCTGTCGCGCGCAACGCCGCGACTCTATGTGGTCGTGTTCCCGAGCGACAACCGAACCCACGACCACGCTGACGATCCCAGTAAATCTGGGGACGGCCTGTGCGGTGCGCAGGCGCGCCGTGCACAGCCGCACCTGGTCCTGGGGACATCTCTGTGCACAACCGCGGCTCGTCCGGCGGCTGCGGCGGCGGCCGGGTGACTCAGGCCCGGGCCCGGGGGTGCGCGGTGGCGTAGACCTCGCGCAGCGAGTCCACCGTCACCAGCGTGTAGACCTGGGTGGTCGTCACCGAGGCGTGCCCGAGCAGCTCCTGCACGACGCGGACGTCGGCGCCGCCGTCGAGGAGGTGGGTGGCGAAGGAGTGCCGCAGGGTGTGCGGGGAGACCTCCGCGACGACCCCGGCGCGGTCCGCGGCACGGGTCAGCACCGTCCAGGCGCTCTGCCGGGACAGCCGGCCGCCGCGGGCGTTGAGGAAGAGCGCCGCGACGCCGGTGCCGACGCCGGCCAGCTCGGGCCGGCCGCGGACCAGGTAGGCGCTGACCGCCTCGCAGGCGAACGAGCCGATCGGCACCACCCGCTCCTTGCCACCCTTGCCGCGCAGCAGCACGGTGCCCTGCGCCGTCCCGTCGGTCCCGTCGAGGTCCAGGTCGTCCACGTCGAGACCGACCGCCTCCGAGATCCGGGCGCCGGTGCCGTAGAGGACCTCGAGCAGCGCCCGGTCCCGCAGCGCGAGCGCGGTGCCCGGCGCGCCCGCGGCCTCCAGGATCCGTTCGATGTCGGAGAGCGGCAGCGCCTTGGGCAACCGTCGCGCCGGCGCCGGAGGTCGGACGGCGGCCGACGGGTCGACCGTGCTGAGCCCCTCGCGCAGGGCGAACCGGTGGAACCCGCGCACCGCCACGACCGTCCGCGCCGCGGAGCCCGCGCTGAGCGGCGGATGGTCCGCGTCGCCCTCGCGCAACGCCCGCAGGAACGCGGTCACGACGGCCTCCTCGACCGCCGTCGGGTCGTGGATCCCCTGACCGGCCAGGAAGCCGACGTACCTGCGCAGGTCGCGGCGGTAGGAGGACAGCGTGTTGTCGGCCAGCCCGCGCTCCACCACGAGGTGGTCGAGGTAGGTGCGGACCGCCCGCTGCAGCCCCGAAGGGCCCGGCGGTCCGCTCCCGGCCTCGCTCACCTCAGCCCAGGACGGTGTCCAGCGACACCGCCGCGAGGCCGTGCGCCTCGGCCACCGGTGCGTTGGTCAGCTCGCCGGCGTGCACGTTGAGGCCGAGGGCCAGCGAGTGGTCGTCGCGGAGCGCCTTCTCCCAGCCCTTCTCCGCCAGCGCCACCGCGTAGGGCAGCGTCGCGTTGGTGAGCGCGTAGGTGGAGGTGTTCGGCACCGCACCGGGCATGTTGGCCACGCAGTAGAACACCGAGTCGTGGACCATGTATGTCGGGTCGGCGTGCGTGGTGGCGTGCGTGTCCTCGAAGCAGCCGCCTTGGTCGACGGCGATGTCGACGAGCACCGAGCCCGGCTTCATCCGCGAGACCAGGTCGTTGCTGACCAGCTTGGGGGCCTTGGCGCCGGGGATCAGCACCGCGCCGATGACCAGGTCGGCCTCCATCACCTGCTGCTGGATCGCCAGCTTCGAGGAGGCGAGCCCGTGCACCCGGTTGTTGTAGCGCCAGAACGACAGCCGCAGCTTGTCGAGGTCGGTGTCGAGCAGGGTGACGTCCGCCCCCATGCCGAGCGCGATGTTCGCGGCGTTCTGGCCGGCCACCCCGGCACCGATCACGACGACCTTGGCGTTCGCCACGCCACCGACCCCGCCCATCAGCACGCCACGGCCGCCCTGCGCCTTCATGAGCGAGTGCGCACCCACCTGGGGAGCGAGGCAGCCGGCGACCTCCGACATCGGGTAGAGCAGCGGCAGCGAGCCCGAGGGCAGCTGCACCGTCTCGTAGGCGATCGCGTTGACGCGACGCGCGAGCAGCTCCTCGGTCAGCGGCTTGTCCGCGGCCAGGTGCAGGTAGGTGAAGAGCGTCTGCCCCTCCCGCATCCGGTCGTACTCCTCGGCGACCGGCTCCTTGACCTTGAGCACCATCTCGGCGCTGCCCCAGACCTCGTCCGGGCTGGTCACCATGGTGGCGCCGGCGGCGACGTACTCGTCGTCGGGGATCAGGGACCCGGCGCCGGCGCCGGCCTCCACGTAGACGTCATGGCCGCGCTCGGTGAGCTCGTGCGCCCCCACCGGGGTGAGGGCCACGCGGTACTCGTGGTTCTTGACTTCCTTGGGCACGCCGATCTTCATCGACTTCTGTTCCTCTCGAGTGAGAAGTCGCCACGTCATCGGGGCGACCACGGCGAGTGTAGGGCTTCGCCGAGCCCGTGCTCGTGGCCGCCCGGGACTCACCCGGCGCTTCGCGCGGAATGTCCTCCGAGCACGTAGGTCATCACCGCATGACCCAGCGGACCGTCGGCCAGCCGGCCGTCGAGGAAGCCGGCGAGGAGCTCGGCGACCGGCACCCACTCGGAGGTCATGTCGGCCTCCTCGTGGTGCAGCTCGAAGCCGTCGCCGCGGTCCGGGGCCTCGCTGAGGTCCCGGGCGAGGAACAGCTCCAGCCGCTCGCTGGTCAGCCCCGGAGAGCTGTACGTCGTCAGCAGGTGCGTCCACTCCCCCGCGAGCAGCAGCGCCTCCTCGCGCAGCTCGCGCTCGGCGGCCACCCGCGGGTCCTCGTCGGGCTTGTCCAACAGCCCGGCCGGCAGCTCGACGAGTCGCTGGTGGACCGGGTGCCGGTACTGCCGCAGCACCAGCGCCCGCTCCTGCTCGTCCACGGCGAGCACCACCACGGCGCCGGGGTGCTCGAGCACCAGCCGGCCGAACCGCTCGTCGGGGTCGGCGGGCGCGGAGATCAGGTCCCGGCGTACCGAGAACGGCGCCTTGCCGTCCCAGATCTCCTCGACCTCGTGCACCGGCCACTGCTCGGGCCGGTCACGCAGGTCGCTCATGCCGGCTCGGCGGCAGCTGCGGCACGCCGCAGCGCGGTGTCGTCGATCTCGAGCCGCTGCTCGCGCTGCCGGTCGATGGCCGCTCCGACCAGCCCGCGAACAGCGGGTGCGGCCGCGTGGGCCGCGAGCGCAGCTCGGGGTGCGCCTGGGTGGCGACGTAGTAGGGATGCACCTCGCGGGGCAGCTCCACGAACTCGACCAGGTTGTTGTCCGGGGAGGTGCCGGAGAAGACCAGCCCGGCCGCCTCCAGACGCGGCCGGTAGCCGTTGTTGACCTCGTAGCGGTGCCGGTGCCGCTCGTCGATCTTGGCCTCGCCGTAGAGCTCGCGCACCAGCGAGCCCTCCTTCAGGGCGGCCGGGTAGAGCCCCAGGCGCATGGTGCCGCCCATGTCGCCCTCGCCGGAGACGATGTCGAGCTGCTCGGCCATCGTGGCGATCACCGGCTCCTCGCAGCCGGGGTTGAACTCGGTGGAGTCGGCGCCCTCGATGCCGGCCATGTGCCGGGCGTACTCGATCACCATGCACTGCAGGCCCAGGCAGAGCCCGAGCGTGGGGATCCCGTGGGCCCGGGCGTACTCCAGCGCGCCGACCTTGCCCTCGATGCCGCGGATGCCGAAGCCGCCGGGCACGCAGACGGCGTCCACCTCGGAGAGGTGCCGGGCCGCGCCCTCGCGGGTCTGGCACTCGTCGGAGGGCACCCAGACCAGGTTGACCTTGGCCTCGTGCGCGAAGCCGCCTGCCCGCAGCGCCTCCGCCACGGACAGGTAGGCGTCGGGCAGGTCGACGTACTTGCCGACCAGCGCGACCGTCACCTCCTCCGAGGGGTGGTGCACCCGGCGCAGCAGGTCGTCCCAGACCGTCCAGTCCACGTCGCGGAACGGCAGGTTCAGCCGGCGTACGACGTAGGCGTCGAGCCCCTCGGAGTGGAGCACCCGGGGGATGTCGTAGATCGAGGGCGCGTCGGTCGCGTTGACCACGGCCTCCTCGTCGACGTCGCACATCAGCGAGATCTTCCGCTTCATCGAGTCGGGGATCTCGCGGTCGGAGCGGCAGACGATCGCGTCGGGCTGGATGCCGATCGAACGCAGCGCCGCCACGGAGTGCTGGGTGGGCTTGGTCTTGAGCTCGCGCGAGGGGCCGATGTAAGGCACCAGCGAGACGTGCAGGAAGAAGCAGTTGTCCCGGCCGACGTCGTGCCGGACCTGACGGGCCGCCTCCAGGAACGGCAACGACTCGATGTCACCGACGGTGCCGCCGATCTCGGTGATCACCACGTCGACGTCGGGCCCGGCCATCGCGCGGATCCGTTCCTTGATCTCGTTGGTGATGTGCGGGATGACCTGGACGGTCTCGCCCAGGTAGGCGCCGCGACGCTCCTTGGCGATCACCTCGGAGTAGACCTGGCCGGTGGTGACGTTGGCGATCCCCTGCAGGTCGGTGTCCAGGAAACGCTCGTAGTGACCGATGTCGAGATCGGTCTCGGCGCCGTCGTTGGTCACGAAGACCTCGCCGTGCTGGAACGGGTTCATGGTGCCGGGGTCCACGTTGAGGTACGGGTCGAGCTTCTGCATCGTCACCCGTAGCCCGCGGGACTTCAGCAGGCTGCCCAGCGAGGAAGCGGTCAGCCCCTTGCCGAGCGAGGAGGCAACGCCTCCGGTGACGAAGACGTGCTTGGTCGGCTGCGGTGCGGCCAAGTGAACTCCCGTGGCGTCGAGGGGGTGGGTCGCTGGAGCGGCAATCGCAGGTCGGCTCGCGATCGAACGTCCACGGGGTTCGAGCCTACCAACCAATCCGGCCGTCGGTGCGAGCCACACCCCTCATCGGTGCGTCGGGGCGCGTCTCACTCGCCTCCGGTGGCTCCCGGCAGCGCCCCGTCGGCGGCGTCGACGGCACCGTAGTGACCGGTCTGGCCGTTGCTCTGCCCCACCAGCGCCATCACCGCGACGATGCGGCCGGCCTCGCGGCCCAGCACGTCCACGGTCGAGACCTCCTCGGCGGCGGCGACGTCGTCGCGGACCGCGCGGACGAGGCCGCCGGGGCGGGCCGACTGGAGCGGACCGGCGACGACGGTGCCGTCGGTGTTGGCGTCCACCGCGGAGATCAGCGTGGTGGCGATGCTGTTGCTGCCCTGACGCTGGTCGAGGGTGCCCTCACCGGGACCCGCGACGAACAGCACCAGGCTGCCGCGCTTGGTGAGATCGCCCTCCACCGAGATCAGCTCCGCGGTGGAGAGCCCGGCGAGGATGCTCTCCGCGGCCCCGTCGACCTCGGCGCCGTCGGGGGCGTCCTGGGTGCCGATGGCGCGGGCGATCAGGGCGCCGGCGCGCTCGTAGCCGCTGGCGTCGGGCGGCACGCTGACCCCGGAGGCACCGGCGAGCAGCTGGCTGCCGAGCTCGTCGACCAGCTGCTTCTGGTCCACGTCGAGCAGCTTCTCGCCGAAGCGCACCGTGCCGGCCACGCTGCCTCCCGCGGCGCTCACCATGTCGCTGAGCTGCGTCACCTCGGACTGGGAGGCGGTCGGCAGCGCCACCAGGGTCACGCTGCGGCCCTTGAGCGTGTCCCCGATCAGCCCGGGGGCGACCGCGGCGGCGAAGTCGTCGGCGAAGGCGTTGGCCTCCTTGAGGGAGGTGATCTCCTGCTGCAGCTGCGCCTTGACCTCCCGGTCGGCCTGCACCTGGTCGACGAGGGTGTTGTCCACCTCGCCCTTGAGCGGGCCGCCGCCGAGGGCGACGCCCACCGCCAGGGCGAGGAACACCGAGACGATGGAGACGATGTGGTAGCGAAACGAGATCAAGAGAACAGTCCTTGGATCCAGGAGACGAGGTCGTTCAGAGCGTCGAGCAGCGCGTCCCACCAGTCGGCGCCGACCGGCGTCGCGGCGAGCGCCACGGCCAGGGCGACCAGTCCGGCGAGCAGCACCACGGCCAGGTGCCACAGACGGACCCGGCCGGAGTAGAGCTGTTGGACGGCCTTGGCGTCGACCAGCTGGGGACCGATCCGCAGCCGGGTGAGGAAGGTGCTGGCGAGCCCGGACCGCTGGCGGTCGAGGAACTCGTCGAGGGTCGCGTGGGTGCCGACCGCGATCACCAGCGATCCGCCGGCGCTGTCGGCCAGCAGCAGCGCGGCGTCCTCGGTCGTGCCCGAGGTGCCGAGCGAGCGGGTGCGGACGCCGATCCGCTCCAGCCGGTCGCTGCCCATGGCGCGCCCGGAGGCATCGGTGTGCAGCACGACGTCCCGGGCCATCTTCAACGCCTTGTCCGAGACGGTCTGGCCCTGGTCGCCGCCGGTGTTGCTCTGGGCGAGACCGTCCTCGCCGACCACGACCACGTCGGGACGGTGGCCCGCGGCGACCAGCGCGTCGGCACCGGCGTCGACCCCGACCAGCACCGGCCGTTGCTCGCGGATGAAGCGTCGCAGCCGGCGCAGGTCCTCGCGGTAGTCGTAGCCGCGCACCACCACCACGACCGGACGGCCGTGGACGCGGGTGGTCAGCGTCGGCACCCCTTGGCCGTGCAGCAGCAGGTCCTGCTCGCGGCGCAGGAACTCGGTCGTGTTGTGGGTGAAGCTCTGCAGCTGGGTCGCGAGGCCACCGCGGGCCTCCTCCATCTGGGCGGCGAGCTTCTCCGGGGTGAGCGCCCGTCCGGTGGCCACCAGCTCCTCGCCGGCGAACACCCGACCGTCGTGGACGCGCAGGGTGCTGCCGTCGCGGATCTCCTTCAACGCGTCGGCACCGACCTCGTCGACCATCACCACCCCGGCCTGGGCCAGCAGATCCGGCCCGAGGTTCGGGTACCGCCCGGAGATCAGGGAGGCGGCGTCCACCACCGCGGCGGCACCGGCGTCACGCAGCGCCTCGGCGTGGGCTCGGTCGAGGTCCAGGTGGTCGATGACGGCGATGTCGCCGGGTCGGATCCGCCGGGTCACGGCCTGGGTGCGGCGGTCGACGCGGGCGGTGCCGGTGATCCCGGGCAGGCTCGCGTGGGGCGTCTGGCGGGAGGGGAACTTCATGGCGCCGCCAGCATGACACGCGCGGCCAACGGTTCCGCGGACCTCGGCGGCGTGCCCCGGCGACCCTTGGGGCGCGGGCGCGTGCCGCCGGTCACACCGGCCGCGACTCCTGGGCGGTGGCCAGCAGCTCCTCGGCGTGCGCGAGGGCGGTGTCGGAGTCCTCGAGCCCGGCGAGCATCCGGGAGAGCTCGCGGACCCGGCTGGCGTCGTCGAGCGTGGACAGGCCCGAGGTGGTGACCGTCCCGTCGCTGCTCTTGCGCACCACGACGTGCTGGTCGGCGAAGGCGGCGACCTGCGGCAGGTGGGTGACCACCAGCACCTGGGCGTGCCGGGCGAGGATCGACAGCCGGCGCCCGACCTCGACGGCAGCCTTGCCGCCGACACCGGCGTCGACCTCGTCGAAGACGAAGGTCGGCACCGGGTTGCTCGCCGCCAGCGCGACCTCGACGGCCAGCATCACCCGGGACAGCTCGCCACCGCTGGCGCCCTTGCCCAGCGGCCTGGGCTCGGCACCGGGGTTGGCGGCCAGCAGCAGCTCGACCTCGTCGACGCCGCTGGGACCGAACCGCAGGGTGCGCCCCTCGACGGGCAGGCCGTCCTCGCCGTCGAGCTGGGTGACCCGCACGGTGACCGCGGCGTGCGGCATCGCCAGCGCGGTGAGCTCCTCGGTGACGACCGCACCGAGCCGGCCGGCGGCCTCGGTGCGGATCGCGGAGAGCCGGGCAGCGGTCCCGGCCAGGCTGCTCCGCAGCTCCTCACGTCGGCCGCGGAGCTCCTCGATCCGCTCGTCGGTGCCGTCGAGGTCGTTCAGCCGGGCGGCGCCGGCCTCGGCCCAGGCGAGGACCTCCTCGAGGGTGTCGCCGTACTTGCGGGTCAGCGCGGTCAGGGCGGCGCGACGTTCGGAGACGGCCGCCAGCCGGGCCGGGTCGGTGTCGATGCCGGCGGCGTACGACGCCACGTCGGCCGCCACGTCGGCCAGCAGGTAGCTGACCTCGGCCAGCCGGTCCGCCAGGCCGGCGACCTCCGGGTCGTGCTCGCGGACCCCGTCGAGCAGGCGCCGCGCGGCGGAGACCGCCCCGAGCGCGTCGGGGCCGCTCTCCTCGGCCGAGAGCGCCTCGCGTGCCTGCTCGGCGGCGGCGCGCAGGGTGTCGGCGTAGCCCAGCCGCGACTCCTCCGCGGCGAGCTCGTCCTCCTCCCCCGCCCGGGGTGCCACCGCCTCGACCTCAACGAGCCCGAAGCGCAGCAGGTCGGCCTCCCGGGCCCGCTCACGCGCCGACTCGACCACCTCGGTGAGCTCGCGCTCGGTCTCGCGCAGCCGGCGGAAGCCGACGGCGTACTCGGCCCGCGCCGCGGCGGCGTCCGGTCCGGCGAACCGGTCCAGGTTCTCGCGCTGCGCCGCCGGCTGCAGCAACCGGTGCTGGTCGGACTGCCCGTGCACGGCGACCAGCGGGTCGATCAGGGCAGCCAGCGCCCCGACCGGGCAGGAGGCGCCGCCGACGAAGGCACGGGAACGGCCCTCGGCCGAGATCTGCCGGGCCACCACGAGCGCGCCGTCGTCGATCTCGCCGCCGACCTTGTCGACCTCGGCGGTCAGCCCGTCGGCCCAGGCCGCGCCGTGCGCGACCCGGACCAGGCCTTCCACCCGCGCCGCGCGGGCGCCGGTGCGGACCGAGCCGGCGTCCGCGCGGGCGCCGAGCAGCAGCCCGAGGGCGGTCACGACCATGGTCTTGCCGGCCCCGGTCTCACCGGTGATCGCGGTGAAGCCGGGCCCGAGCTCGAGCACCGACTCCTCGATCACGCCGAGGCCGCGGATCCGGATCTCCTCAAGCATCCAGGCCTCCCCCGCGGCGCCGGCGCTCCGCGGCGCCGCGCCACCCGGTGACCGGCAGGTCGAACTTGGCGACCAGCCGATCGGTGAACGGTGCCTGGTGCAGCCGCGCGAGCCGGACCGGCTGGCGATGGCGGCGCACCTCGATCCGGGCGCCGGGCGGCAGCTCGACGGTGCGGCGGCCGTCGCACCAGAGCACCCCGGCGCCCTCGTTGCGCTCGAGCACCTCGACGGCCAGCACCGAGGTCGGCGAGACCACCAGCGGTCGCGCGAACAGCGCGTGCGCGCTGATCGGCACCATCAGCAACGCCTCGACGTCGGGCCACACGATCGGGCCGCCGGCGCTGAAGTTGTAGGCGGTGGAGCCGGTCGGCGTCGCGCACACCACGCCGTCGCAGCCCCACCGGGAGAGCGGTCGGCCGTCGATCTCCACGACGACCTCCAGCATCCGCTCGCGGGCCGCCTTCTCGACGCTGGCCTCGTTGAGCGCCCAGGTCGTCGCCACCAGCTCCTTGTCGCGGAAGACCCGGACGTCGAGGGTGAGCCGCTCCTCGGCGGCGTAGCGGCGGTTGACCACCGCGCTGATCGTGGACTCGACGTCGTCGTGCTCGGCCTCGGCGAGGAAGCCGACGTGCCCCAGGTTGACGCCCAGCAGCGGGGTGCCGTGCTCCCGGGTGATCTCGGCCGCGCGCAACAGCGTGCCGTCGCCGCCGAAGACCACCGCGATCTCGCAGTCGGCGGCAGCGTCGTCCACGGAACCGGCCCGCTCGACGCCGGGGACGTCGACGTCCACTGCCTCGTCGGCGAGCAGCCGCACCGCCAGGCCGTGCCCGATCACCGCCTTGCAGAACCGGGATGCGACCTCACGCGCGTCGGCGCGCCCGGTGTGCGCGATGACCAGGACGCGCCGACCTTCGTTGTCCCTCACCGTTCCACCTTCTCATCCGGCGCGCCCGGTGCCGGCGTACGACGGACCTCCGCCTCGATCTCCTCGGGGCCGACGACCACGTCGGTGTCGCGACGCAGCCAGACGAAGAACTCCACGTTGCCCGAGGGGCCGGGCAGCGGGCTGGTGGTGACCGCCCGGCAGGACCAGCCCCGGCCGGAGGCAGCCGCGACCACCGAGCTGACCGCGTCGGCCCGGAGCGCCAGGTCCCGCACCACGCCGCCCTTGCCGACCCGCTCGCGGCCGACCTCGAACTGCGGCTTGACCATCAGGACCAGGTCGCCGCCGGGCCGGGTCACCCTGATCAGCGGATCGAGGACCAGCTCGAGGCTGATGAACGAGAGGTCGCCGACCACGAGCTCGACCGGCTCCCCCACCAGGTCCGGCTGGAGGTCGCGGATGTTGGTGCGGTCGTGGACGACGACGCGCGGGTCCTGCTGCAGCGACCAGGCGAGCTGGCCGTAGCCGACGTCCACGGCGACCACCTCGGCCGCGCCTGCCCGCAGCAGCACGTCGGTGAAGCCGCCGGTGGAGGCTCCCGCGTCGAGGCACCGCCGGCCCCGGACGGTGAGGCCCGCGTCGGCGAAGACGCTGAGGGCACCGGCGAGCTTGTGGCCGCCGCGGGAGACGTAGTCGGGGCGGTCCGGGTCCTCGGTCACCAGCAGGGCCACGTCGGTGGTCACCCCGGTCGCGGGCTTGGTGGCCCGTGCTCCGCCGACCCGGACCCGGCCGGCGCTGATCAGCTCGCTGGCATGCTCACGTGACCGGGCCAGACCGCGGCGGACCAGCTCGGCGTCCAGACGGAGGCGACGGGGAGGCATCGAGTCGGGTCGACGTCAGACGTTCGGGTCGGAGACGTCGGTCAGCGCGGCGCGGAGACGTTCATGGGCGGACTCGAAGACCGCGACGTGCTCCGCGACGGGTCGATCGGCGAGGTCCTCGAGGCTCACGAGGACGGCGTCGACGTCGGCGTGGCCGGTCACCACGGGCGGTTCGGCGGGCGTCTGGCTCACGAGACCTCACTGACTCGGGGTCGGGCGCCGGGCTGGTCTCCGGCTGCTCCGTCGCTCACGCTACCGGGCACTCGCAGCCCGTCGACGGCGGCGCGCTCCCCGGTGGCGTCCAGGTGCCGCCAGGCCACCACCGCGACCGTGCGCCACCAGTCGACCGCGTCTCCGTCGCCGGCGACGCGGACGGCGCCGTCGCGGACCTCGGCGTGCCAGCCGCCGAGGCGGGCGGTCCCGTCGGCGTCGGCCTCGACCCGGGGATGGCCCTCACCGAGCCCGCCGAGGTCGAGGGAGAGGTAGGTCGGCCGCTGCTGCGGGGCGGCCGCGACCAGCTCGGGCAGCCCGGTGACCCCGGTGAGGACGAGCAGGCTGTCGAGCTCGCTGCGAGCGGCGCCCTCGATGTCGGTGTCGAGCCGGTCGCCGACGACGAGCGGCCGCTGGCCGCCGACCCGTCGAACGGTCTCCTCGAACAGCGGCGGCATCGGCTTGCCGGCGACCTCGGGGCTCCTGCCCGTGAACCGGGCCACGGCCTCGACGAGCACCCCGTTGCCCGGTCCCGGCCCGTGCGGGGTGGGCACGCTGACGTCGGTGTTGGACGCCACCCAGGGCAGCCCGGAGGCGACCAGGATGGCGCCGTCGGTCACGGTGCCCCACCGCAGGTCGCGGTGGTAGCCCGAGACCACTGCGACCGGGGCGTCCTCCGGCGACTGCACCGGACGCAGCCCGAGCTCGGTGAGCGCCTCGAAGAGTCCCTCGCCGCCGATCACGTAGACCGGGTCGCCGGGCCGGCAGCGGTCGGCGAGCAGCCGGGCGGCCGCCTGCGCGCTGGTCACGACGTCCTCCTCGCGAGCCGGCACGCCGAGCGCCTGCAGGTGCTCGGCCACCCGGCGCGGCGGACGGGCGGCGTTGTTGGTGACGTAGGCCAGCCGCATGCCGGCGGCCGCGGCCCGCCCGAGGTGCTCGGGTGCGTCGGGCACGGCGTCAGGCCCGACGTAGACGACGCCGTCGAGGTCGAGCAGGGCGACGTCGTAGTGGTCCCAGAGGGGGACCTCGGACTCGTGCAGCACACGACCACCTTTCCTCGGCCCGGTGCGGGCTCTCGTACGATGCAGCGATGGCCAGCGTCTCCCCACCCGACCCCGCCGGACGGCGTCCGCTGCGGCTCGCGCCGTTCCGCGGGCTGCGGTTCGCCGCCGAGACCGTGGGCAGCCTCTCGAGCGTGATCTCGCCGCCCTACGACGTCCTGGACGCCGACACGGTGCGGTCGCTCGAGCAGGCGAACCGGCACAACATCGTGCGGCTGATCCTCTCACGCAGGTACGAGCGTCCCTACGTGGCCGTCCGGGAGCGGCTCGAGGCCTGGCGGGACCAGTCCTACCTCCGTGCCGACGACGAGCCGGCCCTCTACGTCTATGAGTACACCGCCGAGCAGATGACCGTCCGCGGCCTGATCGGTGCGGTCGCGCTCCGCGAGGAGGAGGAGCGGGTGATCCTTCCGCACGAGGACGTGATGCCGGAGCCGGTCGACGACCGCACCGTCCTGATGCGCACCACCCGCACCAACCTCGAGCCGATCCTGCTCGTCCACGAGGGCAGCGCCGAGCTGCGCACCTTGGTCGACGGCGCGGTCGCAGGCGAACCGGTCGCGGACTTCGTGGCCCTGGACGGCAGCGCCCACCGGCTGTGGGCCGTCACCGACCCGGCCTTCCACGGCGAGGTCGCCGCGGAGATCGCCGGCTCGCAGGCCCTCATCGCCGACGGGCACCACCGGTACGCGGCCTACCTGGCCCTGCAGCACCACCTGCGCGGTGAACAGACGCCCCCGAGGAGTCGCCGTGGGACTTCGGGCTGGCCATGCTGGTCGACCAGAACGACCAGGCCCTGCGGATCGGGCCGATCCACCGCTCGGTGGCCGCGGTGACGTTGTCGGACCTCAGTGAGCTGAGCGAGCAGCGGGGAGACTCCTTCGAGGTGCTCACCGACCGCGAACGCGCGCTCAGCTGTTGGACCGACCCCGACGACGACATGGCCGCGTTCGCCGTCAGCGACGGTCAGGCCTGGGCCGTGCTGCGCACCAAGCGCACCCACGAGGTGGACGCGACCGTCCTGCACGAGTCGCTGCTGCCGGCCTGGCACGTGGCCGACCAGCAGGTCGGCTACCACCACAGTCTCGACCAGGCGCTGAACGCCACCAGCCGGCAGCCCGGTCTGGTCGTCGCGGTGCGGCCGCCGACGCTGGCGCAGGTGATGGACGCGGCGGCCCGCGGTCTGCGGATGCCCCGCAAGTCGACCTCGTTCTCCCCCAAGCCGCGCATGGGAGTCGTGATGCGAGACCTTCGCGACGCCTGAGCCGGGTCAACGGGCTGCTCCCTGGCGCCGGGCCTGCAGCACCTCGACCTCGAGCCGGGTGCCGGCCGCACCCGCGCCGCGGACGAACCGCCGACGCAGGACGCCGCGCACCTGCACCTCGTCCCCCACGCTCCAGCGCAGCGCGGACCGTCGGCAACGCGCGGACGCGGTCACGCAGTCGACCCAGTCGCGGGTCTGGCGCGAGCCCTTGCCCATCGGGGTCGCCCTCCGCGGCACCGACAGCCGGAAGCCGACGATCCGGTCGCCGCTGGGCAGCACCCGCTCCTCGGGCACGACCGTCAACCGGCCGACCAGCACCACCTCGTTGACCGGCCCGTCGCCGCTCTCCGTCTCGGCCGCCGCCCCGTCCACGGCCTCGTCCACGACCTGCGCCATGGTCACCACCTCCAGCCACCAGCATCGCGGCCGGTGCCGGCACCTGCCGCCCGGCCGCTCAGCGCCAGGGACAGAGCGGCCCTGTGGACGAAGCGCCTCGAAATCCGGCCCGCGACGCTGCGCTCAGGCCGAGGTCTGGCGCTCGAGCTCCGCGGCGCGCTCCGCCGCGTCGGTGATCTCGTTGCCGTCGGCACCGACGGTGCGGTGGAACCACTCGATCGCCTCCGCGGTCCGGCCGGCGGCCGCGAGGGTGTCGGCGTAGGCGTAGCGCAGCCGCACCACCCAGTCGGCCCGGGACTGCGAGCGCAACGGAGCGTTCTCCAAGGTGCGCAGCGCGCTGTCGAGCTCGCCGAGATCACGGCGAGCTCCGGCCTCGACGATGGTCATCTCGGCCTTGAGGCTGTCCTCGAGCTTGGGCACGGCCGGGCTCTGCGCCAGTGCCAGCGCCTTCTCGGGTCGGCCGAGGGCGCGCTCGCAGTCCGCCATCACCGCCAGGTAGTCGGTGTTGCCGTTCATGCGCTTCGCCGCGCGCAGCTCCGAGAGCGCCTCGGCGTACTCCCCGGCGTGGTACGCGGCTTCCCCGCACGCTTCGCGGACCACGGCGATCCGTGAGGCACGGGCTCGCGCCGCCAGGGTGTGCCGGTACGCCGTCTGCGGGTCGTCGTCGATCAACTCGGCGGCGGCCACGAGGTGCCGGGCGACCCGGGTGGCCAGCTTCTCCGGAAGACCCTTCAGCTGCTGCAGCACATCGCGACCCAGCTCGCGGCCGGTGATCTCCTCGTTCAGCGGCGGACCGTCGTAGGTCTCCTGGTCGACCCGCTGGGTGCGCTCCTCGCGGTCGCCTGCGCGCCGGTTCCCGGTGCGGTCCTGACCCGGGCGGCGGTCCCGGCTCTCCCCGCGGCTCTCGCCCCGGCTCGAGTCACGCCGGCCGCCGGCCGCCGAGGTCGCGCCCCCACGCGGCTTGTCGGTGCCACGGGCCCGGTCGCCACTGCGCGGGCGGTCACCGCCACGGCGGGGTCCTTGTCCACGTGCTTCGACCACGATGGGTTCCCTTCTGGAGTTGAGCTGCTGAGCTGCCTGGTGCTTCGGTGCGTGCCGCATTCTTCCGCCTCGGACCTCGGGGCGCTCCACCGGGGGCAACGCCCGCCGGCCGGCGGCGCCCAGGTCCGGAAATGCGGAAGAGGCCACCCCTGGGGGTGGCCTCTTCGGCAAAGTGTTGTCCGGCGACGTCCTACTCTCCCACAACCTCCCGGTTGCAGTACCATCGGCGCTGAAAGGCTTAACTTCCGGGTTCGGAATGGATCCGGGTGTTTCCCATTTCGCTATGGCCGCCGAAACTCTATGGAGTTATCTGGTCGAAACCCCTCACCCTGACAGCCTCCCACCAGCTGCCCCACGAAAAGTGGGGGGCTGTGGGTGGTGCATGGGGGGTTTCCCGACCGTAACTCGGGAACCACACAGTGGACGCGCAACATCTTTGAGGGACAAGCCCTCGGCCTATTAGTACCGGTCGGCTAGGCATTACTGCTGTACACCTCCGGCCTATCAACCCAGTAGTCTGCTGGGGGCCTTACCCGGTTAACCCGGTGGGAAACCTCATCTTGAAACGTGCTTCCCGCTTAGATGCTTTCAGCGGTTATCACTTCCGAACGTAGCAAACCAGCCGTGCTCCTGGCGGAACAACTGGCACACCAGAGGTTCGTCCATCCCGGTCCTCTCGTACTAGGGACAGCCTTTCTCAAGTTTCCTGCGCGCGCGGCGGATAGGGACCGAACTGTCTCACGACGTTCTAAACCCAGCTCGCGTGCCGCTTTAATGGGCGAACAGCCCAACCCTTGGGACCTACTCCAGCCCCAGGATGCGACGAGCCGACATCGAGGTGCCAAACCATCCCGTCGATATGGACTCTTGGGGAAGATCAGCCTGTTATCCCCGGGGTACCTTTTATCCGTTGAGCGACGCCGCTTCCACATGCCAGCGCCGGATCACTAGTCCCGACTTTCGTCCCTGCTCGACATGTCTGTCTCACAGTCAAGCTCCCTTGTGCACTTACACTCGAAACCTGATTGCCAACCAGGCTGAGGGAACCTTTGGGCGCCTCCGTTACATTTTAGGAGGCAACCGCCCCAGTTAAACTACCCATCAGGCACTGTCCCTGATCCGGATAACGGACCTAGGTTAGATATCTAGTACGACCAGAGTGGTATTTCAACGTTGGCTCCACCCGAACTGGCGTCCGAGTTTCACAGCCTCCCACCTATCCTACACAAGCCGAACCAAACACCAATACCAAATTGTAGTAAAGGTCCCGGGGTCTTTCCGTCCTGCCGCGCGTAACGAGCATCTTTACTCGTAGTGCAATTTCGCCGAGTCCACGGTTGAGACAGCGCCCAAGTCGTTACTCCATTCGTGCAGGTCGGAACTTACCCGACAAGGAATTTCGCTACCTTAGGATGGTTATAGTTACCACCGCCGTTTACTGGGGCTTAAGTTCTGCGCTTCGCTCCGAAGAACTAACACGTCCCCTTAACCTTCCAGCACCGGGCAGGAGTCAGTCCGTATACATCGTCTTACGACTTCGCACGGACCTGTGTTTTTAGTAAACAGTCGCTTGGGCCTGGTCTCTGCGGCCATCACCGCTTCCTCACGCAAGGTGAGTCACGGATCCGGCCCCCCTTCTCCCGAAGTTACGGGGGCATTTTGCCGAGTTCCTTAACCATGGTTCACTCGATCGCCTTGGTATTCTCTACCTGATCACCTGAGTCGGTTTGGGGTACGGGCGGCGCACAGCTCGCTAGAGGTTTTTCTCGACAGCATAGGATCATCCACTTCGCCCTTAAGGGCTCCCCATCAGATCTCAGGCACAAGAGACGCGGATTTGCCTACGTCTCGCCCTACATCCTTAGCCGTGGGCAACCATCGCCACGGTTGGACTACCTTCCTGCGTCACCCCATCGCTTGACTACTACCAGTTCGGGTCATGCGCTCCGCCTCCACGTCCCCGAAGGGATCTAGAAGGTTTCGGGCACTTAGCATCACTGGGTTCGTCATGGGCGCTGTTTTGCCGGTACGGGAATATCAACCCGTTGTCCATCGACTACGCCTGTCGGCCTCGCCTTAGGTCCCGACTTACCCAGGGCAGATTAGCTTGACCCTGGAACCCTTGATCATTCGGCGGAGGAGTTTCTCGCTCCTCATTCGCTACTCATGCCTGCATTCTCACTCGTATGGCGTCCACGACTGGATCACTCCGCCGCTTCACTCGCCATACGACGCTCCCCTACCCATCCACGCACCTGGACCCCCAAAGGAGGCCGGGCTCACGCATGAATGCCATAGCTTCGGTGGATAACTTGAGCCCCGCTACATTGTCGGCGCGGAATCACTTGACCAGTGAGCTATTACGCACTCTTTCAAGGGTGGCTGCTTCTAAGCCAACCTCCTGGTTGTCTGTGCGACTCCACATCCTTTTCCACTTAGTTATCGCTTAGGGACCTTAGCTGATGGTCTGGGCTGTTTCCCTCTCGACTACGGAGCTTATCCCCCGCAGTCTCACTGCCGCGCTCTCACTTACCGGCATTCGGAGTTTGGTTGATTTCGGTAAGCTTGTGGGCCCCCTAGACCATCCAGTGCTCTACCTCCGGTAAGAAACACGCGACGCTGCACCTAAATGCATTTCGGGGAGAACCAGCTATCACGGAGTTTGATTGGCCTTTCACCCCTATCCACAGGTCATCCCCCAGGTTTTCAACCCTGGTGGGTTCGGTCCTCCACGCGGTCTTACCCGCGCTTCAACCTGCCCATGGATAGATCACTCCGCTTCGGGTCTTGGTCGTGCGACTCAAACGCCCTATTCGGACTCGCTTTCGCTACGGCTTCCCCACACGGGTTAACCTCGCCACACAACGCAAACTCGCAGGCTCATTCTTCAAAAGGCACGCCGTCACAAGATCGAAATCTCGCTCCGACGGATTGTAGGCACATGGTTTCAGGTACTATTTCACTCCCCGCCAGGGGTACTTTTCACCTTTCCCTCACGGTACTTGTCCGCTATCGGTCACCAAGGAGTATTTAGGCTTAACGGGTGGTCCCGCCAGATTCACACGGAATTTCAGGGGTTCCGTGTTACTTGGGGTGACGTTACAGAGCCATCGTCTTACGTGTACGGGGGTATCACCCTCTACGCCGGGACTTTCCAGTCCACTTCAACTTCAACGATGGTTTCTTACTCTGCGCTGGGACGGCAGACCCAGCCAAACGGCCCCACAACCCCCACTGCGCAACGCCTGCCGGCTATCACACGCAATAGGTTTGGCCTCTTCCGATTTCGCTCGCCACTACTCTCGGAATCACTTTTGTTTTCTCTTCCTGTGGGTACTGAGATGTTTCACTTCCCCACGTTCCCTCCACGCACCCTATGTGTTCAGATGCGGGTAACTGGACATGACTCCAGCTGGGTTTCCCCATTCGGAAATCCCCGGATCACAGCTCGGTTGCCAACTTCCCGGGGCTTATCGCAGGCTCCTACGTCCTTCATCGGCTCTTGGTGCCAAGGCATCCACCATGTGCCCTTAGTAGCTTGTCTTGCTACAAAGATGCTCGCGTCCACTGTGTAGTTCTCAAATTACGGGCAGTCCCACCGCAGAACCTGCGCCCACCCCCACCAGCCGAATCCGGCCGAACACGAGGCAGTTCACAGAACGATGGCCCACAAGAGATGATCGATCGCTCGATCCCTCAGGACCCAACAGTGTGCTAGACCCACCCAGGACGCCACCTCGGATTTCCACGCCGGCGAACCGACAGTACTCACGAGACATAACCCCGAACAGACCAAATAGTCGACGTTCCACTAGAAAGCATCGCCTGCGCACGGAACATTCGCCCATGAACACAGACAGCCAGACAGTGATCCCACACCCCCGAAGAGGCGTGGCCTGCCACATGCTCCTTAGAAAGGAGGTGATCCAGCCGCACCTTCCGGTACGGCTACCTTGTTACGACTTCGTCCCAATCGCCAGCCCCACCTTCGACGGCTCCCTCCCACAAGGGGTTGGGCCACCGGCTTCGGGTGTTGCCGACTTTCGTGACGTGACGGGCGGTGTGTACAAGGCCCGGGAACGTATTCACCGCAGCGTTGCTGATCTGCGATTACTAGCGACTCCGACTTCATGGGGTCGAGTTGCAGACCCCAATCCGAACTGAGACCGGCTTTTTGGGATTCGCTCCACCTTGCGGTATCGCAGCCCTTTGTACCGGCCATTGTAGCATGCGTGAAGCCCTGGACATAAGGGGCATGATGACTTGACGTCATCCCCACCTTCCTCCGAGTTGACCCCGGCAGTCTCTTATGAGTCCCCACCATTACGTGCTGGCAACATAAGACGAGGGTTGCGCTCGTTGCGGGACTTAACCCAACATCTCACGACACGAGCTGACGACAGCCATGCACCACCTGTATACCGACTAAAAGGGGCCGTATCTCTACGGCTTACCGGCATATGTCAAACCCAGGTAAGGTTCTTCGCGTTGCATCGAATTAATCCGCATGCTCCGCCGCTTGTGCGGGCCCCCGTCAATTCCTTTGAGTTTTAGCCTTGCGGCCGTACTCCCCAGGCGGGGCGCTTAATGCGTTAGCTGCGGCACGGAACTCGTGGAATGAGTCCCACACCTAGCGCCCAACGTTTACGGTGTGGACTACCAGGGTATCTAATCCTGTTCGCTCCCCACACTTTCGCTCCTCAGCGTCAGGTAATGCCCAGAGAACCGCCTTCGCCACCGGTGTTCCTCCTGATATCTGCGCATTTCACCGCTACACCAGGAATTCCGTTCTCCCCTGCATACCTCTAGTCTGCCCGTATCGGAAGCAGGCTCAGGGTTAAGCCCTGAGTTTTCACTCCCGACGCGACAAACCGCCTACGAGCCCTTTACGCCCAATAATTCCGGACAACGCTCGCACCCTACGTATTACCGCGGCTGCTGGCACGTAGTTGGCCGGTGCTTCTTCTGCAGGTACCGTCACTTGCGCTTCGTCCCTGCTGAAAGAGGTTTACAACCCGAAGGCCGTCATCCCTCACGCGGCGTTGCTGGATCAGGCTTTCGCCCATTGTCCAATATTCCCCACTGCTGCCTCCCGTAGGAGTCTGGGCCGTGTCTCAGTCCCAGTGTGGCCGGTCACCCTCTCAGGCCGGCTACCCGTCGTTGCCTTGGTGGGCCATTACCCCACCAACAAGCTGATAGGCCGCGAGCTCATCCTTCACCGCCGGAACTTTCCACCACCATCAGATGCCTGAAGTGGTCATATCGGGTATTAGCTTCGGTTTCCCGAAGTTATCCCCGTGTGAAGGGCAGATTGCTCACGTGTTACTCACCCGTTCGCCGCTCGTGTACCCCGAAGGGCCTTACCGCTCGACTTGCATGTGTTAAGCACGCCGCCAGCGTTCGTCCTGAGCCAGGATCAAACTCTCCGTTGAATACTCTTGACAACCCCACCCACCAACCCAAAGGCCAGAAAGGCGAGCATCATCGACTCACAGAAAGAATCCCGGCAAAACAACCCCACCCCCACAACCAAGTGGAAACGAGGCGTCCTACCAAAGGAATCAAAACAACCAACAGATACCGGAAACAACCCCCAGCCAAAGACCAGGAACCATCCCCGCAACCTGCCGACTGGCGTTACAAATTAATTCGTCGACTTTTAGCACACTGTTGAGTTCTCAAGAATCAAACGCGCACCCCGCCCAGCCTCACAACCAGACCCAGGGGCAACCTGACCAAACTTACCGGACCACACCCACCAGAGTCAAAACCAACCCCAGTCGAACCCAGACCAGCAACCCCCACCCACCACCAGACCCCCACAACCAGACCCACACACACCCACAACAGGGCACACACGAACCCAGCCCCAAAGGACCAGCAGAAGAAGGAAGTTATCAAACCAGGGCCGAACACCCGACCCCACCAGGGCCTTGCATCCCGCCGCACCCGGCGACAGACAGAACATTAACCACCCGTTTGGCTGCGCGCAAATCCGGGCACGGTGGCCCCGCTCACACGCCCCGCTACGTCCCGGTTCGCCCGCATGTCCGGGCCGCCGCCGGTGTCAGTCGACGTCCTTCAGGGTCGGCGGAGCTCGATGCCCGCGAGCTTCTTCTTGCCGCGGCGCAGCACGAGCCACGTGCCGCCGATCAGGTCGGTGCCGGCCGCGCGGTGCTCGGGGTCGGTGACCCGCTGGTTGTTCACGTAGGCGCCGCCCTCCCCCACCGTGCGCCGTGCCTCGCCCTTGCTGGCGCAGAGCCCGCTGCTGACCAGGAGCTCGACCACGGTGGGCAGCTCCTCGGTGGCGGGGACCTGCACCGCGCCGGCTTCACGCAGGGCGGCGCCCAGGGTGGCGACGTCGAGCCCGGCCAGCTCCCCGGTCCCGAAGAGCGCCGCGGCGGCGGCCTTGGCCTGTGCGGTCTCGTCGGCCCCGTGGACCAGCGTGGTCACCTCGTCGGCGAGGGCCTTCTGCCCGGCTCGGAGGTACGGCGTCTCGGCGGTCTGCCGCTCCAGCTCCTCGATCTCCTCGTGTCCGAGGAAGGTGAAGAGCCGGAGCAGCTCGCCGACCTTCTCGTCCTCGACGTTGAGCCAGAACTGGTGGAAGGCGTAGGGGGAGAGCATCTGCGGGTCCAGCCACAGCGCTCCCCCTTCGGTCTTGCCGTACTTCGTGCCGTCCGCGCGGGTCACCAGCGGGGTGGCGAAGGCGTGCACCCGGACGCCGTCGGAGCGGCGGACCAGTTCGACGCCCCCGGTGAGGTTGCCCCACTGGTCGCTGCCGCCGAACTGCAGCGTGACGCCGTGGTCGCGGTGCAGGGTCAGGTAGTCCATCGACTGCAGGAGGATGTAGCTGAACTCGGTGTAGCTGATGCCCGCCTCGAGTCGGCGGCTGACGACGTCGCGCGCGAGCATCCGGTTGACCGGGAAGTGCTTGCCGATGTCGCGCAGGAAGTCGATGACCGACATGCTCGCGGTCCAGTCGTAGTTGTTGACCATCGTCGCGGCGTTCTCTCCCTCGAAGGAGAGGAACGGCTCGATCTGGCCGCGCACCCGCTCGACCCAGTCCTTCACCACGTCCAGGGAGTTCAGCGTCCGCTCCCCCGACTCGCGCGGGTCCCCGATCATGCCGGTCGCACCGCCGACCAGTGCGTAGGGGACGTGCCCTCCCTGCTGCAGGCGACGGGCGGTGAGGATCTGCAGGAGGTTGCCCATGTGCAGGCTCGGCGCCGTGGGATCGAACCCGACGTAGAAACGGACCGGGCCGGCCTTCAGCGCCTCGCGCAGGGCGTCGGGGTCCGTCGAGTGGGCGACGAGTCCGCGCCACTCGAGATCGTCGAACAGATGGGGGTCGGTGCTCACGCCGGGCCTTTCGTCGTTCGGTCTGGCTTCCAGCCTGCCTTACCGGACCTGTCGGCGCGCAACCGGATTGCCGGGGGCGGGCCCGCGCCGGAGCCGGGTCAGAGCCACTCGCCGAACGCCAGCGGCTCCCGGGTCACGAGGTACGTCGCCCAGTTCATCTTCGTCACGGTGCCGTGTTCGTCGCGGGTCAGGCGCAGCAGCTCCCCGGCCTCCCGGCCGTGGGTGGTGCGGTAGACGTCGTCGGCGACCTTCTCGAAGCGGGAGGACGGCTTGTGCTCGGGCAGCCCCTGGGCGCGCGCCTCGAGGCGTCCCTCCCGGACGCTGAAGACGAAGGGCGAGCCCTCGGAGTACCAGACTCCGACCACCCCGGTGAGCTCCTCCGGCACCGACGTGCCGGGTCGCCACACCTCCGGGGCGACGGGGTCGTGCTCGGTGACGTGGTCGGCCAGCTCGATGGCGAAGGCGGCCGGGTCCGGGCTGCTGGTGGAGTTCATCAGCACCAGTCCGCCGGTGCCGGCCGTGCGGTCGGTGAACAGCCCGGTGATGTGGCCGGGCATGCCGCCGGTGTGGCCGACGTACGTGCGGTCACCGGAGCGGATCAGCATGAAGCCGAGCCCGAAGGCGGCGCTCCAGCGCTGCCGATCCATCATGATCTGGGGCTCGCACATCTCCTCCAGCGTCGCCGGCGCGAGCACCTCCTCGACCGGACTCGCCACGAATGCGGACCAGCGGGCCATGTCGTCGGCGGTGCTGGCCAGTCCGCCGCAGGCGGCGAGCGCCTTCAGGTCGAGCACCGGCTCGGGCACCGGGACGTCGGTGTGCGGCGGCACGTAGTAGCCCGACACCGCCGGGCCGGAGGGCCCCACGGTGGTCCGCCGCATCTCCAGCGGGTCGAGGATCCGGGCCTTCAGGGAGTCGTACCAGTCGCGGCCGTCGGCGCGGGCGACGAGCTCGCCGAGCATCGAGAAGACCAGGTTCGAGTAGTGCCACAGGTGGTGCGGGCGGTGCACACGCTCAGCCTCGTTGAAGCCGGCGACCAGCTGCTCGCGGTCCGGGTTCTCCAGCGTCTCCCAGACGTCTCCGACCGGCTCCCGCTGCATGCCCGTGACGTGGGCGAGCGCCTGCCGGATGGTCACGCCGGGGTGGGCGACCTCCGGGATGTGCCGGTCGAGGGTGTCGTCGAGGTCGAGGCGGCCCTCGTCA
Source organism: Nocardioides mesophilus (assembly GCF_014395785.1). Classification (GTDB taxonomy): domain Bacteria; phylum Actinomycetota; class Actinomycetes; order Propionibacteriales; family Nocardioidaceae; genus Nocardioides_B; species Nocardioides_B mesophilus. The sequence goes on along the minus strand of NZ_CP060713.1, from coordinate 4,087,016 downwards.
CGCAGCTGCATCACCAGCACTGCGGTGAAGGTCTTGCTGTTGGACGCGACCAGGAACTGGTCGTCGGCAGCCGGCGGTACGTCGGGCCGCGACAGGTCCGCGGCGCCGATGCCCTCTCCCCAGAGCAGACCCCCGCCGCGGACGACGCCGGCGTACAGGCCGGGCACGCGGCCCTTCGCCTGCTTCTGCACCGCGAGCCGGTGCAGGGAGCGGATCGTGGACTCGGTGAGGTCGGCCATGGACGCGACCCTAGGTCGGCCGGTGCCGGCACCGCGGCCCGGGGTGGGGGAACGCTCCCCCACCCCGGGTCTCGCACGGGTCAGTTGAACAGGCTCGCGGTCTTCACCAGGGTCTGCCAGATGCCGTAGACCAGCGGGATGCCGACCACGGCCCACGAGACCACCAGCAGCACCGGGCGGGTGCTGGTCGCGGTCGCGGTCCGGGTGCGGGTAGCGGTGCCGCCGCCCGCGCCGGCCGCGGCCAGCTCGTCCTCGCGGTCGATCGACGCGGCCGCCTTCTCCAGGCCCTTCTCATGGAAGCGCTCCGGGACCGGCCGGACCAGCAGGTTCGCGACGAAGCCGACGATCAGCAGCGCCACCATGGTCAGCAGCGCCGGCCGGTAGTTCGCGGCGGTCAGCTGGCCGGGGGTGCCCTCGGCGTCGAGGAACCCGTTGATGATGAGCGGTCCGGCGATGCCGGCGGCCGACCAGGCGGTGAGCAGCCGGCCGTGGATGGCGCCGACCTGGTAGGTGCCGAACAGGTCGCGCAGGTAGGCGGGAGCCGTCGAGAAGCCGCCGCCGTAGAAGGAGATGATGATGCCGGCGAACAGCACGAACAGCACGGTCGAGCTGCTGCCGATCAGCGCCAGCAGCACGTAGACCACGATCCCGATGCCCAGGTAGCCCATGTACATCGGCTTGCGGCCGATCACGTCGGACGTCGAGGACCAGATGAACCGGCCGGCCATGTTGCAGATCGAGAGCAGCCCGACGAAGCCGGCCGCAGCGGCCGGGGCCACCGACGAGGTCTCCCCGGTGCGGAAGAAGTCCTGGATCATCGGCGAGGCCTGCTCGAGGATCCCGATACCCGCGGTGACGTTGCAGAACAGCACGGTCCACAGCAGCCAGAACTGCGGGGTCTTGATCGCGTTGGCCGCGGAGACGCTGGCCGTGGTGACCAGACTCTTGCTGCGCACCGCCGACGGCTCGAAGCCCTCGGGGCGCCAGTCGTCGGCCGGGACCTTGATCAGCCAGGCGCCGAACAGCATGACCACGAGGTAGACCAGGCCCAGGGTGACGAACAGGCTGGCCACTGCCGAGCCGCTGGCCACCGAACCGGTCGTGGTGGCGTCGAAGTCCGGGTCGTAGAGCGCCAGCAGCCGGCTGGAGATCGGGGAGGCGACCAGGGCGCCGCCGCCGAAGCCCATGATCGCCAGACCGGTGGCCAGACCCGGCCGGTCCGGGAACCACTTGATCAACGTGGAGACCGGCGAGATGTAGCCGATGCCCAGGCCGATGCCGCCGATGACGCCGTATCCCAGGTAGAGCAGCCACAGCTGCCCGGTGGCGATGCCGGCCGCGCCGACGAGGAAGCCGATGGACCAGGCGGCGGCCGCGGCGACCATCGCGCGCCGCGGACCTCCGGTGTCGACCCAGGTGCCGAGCACGGCGGCCGAGAGGCCGAGCATCACGATCGCGATCGAGAAGACGACGCCGATCGCGGTGAGGCTGGAGTCGAAGTGGGTCACCAGCGAGCTCTTGTAGACGCTGGTGGCGTAGACCTGGCCGATGCACAGGTGGATCGCGAGCGCTGCCGGCGGGATCAGCCAGCGGTTGTAGCCGGGTGGGGCAATGGTGCGTGAGCGATCGAGCAGGCCGAGGGCCATGCCAGCCTCCTGGGAGCGATGAGTGTCGGGGGATGCGGTGCCCAGGTTGGTTGAAACTGAAACCGCTGTCATGCCACGTTCGCCCAGCGGCACCTCTGGCACGACGACCGGTCCGATCTGCGCGACGACAGGTTTCGCCGCGAACGGCTCCCTCCGGTTGTCTAGCCCGGCACCAAGGCGGCCCCGAGAGCTAACGCCGGGCTGCTGCGCGGATCAGCTCCCGGGCCGCGGCGGTGTCGGGATGCGCCCGTAGCGACCGCCAGTGCCGGTCGAGGTGAGCCACCACCCGGGCGGCCTGGTCGGCCTGCCCCCACTGCGCGAACAGGCGGGCGTACGTCGGCCGCTGGTCAGGGACGCCCACCCGGGTCGGGTCCTCGCCGATCCAGGTGGCGAGCCCGGCGCGGTCGCGGGTCAGGTCCAGGACCGGCAGCACCTCCGCGACCAGCAGACGACGCAGGTCGTCCGCGGTCGGAGCGGCCCAGTGCTGGACGAGCTGGTGGCAGTGCACCGGCGCCACCCGGTCCGGGCTCGACGGGACGTCGCGACCGATCCCCGGCAGATGCGTCCCGGACATCACCCAGACCTGCCCGTCCTGCGAGGTGCGGTCCGCGGAGGTGCCCGACCCCGACGCGAAGGCGATCGACCCGACGAACCCGTCGCGGCCCTCGCGGTAGAAGTACCGGACCCCGGCATGGGTGTTCGCGAACCCGGCCTGCTCGAGCAGCGGCCGCACCGTCGCCACCAGCTCCTCGACCGCTTCGGTCGGCAGCACGCGGGACGGCGCCGGTGACCGGGGCGACCGGTTCACCTCGAGCACCGCGCGGATCACCGCCGCCTTCACGTCGGCGAGCGCCAGCGGGCTGCGCAGGTAGACGACCTCCCGGTCCTCGGGCAGCACCGCGTCCAGACCGGGCTGGTCGGCCAGAGCCAGGTCCAGGCCGTCGTCGTACGGGTCGCAGTAGGACGCGATCTCGTCGCCGAACCGCACCACGGTGTCGTACCCCTCGAGCTCACCGGAGTCCTCGACGTCGATCCAGCCCGGCAGCTCCTCGAGCCTCGCCTCCACGTCCGGGAACCGACGCACCAACGGGCCGCCGGCTGCGGCGTCCGCGAGCACCGCGGCCACCGGGTCCGCCGACGTGGCCGGCCGCCGCGTGGCGCGTGCCCGCCTTCCTCGCCAACGCATCTGCTCGTCCTCTCACCGGATCGCCCGCTCCCCGTCGATCGGGTGGGGTGCCGATGGTGACGGATCCCGCCCCGCTCCCGCAGCAGTTCCCGTGGACGCGCCGTCAGCGGGACCCGGCGGGGGCACGCGGGCTGCGGCGGTACGCCGACACCGTCGGCTCACCGGCCAGCCAGAACCGCCACGGGACGTCGGCGGCCTGGCTGACGCCGACCCGCGGTCCGGACAGCACCGACGCAGCGACGCCGGCCGGCAGGTCGAGCCGGTCCTCGAGGCTGAGGCCGTTGCTGGAGCGGTCCAGGCCGAGGCTCTGGGCCAGGTTCGCCGGCCCGCGGGCAAGCCGGACGTCGGGCACCTTCGCCCCGCGGCGGGTGCGGGCCAGCTCGATCCCGGCGACCACCTCGCCGGCGCGCAGCAGCACCGCCGACCCGCGGCCGTCCTCACCGGTGACCACGTTGGCGCACCAGTGCATCCCGTAGCTGAAGTAGACGTAGAGGTGGCCGGGCGGACCGAACATCACCTCGGTGCGGGCGGTGCTCCCCCGGTAGGCGTGCGAGGCGGGGTCGTTGGGCCCGTCGTACGCCTCGACCTCGGTGATCCGCACCGTGACGTCGCCGTGGTGCAGCCGCGCCCCGAGCAGCCGCCGCGCCACCTCGGGCACCGGGCCGACCAGCGCCTCAGCCCAGCCGGGCACGCTGCTCGTCCAGCCGCAGGCGCAGCTCGGCCAGCTGCTCGGTGACCCGGACCTGCGCGGTGCCGCCGCGGCTGTCGCGCGAGCCGACCGAGCCCTGCACGGTCAGCACGTCCCGCACCCCCGGGGTCAGGTGCTCGGAGATCTCCTGGAACTGCTCGTCGGTGAGCTGGTCGAGGTCCACACCGAGCTCCTCGCAGCGGCGCACGCACGCGCCGGCCACCTCGTGGGCGACCCGGAACGGCACCCGCTGCCGGACCAGCCACTCCGCGACGTCGGTGGCCAGCGAGAAGCCCTGCGGCGCCAGCTCGGCCATCCGGTCGGTGTGGAAGGTGAGCGTGGCGACCATCCCGGTGAACGCCGGCAGCAGCACCTCCAGGGTGTCCACGGAGTCGAAGACCGGCTCCTTGTCCTCCTGCAGGTCCCGGTTGTAGGCCAGCGGGAGCGCCTTGAGCGTGGCCAGCAGGCCGGTGAGGTTGCCGACCAGGCGGCCGGCCTTGCCGCGGGCGAGCTCGGCGATGTCGGGGTTCTTCTTCTGCGGCATGATGCTGGACCCGGTCGAGAAGCCGTCGTGCAGGCGCACGAAGTCGAACTCCTTGGTGGCCCACAGGATCACCTCCTCGGCGAGCCGCGAGACGTCGACGCCCACCATCGCGGTCACGAAGGCCAGCTCGGCGACGAAGTCGCGGGCCGCCGTGCCGTCGATGGAGTTCGGGGTGGAGTCCGTGAACCCCAGCTCCCGGGCGACCTGCTGCGGGTCGAGGCCGAGGCTCGAGCCGGCCAGCGCACCGGCGCCGTACGGCGAGTCCGCGGCCACCCGGTCGTCCCAGTCGCCGAGCCGGTCGAGGTCGCGGACCAGCGGCCAGGCGTGCGCGAGCAGGTGGTGGCTGAGCAGCACCGGCTGGGCGTGCTGCAGGTGCGTCCGGCCGGGCATCACCGCGCCGAGGTGCCGCTCGGCCTGGTCGGCGAGGGCCTGGACCAGGTCGACCAGCAGGCCGGCCACCACCCGGGCGTGGTCGCGCAGGTAGGCCTTGAACAGGGTGGCCACCTGGTCGTTGCGGGACCGGCCGGCACGCAGTCGGCCGCCGAGGTCGGTGCCGACCTCCTCGAGCAGCAGCCGCTCGAGCGCGCCGTGCACGTCCTCGTCGGACTCCGCGGCCACCACCTCCCCCGAGGCGACCTGGGCGGAGAGCCGGTCCAGCCCGGCGACCAGCCCGTCGAGCTCGGCGTCGGTGAGCAGCCCGGCCCGGTGCAGCACCCGGGCGTGCGCCCGGGAGCCGGCCAGGTCGTAGGGCGCCAGCCGCCAGTCGAAGTGGGTGCTCTTCGACAGCGCGGCGAGCTCCGGGCTCGGCCCGCTGCTGAACCGGCCGCCCCACAGGGCGCCCGCATTGGTGGTCGACTTCTCGGTCACGAGTTCCTCTCGGTGCGCCCCGGACGTCCTCCGTCCCGGGCGTGGGTGCCGCCCACGTTAGGACGTCGCGGTCGGCGTACCTCAGTCGGTGCCGGACTCCATGGCGGCATGGTCCAGGGCCAGCTCGCCGGGTCCCTCGGTGTCGACGGGGTTCTGCGCGATCCGGTCCGCGCCGCCCGGCTCGAGCGCCCCCAGCAGGTTGCCGTGCTCGACCAGCACGTGGCCCTGGTCCTGCGGCTGGATCGCGTAGAGCTCGAGCTTGGAGCGGGAGTCGGCGATGTCGAGGTTGCGCATCGTCAGCTGGCCGATCCGGTCCGTGGGGCCGAACGCGGCGTTGTCGGTGCGCTCCATCGACAGCTTGTCCGGGTGGTAGGAGAACGCCGGCCCCTCGGTCTTGAGCACCGTGTAGTCCTCCCCGCGCCGCAGCCGCACGGTGACCTCGCCGGTGACCAGCGAGCCGATCCAGCGCTGGATCGACTCGCGGATCATCAGCGCCTGCGGGTCCAGCCAGCGGCCCTCGTAGAGCAGCCGGCCCAGCTGCCGCCCGGACGAGGCGTAGTTGGCGATCGTGTCCTCGTTGTGGATCGCGTTGAGCAGGCGCTCGTAGCCGATCCACAGCAGCGCCATGCCGGGCGCCTCGTAGATGCCCCGCGACTTGGCCTCGATGATCCGGTTCTCGATCTGGTCGGACATGCCCAAGCCGTGCCGGCCGCCGATGGTGTTGGCCTCGTGGACCAGGTCGACCGCGTCGTCGTACTGCTTGCCGTTGACGGCCACCGGTCGGCCGGCCTCGAAGCGGAGGGTGACGTCCTCGGTGAGGATCTCGACCGCGGGGTCCCAGAACTTGACGCCCATGATCGGCTCGACCGACTCCAGCGAGACGTCGAGGTGCTCGAGCGTCTTGGCCTCGTGGGTGGCGCCCCAGATGTTGGCGTCGGTGGAGTACGCCTTCTCCTGGCTGTCGCGGTAGGTCAGCCCCCGCTCGGTGAGCCACTGGCTCATCTCGGTCCGGCCGCCGAGCTCGTGCACGAAGTCGGCGTCCAGCCAGGGCTTGTAGATGCGCAGCGACGGGTTCGCCAGCAGCCCGTAGCGGTAGAACCGCTCGATGTCGTTGCCCTTGAACGTCGAGCCGTCGCCCCAGATGTCGACGCCGTCCTCGTGCATCGCGCGGACCAGCATGGTGCCGGTCACGGCGCGGCCGAGCGGCGTGGTGTTGAAGTACGCGCGGCCGCCGGAGCGGATGTGGAAGGCGCCGCACGCCATCGCCGCCAGCCCCTCCTCGACCAGCATCCGGCGGCAGTCGACGGCCCGGGCGAGCTCGGCGCCGTACTCCAGCGCCCGCTCGGGGACTCCGGAGATGTCCGGCTCGTCGTACTGGCCGATGTCGGCGGTGTAGGTGCAGGGCACCGCGCCCTTGGCCCGCATCCAGGCCACCGCCACCGAGGTGTCGAGGCCGCCGGAGAAGGCGATGCCGACGCGTTCGCCGACGGGGAGGGAGGTCAGGACCTTGCTCATGGAGTTCCTTTGCGTGCGTCTGGGGAGGTGTGTCGGTGGGTGCTGGACTCGGTGCCGTTCAGGGCGTCACGCTGTCCCGGTTGGCCAGCGCCAGGAAGCGCTCGGCCAGGTCCTGCCCGCCGTCGGGTCGCCGGCTGATCACCAGCAAGGTGTCGTCACCGGCCACCGTGCCGAGCACGTCCTCGAGGTGGGTGCGGTCGAACGCCGAGGCGAGGAACTGCGCGGCGCCGGGCGGGGTGCGCAGCAACGCCAGGTTCGCCGAGGCGTCCACGGAGACCAGCAGGTCGCCGAGCAGCCGGGCCAGCCGGGTCTCCGCCGCCGCCGTGTCCTGCACGACCGGGGTCCGGTCGCCGCCCTCGGCCGGCACGGCGTAGACCAGCGCCCCCGAGGGGATCCGCACCTTGACGGCGTCGAGCTCGACGAGGTCGCGCGAGAGCGTCGCCTGGGTCACGTGCACCCCGGCCTCGGCGAGCAGCTGGGCCAGCTCGGTCTGCGAGCGCACCGGCTGCCGGCCGAGCAGCTCGACGATCTTCTGCTGCCGGGCACTCTTGGTCAGCGGGATGTGGGCGGTCATCGGCGGCCCTCCCCGGTGTCGTCCTGGTGCGCGAGCAGCCAGGTGATCAGCGCCTTCTGGGCGTGCAGCCGGTTCTCCGCCTCGTCCCAGACCGCGCTGCGCGGCCCGTCGAGCACGTCCGCGGCGATCTCCTTGCCGCGGTAGGCGGGCAGGCAGTGCAGCACCACCGCGTGGTCCGCGGCGCCGGCGAGCAGGGCGGCGTCGAGGGAGTACGGCGCGAACGGGGCCAGCCGCTGGCCGGCCTCGGACTCCTTGCCCATCGAGACCCAGGTGTCGGTGGCGACCACGTCGGCTCCCTCGACGGCGGCGCCGGCCTCGACGACGTACGCCGCCGAGCCGCCGGTCGTCGCGGCGATCCGCGCGGCCTGCGCGAGCACCTCGTCGTCGGGCCCGAACTGCTCGGGGCCGCTGACCCGCACGTGCATGCCGGCAGTGGCTCCGGCGAGCAGCATCGAGTGCGCCATGTTGCTGGCCGTGTCGCCGAGGAAGGTCAGGGTGCGCCCGGCGAGGTCGCCGAGCCGCTCGGTCACGGTGAGCAGGTCGGCGAGCAGCTGGCAGGGGTGGAACTCGTCGGTGAGGGCGTTGACGACCGGCACCCCGGCGTACGCCGCCATCTCCTCGAGCCGCGACTGCTCGAAGGTCCGCCACACCACCATCGACGCCTGCCGGCCCAGGACCCGCGCCACGTCGGCCACCGACTCCCGGGTGCCGATCCCGGCGAGGTTGCCGTCGACCACCATCGGGTAGCCGCCGAGCTCGGAGATCCCCGCGGCGAAGGACAGCTGGGTGCGCAGGGTCGGCTTGTCGAAGATCACCGCGACGGTCTGCGGCCCGGCCAGCGGCTGCACGGCGTGCCGGTCGGCCTTCAGCTTCGCGGCGAGCGCCAGCACCTCGGCCTGCTCGGCCGGACCGAGGTCGTCGTCGCGCAGGAAGTGCCGGGTCATGACGGTCCCCCCGGCTGACCCGCGGCGTAGCCGGCCTCGAGGATGCCCGGCCAGGCCGCGACGACCTCGTCGGCCTGGGCCTCGGTGAGCACCAGCGGCGGCGCGAGCCGGATCCGTCCGGGGGCGCAGTCGTTGATGATGAACCCGCGCTCGCGGGCGGCGGCGGCCACCTGCGGCGCCACCTCGGCGTCGAGGTCGAGGCCGATCAGCAGGCCCCGCTGCCGGATCGCGGTGACGTGCGGGTGCCGCAGCCCTTCCGCGAGCCGGGCGCCGACGAGCCGGGCGTTCTCGAGCAGCCCGTCCTTCTCGATCGTCTCGATGACGGCGAGGGCCGCGGCGGCGGCCACCGGGTTGCCGCCGAACGTGGTGCCGTGGTTGCCGGGCTGCAGCAGCTCCCCCGCGGCGCCGACGCCGATGCAGGCACCGACCGGGATGCCGCCCGCCAGCCCCTTGGCCAGCGTCACCAGGTCGGGGGTGACCCCGGAACCGGTGTGGGCCATCCACTCGCCGGTGCGGCCCATCCCGCTCTGCACCTCGTCGAACCAGAGCAGCGCACCGTGGGCGGTGGTGATCTCGCGGGCCCGGGCCAGGTAGCCCTCCGGCGCGATGATGACGCCGGCCTCGCCCTGCACCGGCTCCAGGACGACGGCGGCGGTCTCGTCGGTGACCGCGGCCGCGAGCGCGTCGGCGTCGCCGTACGGCACGAACGTGACCTGGCCGGGGAGCGGCTCGAACGGCTCGCGGTAGGCGGCCTTGGAGGTCAGCGCGAGCGCGCCCATGGTGCGGCCGTGGAAGCTGCCCTCGGCGGCGACGAGGTGGGTGCGGCCGGTCCGCCGGGTCAGCTTGAGCGCGGCCTCGTTGGCCTCGGACCCGGAGTTGGTGAAGAACACCTTGCCGCCGCCGGGACCGACCTCGAGCAGGTCCAGCAGCCGCTCGGCGAGCGCGACCTGCGGCACCGTCGCGAAGAAGTTGGAGACGTGGCCGAGGGTGCTGAGCTGCTCGGTCACGGCCGCGACCAGGGCGGGGTGGGCGTGGCCGAGCGCGTTGACGGCGATCCCGCCGAGCAGGTCGAGGTAGCGACGACCGTCGGCGTCCCAGACGTAGGCGCCCTCGCCGCGGGTCAGCACCAGCTTGGGCGGCCCGAACGTGTTCATCAGCGAGGCGGCGTAGCGCTCGGTGAGGTTCTGCGACATCGTCATGACTCCTTCCTCAGCGCGGACCGGATCCGGGTCTCCACACCGGGCAGCACCTGGGTGCCGACCCCGTCGTCGGTGAAGATCTCGAGCAGCACGGCGTGCGGCTCCCGACCGTCGACCACCGTCGCCCGCGGGACGCCGCCGGTGACGGCCGCGAGGCAGGCCCGCATCTTCGGGACCATCCCGCTGGCCAGGGTCGGCAGCAGCTCGGTGAGCGCCTCGGGGCTGATCTGACCGATCACGTCGTCGCTGTCCGGCCAGTCGCGGTAGAGCCCCTCGACGTCGGTGAGCACCAGCATCTTCTCCGCCCCCAGCGCCACCGCGAGCGCGGCGGCCGCGGTGTCGGCGTTGACGTTGTGCACCCGGCCCAGCACGTCGGGTGCGACCGAGGAGATCACCGGGATCCGGCCGGCGTCGACCAGGTCGCGGACAGCCTCGGGCCGGACCTGCGCCACCTCGCCGACGAGGCCGAGGTCGACCTCCTCGCCGTCGATGATCGTGGTGGTGGGCTCGGCGGTGAACAGGCCGGCGTCCTCGCCGCTGAGGCCGACGGCGAGCGGGCCGTGGCTGTTGATCAGGCCGACCAGCTCGCGGCCCACCTGACCGACCAGGACCATCCGCACCACGTCCATGGCCTCCGGGGTGGTCACCCGCAGGCCGCCCCGGAACTCCGAGGCGATGCCGAGCCGGTCGAGCATCTGGCTGATCTGGGGGCCCCCGCCGTGCACGACGACGGGGTGGAAGCCGGCCATCCGCAGGAAGACGATGTCCTCGGCGAAGGCGCGCTTCAAGGTGTCGTCGGTCATCGCGTTGCCGCCGTACTTCACCACGATCGTCTTGCCGTGGTAGGTCTTCAGCCACGGCAGCGCCTCGGCGAGGGTGGCCGCCTTGGCGGTCGCTCGCTGCCACGCCTCGGGCGTGCTCGCCGCCTCGGGGACGGGCCGGGTGCCGGTCTGGCCGGTGTCGCTCATCTGGTCCTCAGCTGGAGTAGGCGGAGTTCTCGTGGACGTAGGCGTGGGTGAGGTCGTTGGTCCACACCGTGGCGCGGGCCGTTCCGGCCTTGAGGTCGATCGTGACCGAGACGTCGCGGCCGGTGAGGTCGACCTGGTCCGGCGGCGTGTGCGGCTCGGAGGCGCGGCAGACCCAGACACCGTTCATCGCGACGTCGAGGTCGGCGGGGTCGAAGGCGGCCCCGGTGGTGCCGATCGAGGCCAGCACCCGGCCCCAGTTCGGGTCGTTGCCGAACACCGCGGCCTTGAACAGGTTGCTGCGGGCGACCGAGCGGCCGACCTCGACCGCGTCGTCCTCGGTGGCGGCGTTGAGGACCGTGATCGCGATCTCGTGGTCGGCGCCCTCGGCGTCGGCGAGCAGCTGCATCGCCAGGTCGGTGCAGGCGCGGACCAGCGCCTCGGTGAAGTCCGCCTCCGGGGGCGTGATGCCGGATGCGCCCGAGGCCAGCAGCGTGACCGTGTCGTTGGTGGACATGCAGCCGTCCGAGTCGAGCCGGTCGAAGCTGACCCGGGTGGCCGCGCGCAGCGCCCGGTCGGCGGTCGCGGCATCGACCTGGGCGTCGGTGGTGAGCACCACCAGCATCGTCGCCAGCTGCGGGGCGAGCATCCCGGCGCCCTTGGCCATCCCGCCGATGCTCCAGCCGCTGCCCTCGACCACGACCTGCTTGCTCACCGAGTCGGTGGTCATGATCGCCTCGGCGGCATCGGTGCCGTGCCCGGCGGACAGTGCGGCCAGTGCGTCGTCGACGCCCCGGAGCACCAGCTCGCGCGGGTTGGCCAGCCCGATCAGGCCGGTGGAGCAGACGACGACGTCGACGGCGCCCACGCCGAGCCCGGCGGCCACCTGCTCGGCGACCGCGTGGGTGGTCTGGAACCCCTCGGCGCCGGTGTAGCAGTTGGCGCCGCCGGAGTTCAGCACCACGGCCCGGGCGGTGCCGTCCTTGACGACCTCCTGGCTCCACAGGACCGGGTTGGCCTTGCACCGGTTGGCGGTGAACACCGACGCACAGACGTGCTCGGGCCCGTCGTTGACCACGAGCGCGAGGTCCTTGCCGCCGGAGGTCTTGAGCCCGGCGGTGACACCGGCAGCCCGGAAGCCGCGGGGGGCGGTGACGCTCATGCCCGTGCCCCCTTGGGCTGCACCGTGTGACCGGCCGCTTCGAAGGCCTGGTCGGCCTGCTCGGCGAACCCCCCGCGGACCAGGATCCAGTCGGTGTCGAAGGTGGAGAGCACGAAGACGCTGATCCCGGCGTCCGCCAACGGGACCAGCAGGCTGGTGAGCACCCCGGTCAGGGCCATGTCGAGCGGCCCGGCCACCTCGTAGGCGACGAACGGCCCCTCGGGGCGGGCCTTGCGGGGGACCGTCGAGGCGTGGCAGACCAGCGAGGTCTCCGTCGCCGTCGCCGTCACCGAGAAGAGCGTGGACGGGGTGGCCCACTTCGGGATCTGCGAGCCGGGGCCGAGGCGGACCACGGCCAGCGCGTCGGGGTGCCGGATCAGCGTGAAGGTCTGGGAGGTCTGTTCGGTCACGGTGCGAGTCCGATCGTGGAGAGGCCGGTGGTCTCGGTGAGCCCGAGCGCGAGGTTCATGCACTGCACGGCGGCGCCCGCGGTCCCCTTGGCGAGGTTGTCGACCGCGGCCACCGCGACCAGACGGCCGGCCGCCTCGTCGACGGTCACCTGCACGTGGACTGCGTTGGAGCCGAGCACCGACTTGGTCTGCGGCCACTGCCCGGCCGGAAGCAGGTGCACGAATGGCTCGTCGGCGTAGGCCTTCTCGTAGGCGGCGTAGGCCTCCTGCGCGCCGATCGTCGTGGGCGCGGAGCAGGTGGCCAGGATCCCCCGCGGCATCGGCACCAGCACCGGGGTGAAGGAGACCCGGACCTCGGCGTCGGTCAGCCCGCCGAGGTTCTGCACGATCTCGGGGGTGTGCCGGTGGGTGCCGCCGACGCCGTACGCCCCGGCCGACCCCATCACCTCGGAGCCGAGCAGGCTCGGCTTGGGCGCCTTGCCGGCCCCGGAGGTCCCGGAGGCGGCGACGACGACGATGCCGGCGGGGTCGACCAGCCCCGCGGCCACCGCCGGCGCGAGCGCGAGCGTGGACACGGTCGGGTAGCAGCCGGGCACCGCGACGCGGGCGGCGCCGCGGAGCAGCTCCCGCTGGCCGGGCAGCTCGGGCAGGCCGTAGGGCCAGGAGCCGGCGTGGTCGCCGCCGTAGAAGGCCTCCCAGGCAGCCGGGTCGGTGAGCCGGAAGTCGGCGCCGCAGTCGATCACCACGGTGTCCTCGGGCAGCGCCTCCGCGATCACCGCGGACTGCCCGTGCGGCAGGCCGAGGAAGACCACGTCGTGACCGGCGAGCACCTCCACCGTGGTCTCCTCCAGCACCCGGTCGGCGAGCGGCACCAGGTGCGGCTGCAGCGTGCCGAGCAGCTCCCCGGCGTTCGACCCCGCGGTGACGGCACCGATCTCGACGTCGGGGTGCCCCAGCAGCAGCCGGAGCACCTCACCGCCGGCGTACCCACTCGCCCCTGCGACCGCAACTCTCCGCTTCGACATGTGCATGACTATACATGCGAATGTAAGTACTCAGTCGCCGGGGGTCGCGGCCGCCCCTCAGCCGCGGTGGACGGCTCCGTGCCGTTGCGCGGCCAGCGCGATCGCGGCGTCGCGAGCCGCGGCGATCTCCGACTCGGTGAGCGTCCGGTCCGGGGCCCGGAACCGCAGCGCGAACGCCAGCGACTTCTTCCCGGCCTCGATCTGCTCGCCGGTGTAGACGTCGAAGAGCCGCACCGACTCCAGCAGCTCGCCGGCGCCCTCGCGCAGCGTCTCGGCGACGTCGGCGGCCGGCACGTCGGCGGCGACCACCAGCGCGACGTCCTCCTTGGCCACCGGGAAGCCCGAGAACCGCGGCGCGGTCGGCGCGATCGCGGCCGCGACCAGGGCGTCGAGGTCGACCTCGGCCGCGGCGCTGCGCGCCGGAAGGCCGAACGCGGCGCAGACCCGCGGGTGGAGCTCGCCGGCGTGCCCGACGACGTGGTCGCCGACCCGGAGCTCCGCGCACCGGCCCGGGTGCCAGGGAGGCCGGACGGCCGCGTGCACGGTGAGCGGAGCACGGAGCACCCGCGCCACCTCCCGGACCGCCGCGATCGCGTCGGCCCAGCCGGCCGGACGGCCGTGGCCCCACCAGCCGGAGCGTTCCCGCTCCCCCACCAGGACCACGCCGAGGTGCCGCGGTTGGTCGGGGACGGCTCGCTCAAGGGAGTCCAGCTCCTCCGGGCTGGGCCGTCGCTCCACCCCCAGGATCGGGGCAGCGGCGGCGTCGGCGCCGGGCAGGAAGACCAGGTCGGTCTCGTAGAGCGCCACCGAGGCGGCGCCACGCCCGAGGTTGCGGGCGGTCGCCTCGAGGAGGCCGGGCAGCAGCGTGGTGGTCAGCAGCGGGCGCTCGTCGGAGAGCGGGTTCGCCACCCGGAGGGTACGGCGGCGCTCGTCGTCGGCCGGGAGCCCGAGGTCGTCGAGGTGGCTCTCGCCGACGAACGGGTAGGCCTTGACCTCGACGAGCCCGGCCCCCGCCAGCGCGAAGCCGACGCGGCGGCGCAGCCGCTGCTCACGGGTGAGCCCCCGACCGGCCGGCGCGCTGGGCAGCACCGACGGCACCTCGGTGTAGCCGACGAGCCGGGCGACCTCCTCGACGAGGTCGTAGGGGTCCTGCAGGTCCGGGCGCCAGGACGGCGGCAGCGCAGTCAGCGTCTCGCCGTCCACGTGCACCGAGCAGCCGACGGCCCGCAGGTGCTCCACGACGCCGGCGGCCTCGATCGGCATCCCGGTCACCCGGGCCGGAAGGTCGAGGGCGGCCTTGATCTCGGGTTGCGGGGGCGGCGACCCGACATAGGTGACGCCGGCCTCGACCACTCCGCCGCCGTGCTCGACGAGCAGCGCGGCGACCCGGTCGGCGGCGTAGGCGGGCAGCAGCGGGTCGACACCGCGCTCGAAGCGCTTCGAGGCCTCGGAGGGCAGCTTGTGTCGACGGCTGGTGCGGTAGATCGTCGCCGGGGCGAAGTGCGCGGCCTCGATCACCACGTGGCTGGTGGTGCCGGACAGCTCGGTGGTCTGACCGCCCATCACACCGGCGATGCCGATCGGGCCGCTGTCGTCGGTGATCAGCAGGTCCTCCTCCGACAGCGTGCGGGACACGTCGTCGAGGGTGGTGAGCCGCTCCCCCGGCGCGGCCCGGCGGACCACGATCGGCCCTTGGAGCCTGTCGCCGTCGTAGCCGTGGATCGGCTGGCCGAGCTCGAGCATCACGTAGTTGGTGATGTCGACGGCCAGGGAGATCGGCCGCATGCCGCCGAGCTGGACGCGGCGGGCGATGTGTCGCGGCGTCGGCGCCGCCGGGTCGAAGCCGGTGACGGTGCGGGTCACGAAGACCGGGCAGCCGTCCGGCGCCTCGACGCGGACCGGGTAGCCGCGTCCGTCCGGCCCCGGGACCTCCCGGTGCGCCGGGTCGTGGAAGGCGACGCCGTACGCCAGCGCGGCCTCCCGCGCGATGCCCCGCAGCGAGAGCGCGTAGGCCCGGTCGGGGTTGATCTCGAATTCGATCACGTCGTCGCGCAGGCCCAGCAGCCCGACGACGTCGTCACCGGGCTTGACGTCGCCGTCGATGCGCGGGTCGAGGACCAGGATGCCGCCGTGGTCCTCGCCGATCCCGAGCTCGCGGGTGGAGCAGATCATCCCGTCGGACACGTGGCCGTAGGTCTTGCGGGCCGCGATCGCGAAGCCACCGGGCAGCACCGCACCCGGCAGCGAGACCACGACCAGGTCGCCCTCGGCGAAGTTCAGCGCGCCGCAGACGATCCCGCGGTGCCCCTCCTCGCCGTTGTGCTCGGGGCCGACGTCGACCTGGCACCAGCGGATCGTCTTGCCGTTCTTCTGCGGCTCCTCGACGAACCGCAGCACGCGGCCGGCCACCAGCGGTCCCTCGATGTCGGCGCCGGGTGCCTCCAGCGCCTCGAGCTTCAGCCCCAGCGCGGTGAGCCGGTGGGTCAGGTCCACGACGTCGACGTCCGCGGGCAGGTCGACGTACTCCCGGATCCAGGAAAGCGGGGCCCGCATCAGATCTCCGTTCCGAAGGGCAGGGTGAACCGGACGTCGCCCTCGACGATGTCGCGCATGTCCTCGACACCGTTGCGGAACATCAGGGTCCGCTCGATGCCCATCCCGAAGGCGAAGCCGGTGAACTCCTCGGCGTCGATGCCGCAGGCGGTGAGCACCCGCGGGTTGACCACCCCGCAGCCGCCCCACTCGATCCAGCCCTCGCCCTTGCAGGTGCGGCAGGACTCGACGGCCGGCGCGAGGCCCCGGCACACGAAGCAGACCAGGTCGACCTCGGCGCTGGGCTCGGTGAAGGGGAAGTACGACGGGCGGAACCGGGTGCCGATCCCCTCGCCGAACATCGCCTCGGCGAAGTGGTCCAGCGTGCCCTTGAGGTGGGCCATCGTGATCCCGCGATCCACCACGAGACCCTCGACCTGGTGGAAGACCGGGGTGTGCGTGGCGTCGAGCTCGTCGGTGCGGAAGACCCGGCCCGGGCAGACCACGTGGATCGGCGGGGTGCGGGTCAGCATCGTGCGGGCCTGGACCGGCGAGGTGTGGGTGCGCAGCACCAGCCCCCGTCGGACGGCTCCAGCCAGAAGGTGTCCTGCATGGTGCGCGCCGGGTGGTCCGTGCCGAGGTTGAGCGCGTCGAAGTTGAGCCACTCGGCCTCGACCTCGGGGCCCTCGGCCACCTCCCAGCCCATCGCCACGAAGACGTCGCAGATCAGGTCCTGGATGGTGGTCAGCGGGTGCCGGGCGCCGTCGGGGTGGCGGTCCCAGGGCAGCGTGACGTCGACGGTCTCCTCGGCGAGCATCCGCTCCTCGTGCTCGCCCTCCAGCACGACCTGGCGCTCGGCGAGCGCCTTGCTCACCGCGCCGCGGGCCTGCCCGACGCGCATCCCGGCCTCCTTGCGCGCCTGTGGCGGCAACGCCCCGATCTCGCGGTTCGCCAGCGCCAGCGGCGACCGGTCGCCGGTGTGCTCGGTGCGGACCCGCTTGAGCTGCTCGAGGTCGGTGGCGGCGGCGACGGCGGCCAGCGCGGCCTCCCGCATCGCGTCGACCTCCGCGGCCTTGAGGGGAGTCACCTCGACCGGGTCGTAGTCGGTGTTCGGGCCGGACATGGCTGGCCTTCCGGGGTCGTGTGCGGGTGCAGGGGTGTGCCGGGATCTGGCGTCAGTCTAGGAAGTACGGCGCCGCCGACGCGAACCGGTTCCGGGCCGGTCAGTCCTCGGGGACCTCGGCGACCGGCCACCGGATCGCGAGCCGGGCACCGCCGCCCGGCGCGTCGTCGATCTCCACCGAGCCGCCGTGGGCGGTGACCAGCCCGTGGATGATGTACATCCCCAGGCCGGATCCGCCGCGGGTGCCGTGCTTCCAGAACTTGGTGAAGACCCGGCTGCGGATCTCGGGGCTGATCCCGTCGCCCTCGTCGTCGACGAGCAGCAGCACCTCGCGGGCGGGCTCCTCGGGGTCGGCGCCGACGAAGATCCGGACGTCGCCCTCACCGTGGCGGATCGCGTTGTCGATCAGGTTGTGCAGGACCTGCGCCAGCTTGTCGGGGTCGGCCAGGATCGGCGGCGGCTCGCCCTCCACGGTCAGCGCCAGCTCGCGACCCGTCCCGGCGCGCACCGAGTCCATGACCCGCTGGACATGGGTCACCAGGTCGACCGGCCGGGGGTAGAGGGAGAGCCGCCCGGTGTCGATGCGGGCCACGTCGAGCAGCTCCGCGATCAGCCGGGTGAGCCGGTCGGCGTCCACGTTGACCGTCTGCAGCATCAGCTTCTTCTGGTCGTCGTTGAGCCGGTCCCAGCGGGCCAGGAGGGTCGCGACGAACCCCTTCACTCCGGTCAGCGGCGAGCGCAGCTCGTGGGCCACGGTGGCGACCAGGTCGGAGCGCTCACGGTCCAGGCGGGCGCGGGCACGGGCCGAGCGGACGCAGACCGAGACCCGGGAGACCGGCTCGCTCGGCGAGGGCCGCTGCAGCGAGGCGGTGAGCAGCACCTCGGTGCCGTCGGGCAGGAACCACGACTGCTCGGTGAGCGCGGTGCGGGTGCTCAGGCCGGAGTACGGCGCGGCACAGCCGAACCAGTCGTTGCCGGCGTTGTCCTGGAGGCTGAGGACGTCGGAGAGGTGCTTGCCGACAGCGTCGCCGACCCCCAGGAGGTGGCGTGCCGCGCTGTTGAGGGTGACCACGGCGCCGGTCTCGTCGGCGACCACCACGCCGTCGGGCAGGGCATCGAGGAGTCGCTGCAGCTCCGCCCCGTCCGAGTCCATGCGGGACAGGTTAGTCCCCCACGGGACCGGACGCCCCGGCCATACGTCCCACGTGTCGGGGGCGTCGCTGCGCGCGGGCGCTCGCGTAGAGGCAGACCGCCGCAGCCGTCGCCAGGTTCAGGCTCTCGGCGCGGCCGTGCACCGGGATCCGGACCCGGTGGTCGGCGAGGGCGGCGAGCTCCGCGGGCAGTCCCCAGGCCTCGTTGCCGAACAGCCAGGCGGTCGGTGCCGCCAGCGTGCCGTCGTCCGCCGCGTCGTCGAGGTCGAGCTCTCCCCCGCCGTCGGCGGCGAGCACCTGCACGCCGGCCATCTGCAGCTGCGCCACCACCTCGGCGGTGTCCCGGGCCAGCGCGATCGGCAGGTGGAACAGCGAGCCGACGGTGGCGCGCACGGTCTTGCCGTTGTAGGGGTCCACCGAGCTGCCGGTGAGCAGCACGCCGGCGGCGCCGGCCGCGTCGGCGCAGCGGATCACCGTGCCGGCGTTGCCCGGGTCGCGTACGTCGGCGCACACGGCCAGCAGCGGGCCGGAGCCGATCACGTCCGGGGCCGGGACGTCGAGGAACCGGCAGACCGCGACCAGCCCCTGCGGCTGGACCGTCTCGGCGAGGGAGGCCAGCGCGGCGTCGTCGACGAGCTGCCAGGCGACCTGCTGCCTGGCGGCGGCGGCGCGGATGTCGCGATGCTGCTCGGCCGCCGCGGCCACGGCGAAGATCTCGCGGACGCAGCCGGGGACGGTGAGCGCCTCACGGACCGCCTGGGGTCCCTCGGCGAGGAAGAGCCGCGTCTCGGCCCTGGAGACGCGTCGGGCGAGCCGTCGTGCTGTCTTCACGCGTCCGCTCCTCGACGTGAGGAGCGGCGCGTCTGCTTCGGACAGCACAGCAGGCTCGCCTCGACGTACTCTCTGGGTTTCCGACGACCGGGGTCGTCAGACGGTGGCGTCGGCCTCGACCCGGGGGGCGTTGACATCCTCGGGGAGGTTCGCCTTCGCGGTCTCCACCAGGACGGCGAACGCGGCGGGGTCGTTGACCGCGAGGTCGGCCATGATCTTGCGGTCGACCTCGACACCCGCGGCCTTGAGGCCCTGGATGAAGCGGTTGTAGGTGAGACCGTTCGCACGGGCGGCAGCGTTGATCCGCTGGATCCAGAGCTTGCGGAAGTCGCCCTTCTTGGCCTTGCGGTCCCGGTAGCTGTAGACCAGCGAGTGGGTGACCTGCTCCTTGGCCTTGCGGTACAGGCGCGAGCGCTGTCCGCGGTAGCCGGAGGCCCGCTCGAGGGTTACCCGGCGCTTCTTGTGGGCGTTCACTGCCCGCTTGACGCGTGCCACTTGTTACTCCTTGTTGCTCGGGTGCATCGCTGACGTCGATGCAGTAGTGCCGTCGGTGGAGGCGAGCTCGGGTCAGCGACCGAGGAGCTTGCGGACCTTCTTGTTGTCGGCCTTCGAGACCTCGGTGGTGCCGCTCATGCGACGCGTCACCTTGGAGGCCTTGTGCTCCAGGTTGTGTCGCAGCCCGGCCTTCTGGCGGCGGATCTTGCCGGAGCCAGTGACCCGGAAGCGCTTGCTCGCACCGGAGTGCGTCTTGTTCTTCGGCATCGTTTCGCGTCCTTCTTCATCGATGGCCGGACCCGCCCCGTCCGGGGCGGACCGGTCCTGCTCACATGTCGGGGTCGAGGTTCTCCGAGCGGCGCCGCGGCTTCTTGTCCTGCGGCTCGGTCGGAGCGGTGGCCGTGCGCTCGGCGTGCTCGGCCTCCCTCTCGGCCTGGCGCTCGGCGGCGCGCTCCGCCTTGGCGGCCTGAACCTCCGCCTTGGCCTCGGCCTTCTTCTTGTGGGGTCCGAGCACCATGATCATGTTGCGCCCGTCCTGCTTCGGCGAGGACTCCACGAAGCCGAGCTCGCCGACGTCCTCGGCCAGCTTCTGCAGCAGCCGGAACCCCAGCTCGGGACGGTGCTGCTCACGACCGCGGAACATGATCGTGATCTTGACCTTGTCCCCCTGGTTCAGGAACCGGACCACGTGACCCTTCTTGGTCTCGTAGTCGTGCTGGTCGATCTTGGGACGAAGCTTCATCTCCTTGATGACCACGTTCGTCTGGTTCCGGCGTGCCTCGCGAGCCTTCTGGGCGTTCTCGTACTTGAACTTCCCGTAGTCCATGAGCTTGCAGACCGGAGGTCGCGCGGTCGGCGCCACCTCGACGAGGTCGAGGTCCGCTTCCTGCGCCAGCCGAAGAGCATCGTCGATACGGACGATGCCCACGGTTTCGCCGTTGGGGCCGACAAGCCGGACCTCGGGGACGCGGATCCGGTCGTTGATGCGTAGCTCGGTGCTGATGGGTCCTCCTGGGTTGAGTGCTGCTGAGGCGACCTGGTCGGCGGGGGAAACGCAAGAAGCCTCCGCGTCACATGACAGCGGAGGCCAGTCCCGACGGTGCGCACGCACACCACCTGCACAGGACCCGCTCCGTCGTACGACGAACCGTGCCCTGCGACCGGACCCGACGACCTGGTGGGCGCTGGGCCCGTGCTGCTGGCGGTCGATGCGGGTGGGAGACTCGTCTCCGCTTGTCAGATCGTGCTGGAACAACCACTCAGACGTCCCGGATGTTCCCACACCCGGGCCACAGAGAAGCCGACCAGCAGATCGGTCCCGCCCAGGATAGCAAGCACACCCGTCCGCGTGCACATCCGCCGCCCCGTGACAGGCTGGTGCGCATGACGCATGCCGCCCCTGAGTCCGCCCGGGACATCGCCGAGGTCCCCGCGCTCGAGATCATCTCGACCGCCGCCCTGCACCTGATGAGCGCCGCCGCGGTCAACCTCGGTCTCGCCGAGGACCTCCCCGAGCACCGCGACCTCGACGAGGCCCGGACCCTGATCGAGGCCCTCGCCGGCCTGGTCACTGCCGGGGCCCCCCGCCTCGGGCACCACCACGCGGCGCCGCTGCGCGACGGGCTGCGCACCCTGCAGCTGGCGTTCCGCGAGGCCTCGGACATCCCGGATGCGCCGGGCGAGGGGCCCGGCGAGAAGCTCACCGGTCCGGTGTCACCCACGCGGGGCGGCCACTGACCTCCAGCAGGAGGTTGCCCCGGGCGAGCTCGCGCAGGTCGGCGGAGCCGACCACCACCCTGACCGGACCGGCGACGTCGACGAGCAACGCCTCCGCACCGTCCTGGACGGCCGCCTCGGCCGCCGTCGTGACCGTGACCGGAACCGGGCGTGCCTGGGGGTCCCACCGGTGCAGCGTGTCGGTGCCGGTGAACGCCAGCAACGCCGTGCGTCCGTCACGACCGCGCATCAGCACGGTGGCCATGTCCGAGGTCTTGTCCCGGGTCAGCCCCTGCTCGTCGACCTCCGCCTCCCCCAGCACCGCCACCACCGGCACCAGCAGCCGGGCGTGCTGCAGCACCTGCAGCATCGCGGTGTAGCCGCCCTCCGGGTCGGCCGCGTAGGCCGCCAGGGCAGCGCTCACCTCCGGGGCGGCGGCGCCGCTGTCACCGGGGAACCCGGGGTCGGGGATCGAACGCACACGAGGATCCTGCCACCCGCCCGCGACGACGCCGCCCGGCAGGGTGAGCGCACTAGGCTGGAGGCGTGGCTTCGGTGGACAACGCGACCTGGCAGGCCCTGGGCCTGACCCTGACCGTGCTCGGCCTCGTCGGGAGCGTCCTGCTCTGGCGGCGCCGCGGTGCGGCCTCCGGGCTGCGCGGCGCCGCCTGGGCGCTGGTGCCGCTGGCGGCGGCGCTCACCGGCACCCTGCGACTCGGGTGGCAGGTGTTGGACGCCGTCGTCGAGTGGGCCACCCGGTTGGTGTTCAGCCCGGCGGTGTGGGCTGGTCTCGTGCTGGCCGGCATCTCCGCGACCCTGTTCGTGGTCTCCGGCGTGCTGCGCGGCCGGCGCACTGCGGACGCCGCACGCCGGGCGCCCGGCACCGCCGCGCTGCCGCCTCAGCGGGGACGGCCCGCGGTCGGCGACGACGACCTCGACGCCATCACGGCACTGCTGAAGAAGCACGGCATCGAGTGAGCGCCGACTCGGGCGGCGCCGTCGCCCGGCACCGACTGGCCACCCGGCTGGACCGCGCCGTCGCCGGGCTGCCGGAGCCGCCGCCGGCACCGGTCGCCGTGGTCGACCTCGACGCCTTCGACGCCAACGCCGCCGACCTGGTCCGCCGGGCCGCCGGCACCCCGGTCCGGGTCGCCACCAAGTCGCTGCGCGTGCCGGGGCTCGTGACGCGGGCGCTGGCCACGCCGGGGTTCACCGGGGTGCTGTCCTACACGCTCCGCGAGGCGCTGTGGCTGGTGCACCACGGCGTCAGCGACGACGTGCTGGTCGGCTACCCGACCGTGGACGAGGCCGCCCTGCGCGAGCTGACCGTGGACGACCGGGCCCGGGCCGCGGTGACGCTGATGGTCGACGACGTCGCCCACCTGGACCTGGTCGACCGCGCCCGGGTCTCGGGACGGCCGGTGCGGGTGGCCCTCGACGTCGACGCCGGGCTGCGGTGGCGCACCGGACCGCACCTGGGACTGCGGCGCTCGCCGCTGCGCGAGCCCGCCGACGTGGTCTCCCTGGCGCGCGCCGTCCTGGAGCGGCCCGGCTTCGAGCTGGCCGGCGTGATGACCTACGAGGGCCAGGTCGCAGGGGTCCCGGACGACGGCGGCGACCCGGCCCGGTCGACCGCCGTCCGGGCCGTCAAGACCGCCTCGGTGCGGCAGCTGCGTCGCCGCCGCCGCGAGCTCGCCGCGGCCCTGCACCGGCTGGTCGGCCCCGACGGCCCAGGACTGTGGAACGCCGGCGGCACCGGCAGCCTGGAGACCTCGGCCGCCGACCCGGTGGTCACCGAGGTCTCGGCCGGGTCGGGGCTGCTGGGGCCGGCGCTCTTCGACGGCTACCGCGCCTTCCGGCCGCGCCCGGCGGCCTTCTTCGGGGTGCCGGTGGTCCGCCGGCCCCGCGCCGGCTGCGTCACCGTGGCCGGCGGCGGCCTGGTCGCCTCCGGGGCCGCGGGCCGCGACCGGCTCCCGCTCCCCTGGGCGCCCCCGGGCCTGCGGCTCACCGGTCTCGAGGGCGCCGGCGAGGTGCAGACCCCGCTGGTCGGCGCCGCCGCGGACCGGCTGAGCGTCGGGGACCGGGTCTGGTTCCGGCACGCCAAGTCCGGCGAGCTCTTCGAGCACGTGCAGCAGGTGCACCTCGTCCGCGGGGACGTCGTCGAGGAGTCGGTGCCCAGCTACCGCGGCTGCGGACAGTCCTGGTGAGCGACCCGGCCGCGCAGGTGCGACGGGCGGCCGACGAGATCGTCCGGCTCGCCCGGGAGTCGGCCGCCACCCTCGCCGGCGGCCGGCTGGTCTGCATCGACGGACCGGCCGGCTCCGGGAAGACCACGCTGGCCGGGGCGGTGGCGCGGGCCTGGGGCTCCACGCCGGAGGCGGCGGCCGGCGTCCGGGTGGTGCACCTCGACGACCTGTACCCCGGCTGGGAGGGGCTGCGGGCCGGCGTCGAGCAGGTGGCCGAGCACCTGGTCGCCCCGCTCGCCGAGGGCCGCCCCGGCGGCTACCGCCGCTACGACTGGGCGGCGGCCGCGCCGGCCGGGTGGGTGCGGGTGCCGCCGACCGGGCTGCTGGTCCTCGAGGGCTGCGGCGCGGGCGCGGCGGCGTACGACGACGCGATCACCGTGCTGGTGTGGGTCGAGGCCGACGACGCCACCCGCCTGCAGCGCGGGTTGACCCGCGACGGGTCGCACCTGCGGCAGCAGTGGGAGGCGTGGATGGCTCAGGAGCGCGCACTGTTCGCGGCCGAGCGGACCCAGGAGCGCGCCGACCTGGCGGTGCGGACCTGAGTGCTCCCCGGTTTTCCGCGCCGGGCCGTGGGAGGCTGACCTCCGACGAACGAGGAGGTCCTGTGGTCGCGCCGAGCGGTGATCAGTACGAGATCAGGGGCGGGGGGTACCGCGCCGTGGTGACCGAGTGCGGAGCGGGCCTCCGGCTGCTCGAGCACGACGGCGTACCCCTGATGGACGGCTTCGCGGAGGACGACCACGCGACCGCCGGCCGCGGCCAGCTGCTGCTGCCGTGGCCGAACCGGATCCGCGACGGCCGCTACGCCTTCCCCCGGCCGGACGGCCGCGAGCTCCAGCTGCCGCTGAGCGAGGTGTCCCGACGCAACGCCAGCCACGGCCTGACCCGGTGGGCGGCCTGGACCCCCGAGGAGCAGTCCGCGCACTCGGTGTCGCTGGTCTACCGGTTGATGGCGCAGAGCGGCTACCCGTGGACGGTCGACCTGCACGCGTCCTACGACATCTCCGCCGACGGGCTCACCGTGACCGTGACCGCGACGAACCTCTCCGCCTCGGCGGCGCCGTTCGCGCAGGGAGCCCACCCCTACCTGACCGTGGGCGCGGACGGCATCGACGGCTGGGAGCTGCTGCTGCCGGCCTCGACCCAGCTGGCCGTGGACGACCGGAAGAACCCCGTCGAACGCCGGCCGGTCGACGGCACCGCCGCCGACTTCCGGGTGCTGCGGCCCCTGCGCGGGGTCAGCCTCGACACCGCCTTCACCGACCTGCAGCGCGCCGACGACGGCACCGTCGAGGTGCACCTGCGCAACCCGTCCGCGGACCGTGGCGTCGCGCTGTGGATGGACCGACGGCACTCCTGGATCCAGGTCTACACCGGCGACGACCTGCCGGCGGCGCAGGCCCGGCGCTCGGTCGCGGTGGAGCCGATGACCTCCCCGCCCAACGCGTTCGCGAGCGGCGAGGACCTCGTGGTGCTGGCCCCGGCCGGCGAGGAGGGCTGCGAGCACTCCTCGTCCTGGGGGATCCGCACCCTCTAGCGGCTGCCCTGCTCCGGCGGCACGTAGCCCGTCGGCTCCGGGCCCAGGTCGACGATCGCGGCGACCGGGCCGCCGCCGTCGGGGCCCTGGTGCGCGGCGGAGACCGACACGAACGCCGCCGGGTCCCCGGTGACCGCGGCGGTGACCCCGCCGACGCACGCCTTGATCTGCCGGTGCCAGTGCACGTCGGAGTCGTCGAGCATCGCGTTGCGGCGCCCGTGCACGGTGCCGTCCTGGCTGACCTCGCACTTGAGGAACACGTTGACCAGCCGCCCGGCGAGGTCGCTCGGGTGCGGCCGGTCCGGCAGGTCCAGGCCGGCGTCGCGGATCGCCGACCAGATGCCGTCGGCGTCGAGGGCGTCCCGCATCACCGAGTGCCCGATCCGGTAGCGGCCGCCGATGCCGCGGGCGTTGCCGACCACGACGACCTGCGCGCGATCGAGCTCCACGCCGCTGGAGCAGGAGGCGACCGAGGAGTAGAGGCTGCGGTCGTGCATCACCTCGGCGTCGGTCGGCATCTCGATCTCGCCGAGCGCGACCGCGACCCCGAGCGCGGTGGCGCCGTTGGAGAGGTCCATCGACTCGTGGGTGTGCTCAGTCCACACCGTCTTGCCGCGGCTCTTGGCGTCCCGGATGGTGTGGATGGTCAGCAGCGGCGTCTTGGTCTGCACGTAGTGCACGTCGGCGACGTCGCTGATCCCGGCCCGCGCCATGGCCGCGGTGACCGCTGCGGCGACCTTCTCGATCATCGGGGTGCGGCCGATGTCCTCGGGCAGCAGCACCTCGCTCATCGCGAAGCCGACGCTCAGGCGCGGCTCGTCGGTGGCCGGCGGGACCGCCCCGGCGGAGTCCGGGCCGACCGTGGCGAAGATCGTCGCGTGCGGGCTGAGCACCCCGTCGGTGCCGCCGGACCACACGATCGGCACCTCGGCGACCTCCTCTGCGGTGCGGCTGCCGCGGTCGACGAGCACCTCCCGAAAGGCCCGGTCGGCGAGGATCCGGGTGTAGTCGTTGACCCCGCCGTTGCCCTCGGTCTTGCCGATCACGGCCACCACCCGGTCCGCCTCCAGGACCCCGCGGTCGATCAGGTCGGCGAGCCCGCTCGCGTCCGAGACGGACAGGAGCGGGACCTTGCGGACCTCGACGGGTTCAGGCATGTGCGTCTCCTCTGCTGGTCGACTGGACGGCTGCGGACGGCGCGGCGCCGTCGTCGGGAACGACCACGGTGCCGCAGCGGCCGGCGGCCGCCTCGACGATGTGGGCGAGGTCGGTGATGACGGCGTACCGGCCGCCCTGCTCGACGAACCGGCAGGCGGCCTCGACCTTCGGCCCCATCGAGCCCGACGCGAAGTGCCCCTCGGCGGCCAGCGCGCGCAGCCGGCCGCACCCGACGCGTCCCACCGGCTGCGCCTGCGGGGTGCCGAAGGCCAGCAGCGCGTGGGGTACGTCGGTGGCGATCACCAGCACGTCGGCGCGGACCGAGCGGGCAAGCAGCGCCGCCCCGAGGTCCTTGTCGATGACTGCCTCGACGCCGTGCACCCCGTCGTCGTCGCGGACCACCGGGATCCCGCCACCACCGTTCGCGACCACCACGAAGCCGGCCTCCAGCAGCGTGTGCACCGCCGCGGCGTCCAGGATCTCCAGGGGCTCCGGGCAGGCCACCACGCGCCGCCAGCCCTTGGGGCCGCGGTCCTGCCAGGTCTCGCCGTGCTCCACGAGGACCGCGGCGTCGTCGGGACGTAGGAACCGGCCGATCGGCTTGCTGGGGTGCGCGAAGCCCGGGTCGTGCGCGTCGACGCGGGTCCGGGTCACCACCGTCGCGGTCCGCCGCCGCAGTCCCCGGCGGTCCAGCTCGTGCTCGAGGGCGTTCATCAGGATCAGCCCGAGCGTGGCCTGGGTCTGCGCGCCGCACCAGTCCAGCGGCACCGGCGGCACCACCGCGGCGGCCAGCTCGTTCTTGACCAGCAGGTTGCCGACCTGGGGGCCGTTGCCGTGGGTCAGCACCACCTCCCAGCCACCGTCGGGCCGGGCGAGCAGCTCGGCGACCGCGGCCATCGCCACGGTTGCGGCGGCCACCTGCTCCTCGGGACGGGCGCTGCCGTCCGGACCGGTCATCGCGTTCCCGCCGAGCGCGAGCAGCACCCTCATCGCGAGCAGCTCCTCGCGCCGGAGCGCCGGGTCATGCGTCGCGCGCCTCTCGGCTGGGTAGGCACCCGGGGACAGCGACGCCACGCACAGGAGGTTCCATGGACATCACCGACGTGATCCTGCACCAGCACGCCGAGCAGCGCCGGATGTTCGCGATGCTCGACGAGATCCCGCGCACGGACACCGAGACGCTCGGGGCGGTGTGGCGGCGCCTGGAGATCCTGCTGGAGACGCACGCCGAGGCCGAGGAACGCTACTTCTACCCCGAGCTGCTCCGCCTCGGGACGGGCGCCGGCGACGCCGACGACGTCGAGGAGGAGGTCGAGGACGCGGTCAAGGACCACAACGACATCCGGGACGCGATCCGCACCGTCGGCCGGCACGAGGTCGGCAGCGACGACTGGTGGCAGGCAGTGATCGACTGCCGCGTGCACAACAGCGACCACATGGCCGAGGAGGAGCGCCAGGACCTCGCCGACTTCCGTCAGCACGCCGATCTCACGCTGCGCCACGAGATCGCGGTCCGGTTCCTCCGGTTCGAGTCGCTCGAGGCCGCCGACGGCGTGCCGCCCCGCGACAAGGACCCCGAGGAGTACGTCGGGACCGGCGGCCGTCCGCAGCACTGACCTCATCGTCCACCCGCCACCCGGAGGACCGCCCCGGTGGCGAACGGGCAGGCGTCCCCCAGCAGCCAGGCCACCGCCTCGGCGACCTCGTCCGGCTCGCCGGCACGACCCAGGGGGACGCCCGCGGCAAGCCGGTCCGCCCGCCCGGGGTCGCCCGCGCCGGCGTGGATCTCGGTGCGGACGGTCCCGGGGGCGACGGCGTTGACGCGGATGCCCCGCCCGGCCACCTCGGCGGCCAGCCCGACGGTGAGCGCGTCGATGCCGGCCTTGGCCGCGGCGTAGTGGACGTACTCGTGGGGGGCGCCGAGCGTCGCGGCCGCCGAAGACACGTTGACGATGGCCGCCCCCCGGTCCATGTCGCGCAGCGCCCGGCGGGCCACCAGCACCGCACCGGTGAGGTTGACCTCGATGACCCGGCGCACCACGTCGACCGGGGTGTCCACCAGGTCGCCGATGTGCAGCGTCGCCCCGGCGTTGTTCACCAGGCCGGTCACCTGCCCCCACTCGGCGGCCGCGTCGAACAGCGCGTCCACCTCCTCCGGGTCGCTGACGTCGGCGCGGAAGGTCCGGCAGGTCGCACCCGCCGCACGGGCCGCATCCGCGGTGGCCTCCGCCGCGTCCGCGTCGCGGGCATAGCCGAGCACCAGGTCGTGCCCCTCGGCGGCCAGCCGACGCGCGACCGCGGCGCCGATCCCGCGGCCGCCGCCGGTCACCACGGTCAGCCGGGTCACGCCGGTCATCGGGGGCCCACCCAGTCGACGTCGGCGCTTGCCGTCCCCGCCAGCGCCGCGTAGCCGGGGCCGCGGTCGAAGAACGGCTGCGGGCCCCGCTCCGAGCGCAGCCGCTCGCGCAGTGCCTCGCTGGCGGGGAGGTCGACCTCGGGGGCATCGCCGGATCCGGCGATCACCGTGCCGTAGTCGGCAGCGGCGGCCCCGCGGGACACCTTGCCCCACAGCACGTCGCGGACGACCTCGGCGTACGGCCGCTCCAGCGGGTCGCCCCAGCCGCCTCCGCCGGTGGTGCGGATCCGGATCGTCTCGCCGGCCGCCACCGGCTCCCCGTCGGCGAGCGCGTCGACGACCCGCTCCCGCGGGCCGCCCGGATCGACGGTCACCTCGAACGGACGGCCGGCGCGGCCTCCGCGGACCCCCCAGCAGGCCAGGATCGAACGATCGGCGATGGACATGAAGCGGGCCTCCTCCAGCATCCGGATGTGCTTCTCGTAGCCGAGCCCGCCCCGGTGCCGGCCGGGTCCGCCGCTGTCGACGGCGAGGCCGAGCCGTTCGACCACGAACGGGAAGCGGGACTCGGAGAACTCGCTGGGCAGGTTCCGCGAGTCCGGGACGACGTGGATGGTGTCCTCGCCGTCGGCGTAGTAACGACCGCCGGAGCCGCCGCCGAGCACCTCGCGCATGAGGTACGGCGCCCCGTCGCGGTCGGTGCCGTAGACGCCGGTGTAGCGGATCGTCTCCTGGTCCGCGGGCATCCGGCCGTCGACCGCCTTGGCCAGAACCCCGGCGAGCACGCCGAGCAGCCGGAGGATGACGAAGGTGCGGGCGTTGGTGGGGGCCGGGAACTCCGGGGTCAGCAGCGTGCCCTTGGGCGGGAAGCGCATCTCGATCAGCGGCACCACGCCCTCGTTCACGTCGAGCTGGGCCATCCGCTCCGGGGTGTCGGCGAGGTTGCGCAGGACCGGCGCCAGCCACTTCTTCAAGAAGTTGCCGTCCGCGTAGTCCCCGCAGTGGTTGATCGGCCCCTTGGCCTGCGGCCCGGTGCCGGCGAAGTCGATCACCAGCCGCTCCCCGCCGGGATCGTCGGCCGGCGTGCGGGTGAGCGTGATCCGCTGGGTGTGCAGCCGGGGCGCGTCGACCCCGTCGTGCTCGGCGTAGTCCTCCCAGACGTACTCCCCCACCGGGATCTTGGCGAGGATCTCGCGGCGGAACGTCGCGGTCGTCTTGTCCAGCACCGCGTCGAAGCAGGCCTCGACGGCCGCGACCCCGTAGCGGGCGAACAGCTCGGCCATCCGGCGGGCGCCCATCAGGCAGGCGGAGCACTCGGCGTCGAGGTCGGCGGCCAGGGACTCCGGCATCCGGGAGTTGCGCGTCATGATCCGCAGCGCCGCGTCGTTGGGCACGCCCTGGTCCCAGAGCTTGATCGGCGGCACCATCAGCCCCTCCTCGAAGACGCTGGTCGCGTGGCTCGGCATCGAGCCAGGGACGGCGCCGCCGATGTCGTCGTGGTGACCGAACGCCTGCACGAACGCGACCACCCGCGGCCCGGCCCCGTCGCCGTCGTCGTGGAAGACCGGGGCGGTCACGCAGAGGTCCGGCAGGTGCCCGATACCGCCCTCGGAGAGGTAGACGTCGTTGTGGAAGAAGACGTCGCCGGGCCGCATCGCCGCGATCGGGTGGTCGCGCACCACCGGGTGCACGAGCGCGGAGTACGAGCGGCCGGTGAGCTTGCGCAGGTGCCGGTCGTGGATGCCGGCGCGGTAGTCGTGGGCGTCGCGGATCATCGGCGACCGGGAGGTGCGCCCGATCGCGGTCTCCACCTCCTGCTCCACCGAGGCGAGGTAGCCCTCGACGATCTCGACCAGCACCGGGTCCGGCCCGGTGCCGTCCTCCGGGGTGAGGCGGTACGGCGTGCTCATGCGCCGGGTCCCTCCGTCCGGGTGACGACGAGGTTGCCGTGCGGGTCGACCCGGGCGGTGAACCCGGGGTGCAGCGGCACGGTGGAGCTGAACTCCTCGAGGACCGCCGGTCCGACCACGACGTCGCCGGCACCGAGCGCGGCCCGGTCGTAGACCGGGGTGTCGCGCCACTCCTCGAAGAACACCGGCCGGCGACCGGTGAGTGCCTTCTCCGCGCCCTGTCCGGGCTGGGCCGGCTGCGGCTCCGGCTTGCGGATCGGGCCGACGCCGGTGACCCGCAGGTTCACCCACTCGACCTCCTGGCGCGGGTCGCCGCGGAAGTCGTAGTCGTAGAGGGCCCGGTGCTCGTCGTGGAACCGGTCGGCGACCCGGGCGAGCAGCGCCCCGTCCACCGGGCCGTCCGGCACCTCGACGCGCACCTCGTAGGCCTGGCCGAAGTAGCGCAGGTCCGCGGTCCGCAGGAACCGGCGCTCCCCCTCGGCGAAGCCCTCGCGCGCCAGCGCCGCGTCCGCGCGCCCGCTGAGCGCCTCGAAGCCGGCCCGGACCTCCGCCGCGTCGAGCACCGACTGCCGGCGGACCGCGGTCTGCACGTAGTCGTTGCGCACGTCCACGGTGAGCAGGCCGTAGGCCGAGAGGTTCCCCGGGTCCCGCGGGACCAGGACACCGCCCAGCCCCAGCACGTCGACGAGCCGGCAGGCCAGCAGCGACCCGGACCCGCCGAAGGTGACCAGCGTGAAGTCGCGGACGTCCAGGCCACGGTTGACGGTGACCTGCCGCAGCGCGTTGGCCTGGTTCCACGCGGAGATCTCCAGCACGCCGGTGGCGCACGCCTCGAGGCCGAGGCCGAGCCGCCGCGCCAGCTCGTCGATGCCGCGCTCGGCGAGCCCGACGTCGAGCGGCACCTCGCCGCCGAGCAGGTGCGGCGGGATCCTGCCGAGGACGGCGTGCGCGTCGGTGACGGTCGGGTCGGTGCCGCCAGTGCCGTAGCAGATCGGTCCGGGGTCGGCGCCGGCCGAGCGGGGCCCCACCTTGAGGGTGCCCTCGGGGGAGATCCAGGCGATCGAGCCGCCGCCGGCGCCCACCGTCACCACGTCGATCATCGGGATCTTGCTGGGGTAGGCGCCGATCCGGCCCTCGGTGGTCAGCGCCGGCCGGCCGTCGACCACGACGCTGACGTCGGTCGACGTACCTCCTCCGTCGCAGGTGACCACCCGGGGGAAGCCGGCCCGCTGCGCGACGACCGCGGCACCGAGCGCCCCGGCGGCCGGCCCGGACAGCACGGTGGTGATCGGCTGGTGGACGACCTCCTCGGCGGAGAGCACGCCGCCGTTGGACTTCATCACGTAGAACGGCACCGCGCCGCCGGCGAAGTCGGCGAGGTGCGTGCCGATGTTCTGCACGTAGCGGCGGATGTCGGGCTTGACGGCCGCGTCGACCAGCGTGGTGACGGCGCGCTCGTACTCGCGGTACTCGCGCAGCACCTCGCTGCTGATCGACACCGTCGCGCCGGGGTGCTCGCGGGCCAGCACCTCGCGCATCGCGACCTCGTGGGCGTCGTCCGCGTAGGAGTGCAGGAAGCAGACGCCGATGGTGTCGATCCCCCGGTCCCGGAACCACCGGGCGGCGGCCGTGGCCGCCGGCTCGTCGAACGGCCGGATCTCGGTGCCGTCGAAGGCCATCCGGCCGGGCACGGTCCGGATCCGGTCCACCGGCACGATCCGGTCGGGCTTCACCCAGAAGTAGGAGTTCCCGTAGCCGTCGGGCACCGACTGCCGGGCGATCTCGAGCAGGAACTCGTAGCCCTCGTTGGTGACGAACCCGAGGTTGCCGACCTTGCCCTCGAGGAGCTTGTTGGTCGCCACCGTGGTGCCGTGGCTGACCGCGGCGACGGCTCCGGACCGGCCCGAGAGGCCGAGCTGGTCGAGCACCTTGTGCACCCCGGTCATGAAGCCGAGCGCCGGGTCGTGCGGGGTGGAGGGGGTCTTGGTCACCGCGATCTCCCCGGTGACCTCGTCGACCGCCACGACGTCGGTGAAGGTGCCGCCGGTGTCGATGCCGATCCGGACCCGGGCGCCGGTCACCGGCCGGCCCCGGCACCGAGAGCGGGACGGCGTTCCCCGACCCGCGTCGCCTGCTCGAAGACGTGGGCGATCTCGAGAAGCCGCCGCTCGCCCCGGGGCGGGCCGACCAGCTGCACCCCCACCGGCCAGCCCTCCGCGGTGAACCCGGCCGGCACCGAGAGCGCCGGGCAGCCGGTGACCGTGACCAGGTAGGCCGACCGCATCCAGTCCAGGTAGGTCTCCTGCGGCTCGCCGTTGATGGCGTTAGGGAACTCCTCCTCGGCACTGAACGGGGGCACCTGGCTGACCGGCATCACCAGGACGTCGTGGCTCTCGAAGAAGACCCGGACCCGGTCGTGGATCGAGGTGAGCTGCTGGTAGGCGCGGGAGACGTCCGCACCGGAGAGCCCCTCGCCGAGCAGGATGTTCTCGCGCAGCGACTCCTTGAACGCCTCGGGCCGCTTGCGCACCAGGCTCCGGAACCGGTGCCAGAACAGCCAGGCGCGCAGCGTCCGGAACGCGCTGTCGGCGTTGTGGAGCACCGGGTGCGCCTCCTCGACGACGGCGCCGGCGGCCTCCAGGACGGCGGCCTGCGCGGTGACGATCTGCGCGACCTGGTGGTCGACGGCGAAGCTGCCGCCGAGGTCCACCGAGAGCGCCACCCGGACGCCGCGCAGGTCGGTGGCGGCGTACGGCGGCGCGAACGCCGCCCCCGGGGTCTCCAGCGAGAGCGGGGCCCGCCGCGAGGGGCCGGCGACCACCGACAGCAGCAGGCCGAGGTCCTCGACCGAGCGCGCCATCGGGCCGCCGGTCGAGGTCAGCTCCCACCCGTTCGTGCTCGGCCAGGCCGGCACCCGGCCGCGGCCCGGCCGGAGCCCGACCACGTTGCAGAACGACGCCGGGTTGCGCAGCGAGCCGCCCATGTCGCTGCCGTCGGCCAGCGGCACCATGCCCGCTGCCAGGGCCGCCGCCGCTCCCCCGCTGGAGCCACCGGCGGACCGGGTCAGGTCGTAGGGGTTGAGGGTGGTCCCGAAGATCGGGTTGAAGGTGTGCGAGCCGGCCGCCCACTCCGGCACGTTGGTCTTGCCGATCGGGACGGCGCCGGCCCGGCGGATCCGCTCGACGATCAGCTCGTCGCGCTTGGGCACGTGGGTCTCCCGCAGCGGCGAGCCGTACGTCGTCCGCCAGCCCGCGACCTCGTGGGTGTCCTTGAACGCGTGCGGCAGCCCGTGCAGGGGACCGACCGTCTCGCCGCGCGCCAGCGCCCGGTCCGCCTCGGCGGCCCCGGCGAGCGCCCGGTCCTCGTCGAGGCTCACCACCGCGTTGACGGCGGGGTTCACCTCCGCGATCCGGGCCAGGTGCAGCTCCATCAGCTCCCGGGCGGAGATCTCCTTGCCGCGCACGGCGGCCGCCATCTCCCGGGCGGAGGTGTAGACGTCGAGGTCGGCCACTACCGGCTCCCGCCCCGCGAGCGTCGGGAGATCCAGGCGCCGACCAGGGCACCCACCAGGGCGGCCCCGGCTCCGGTCACGACCCCGAGCGCGAAGCCTGCCGGCGTCCGGCCGGCCGCCGTCGGCGGCTGCGGGGGCGTGAACACGGCACCGGGCTCGACGGCGGAGACGGCCGCCGCGGGAGCGGCCGACGCCGGCACCGGCCCGGCGGCGAGGACGGTGTCGACGTTGCGGAAGAACTCCTCGGCCATCCGCCTCGACACCCCGGTGAGCATCCGCTGGCCGACCCCGCCGATCGTCCCGCCCACCGTCGCGTCCGCGTCGTAGCTGAGCCGGGTGCCGCCCTCCGGGTGCTCCTCGAGCACCACCTGCACGGAGGCGCCGACGGTCCCGGGTGCTCCCGCGCCGCGGGCGTGCATCCGGAACGACAGCGGCTCCAGGTGGTCGGTGAGGCGGACCTCGCCGTCGTACACCCCCTTGATCGACCCCACTCCGGCCGCCACGGTCATCGTGTAGGTGTCGGCGCCGAGCGCCTCGAGCCGCTGGCAGCCGGGGATGGCGGCGACCAGGACGCCGGGGTCGTTGAGGGCCCGGAAGACCTCACCCCGCTCCGCCGCCAGCAGCGACTCACCGGAGAACTTCATGGCCGGTCCTTCCTGGGACGGGACGTGCGGAGGTGGAACAGCTCGCTGGGCGAGATCGGCATCCGGTGGATCGGGAAGCCCTCGGCGTCCTCGATCGCCGCCGCGATGGCCGCGGAGCCGGGGATCACGCCGGCCTCCCCCGCGCCCTTGACCCCGAGCGGGTTCAGCGGTGACGGCGTGACGAGGTGGTCGATCTCGATCTCGGGGACCTCGGAGGCGTAGGGCATCAGGAAGTCCATGAAGGAGGCGTTGAGCAGCTGCCCGTCGGCGGCGTACTCCATCCGCTCGTAGAGCGCGCCGCCGACTCCCTGGGCGACGCCGCCGTGGATCTGGCCCTCGACGATCATCGGATTCACCAAGGTGCCGCAGTCGTGCACCACGCAGTAGCGCAGCACCCGGATGTCCGCGGTGTCCGGGTCGGTCTCCACCACCACCGCGTGCATGCCGTTGGCGAAGGTGGACCGGGTCGGGGAGTAGAAGTCGCTGGCCTCCAGCCCGGGCGACTCGCCGGCCTCGACCGGCGGCCGGTCGGGGTCGGCGGGCGTGGCGAACTGGGTGGCCCGCGAGGCCGCCTCGTCGAACGCGTAGCGCAACGGGTTCGACAGCACCGCGACGGCCCCGAGGTCGATCTGGGCGGTCGGGGACCCCTTGACCTGCACGTGCCCGTCGACGATCTCGAGGTCCTCGACCGCGGCCTCGAGCGCCTGCGCGGCCACCCGCAGGGCCTTGGCGCGCACGGTCCGCGCGGTCAGCGCGACCGCGCTGCCACTCATCACCGCGGTCCGCGAGGCGAACGTGCCGACGGCGTACTTGAACCGGCGGGTGTCCCCGGTGGTGACCCGGACCCGCTCGAAGGGCACCCCGAGCTCGTCGGCCACGATCTGCGCCAGCATCGTCTGGTGTCCCTGCCCCTGGGTGGTCAGGCCGGTCGAGACCACCACGGTCCCGTCGGTCTCGACGCGGACGTGACCGCCCTCGTAGGGACCCACGCCGGTGCCCTCGACGTAGCAGGCCAGGCCGATCCCGACCCGTCGGCCCTCGGCGCGGGCCCGCTCCCGGTAGGCCTCGAAGTCGTCCCAGCCGACCAGCTTCTTCAGGACGTCCAGCGAGGCGGGGAAGTCGCCCGAGTCGTAGATCAGCGGCCGACCGTCCTGGAAGACCAGCCCCTGGTCGTAGGGCATCTCCTCGGGCTGGATGAAGTTGCGCTCGCGGACCAGGGCGCGGTCCAGCCCCAGGTCGGCGGCGATCGCGTCGATCGTGCGCTCCATGACGAAGCAGCCCTGCGGCCGGCCGGCGCCCCGGTAGGGGGTCACGATCACCGTGTTGGTGTAGAGGCTGTGGAACTCCACCCGGTAGGGCCCGGTCTTGTACGGGCCGAGCAGCTGGGTCGAGGTGATGATCGGGACGATCAGCCCGTAGGGGATGTAGGCGCCGTGGTCGTGCCAGAACCGCACCGACAGCCCCAGCAGCCGGCCGTCGTCGTCGTAGCCGACCCGGACGTGGTGCAGCTGGCCGCGCTCGTGGGCGCTGGAGACGAAGTGCTCGCGCCGGTCCTCGGTCCACTTCACGGGCTTCGCGAGCCGGCGCGCCGCCCAGGGCACCAGGATCTCCTCGGGCCACGGGTGCACGATCTTCACCCCGAAGCCGCCGCCGACGTCGGGGGTGATCACCTCGACCCGGTCCACCGGCAGCCCGAGCTTGGCGGCGACGGCCTGCCGGACGCTGGTCGAGGTCTGGGTGGAGGTGTGCACGGTCAGCGACTCGTCGTCGCCGTCCCAACGGGCCAGCACGCCCTTGCCCTCCAACGGCGTGGACGCGCTGCGTTCGATCGCGAGGTCCAGCTCGAGGGTGTGCGGGGCGGCGTCGATCGCGGCGTCGGCGTCGCCGGTCTGCTGCACCATGTGCGCGGCGACGTTGCCGGGGACGTCCTCGTGCACCAGGTGGGTCGCGGCCCGGGCGGCCTCGACGCCGACCACGACGGGCAGCAGCTCGTAGTCGACGCGGATCCGCTCGACGGCGTCCTCGGCGGCGTACCGGTTCGCGGCCACCACCATCACGACCGCCTCGCCGACGTGGTTGACCTCGTCGCGGGCCAGGGCGTACGGCGTCCGGCCGTGCGTCAGGGTCGGGTGCGGGATCAGCAGCGGCAGCGGCTCCGCGACGCGGGTGCCGTGCTCCTCCTCGTCGGCGAGCAGGTCGTCGTAGGTGTAGACCGCCACCAGCCCGTCGACGTCGAGCGCCCCGGTGACGTCGATGTCGAGGATCCGGGCGTGCGCGTGCGGGCTGCGGACGAAGGCCGCCTCGAGCGCGTCGTGCCCGAGGTCGTCGAGGAACCGGCCCCGGCCGGTGACCAGCCGGGCGTCCTCGCTGCGAGGAACCCGCTGGCCGAAGAGCCTCGTCGTCATCGGGGCTCCCCCGTCCGGTCGAGCAGCTCCGCGGCGCGCTCGACCGCGGAGACGATGTTCACGTAGCCCGTGCACCGGCACAGGTTGCCGCTGATCGCCTCGCGGGCCTCCGCCCGGGTCGGGTGCGGGTGCTCCGCGAGGTAGCCGGTCACCGTGGTGACGAAGCCGGGCGTGCAGAAGCCGCACTGCAGCGCGTGGCACTCGTGGAAGGCCTGCTGCACGGGGCCCATCCCGCCCTCCGGGGACCGGCAGCCCTCGACCGTGGTCACCTGCGCGCCCTCGAGGCTGACCGCGAACAGCAGGCAGGAGCGGACCGGGGCGCCGTCGACCAGCACGGTGCAGGCGCCGCAGACGCCGTGCTCGCAGCCGACGTGGGTGCCGGTCAGGCGCAGGTCGTGGCGCAGCACGTCGGAGAGCAGCCGGCGCGGGTCGAGCCGGAGCAGGTGCCGGGTGCCGTTGACGCTGAGGGAGACGTCGACCGGGTCCGGTCGGGCGAGCGGGCTCATGCCGCGCTCCGTCCGCGGCGGCGACGCAGCGCGTCCTCGAGCGCGGCCCCGACCGCGCGCTCGCTGAGCACGCCGGCGAGGTGGCGGCGGTACTCGGCGCTGGCGTGGATGTCGGCGTCGGGCTCGACCGCGGCGTCGACCAGGGCGCGCACCGCGGCCACGTCGATCCCGCCGCCGCTGCCGTGGACCGCCGGGGCCAGGTCGACCACGACGGGCATCGGTCCCACGCTGATCAGCCCGAGCCGGGCGCCGGTGACCGCGAGGTCGGCGTCGACGGTGACCAGCGCCGCCACCCCGCACAGCGCGTAGTCCCCCGAGCGCCGGGCCAGCTCGACGAAGGCCGAGCCGGTGCCGGCCGGCGGGACCGGGAAGAGGGCTGCCACGGCGAGCTCGTCGGTGCGGACGGTGGTGGTCATCGGCCCGGTGAACAGCGTCTCGGCGGCGACCTGGCGGGTGCCGGAGGTCGAGACGAGCTCCAGCCGGCCGCCGAGCACCGCGAGCACCGCGGTCATCTCCCCGGCCGGGTCGGCGTGCACGATGCTGCCGACCGTCGTGCCGCGGTTGCGGATCGCCGGGTGCGCGACGTGGACCAGCGCCCGGCGCAGCAGCGGGCAGGCGGCGTACGCCGCGTCGTCCCGCTCCACCGTGCGGTGCCGGGCGAGCGCCCCCACCCGGACCTCACCGGCGGTCACCTCGACCCGGTCCAGCCCGGGCAGGTGGTTGATGTCGACGAGGTGGCCGGGCGCGGCCAGCCGCATCGACATCAGCGGGACCAGGCTCTGCCCGCCGGCCAGCACCTTGGCGTCGGCGCCGCCGGCGCGGAGCTCGGCAAGCAGCCGCACGGCCTCCTCGACCGTGGCGGGGCGGTGGTAGTGGAACGGGGACGGCTTCACGCGGCGGCTCTCATCGGGTCCGGCTAGGGGGCCCGGTGCGAGCCGGTCTCGTGGCCCGGGATGTCGTCCTCCCGCTGCACCCCGGGTGGACCCGCCACTATCAGGGCCCCGCCCTCGCGCAGGTTGGCCGGTGCGATGGCCCGGGACACGTGGTAGGCGACCAGGGCGACGATGGTGCCCAGGGCGATGCCGCCGAGCTGGAAGTTGTCGGTGATCTTCAGCGAGGTGTTGCCGATCGCGATGATGATCCCGGCGGCCACCGGCACGAGGTTGACCGGGTTGGCGAAGTCGACCTGGTTCTCCTTCCAGATCTTGGCGCCGAGCAGGCCGATCATCCCGTAGAGCACGACGGTGATGCCGCCGAGCACCCCGCCCGGCGTGGCCGAGACGAGCGCCCCGAACTTCGGCGACAGGCCGAACAGGATCGCCACCACCGCGGCGACGTAGTACGCGGCCGTGGAGTAGACCCGGGTCGCTGCCATCACCCCGATGTTCTCGGCGTACGTCGTCGTGGGCGAGCCACCGACCGCCGAGGCGAGCACGGTCCCGATGCCGTCCGCGGCGATCGCGCGGCCCATCACGGGGTCGAGGTCGCGCGCGGTCATCTCGGCGACCGCCTTCACGTGGCCGGTGTTCTCGGCGACCAGCGCGATGACGGCCGGCAGCATCAGCAGCACGAACGCCAGGCTGAAGGCCGGCGCGTGGACGCCAACGACGCCGTTGGCGAAGTCGCTGACCGGCGGGAACCCGACCCAGTCGGCGTCCTTCACGCCGCCCCAGTTCACCCGGTCATGGGGGAACGCGGTGGCGACGCAGTACGGGCCCTCGGGCGAGCACACCTTGCCGGCGGCGTCACGGAGGTTCTGGCCGGGCAGCACCGAGGTGATCTGGCCGAACTGGTCGAACAGCCAGGAGATCAGGTAGCCGAAGATCAGGCCGAGGAACACCGCGATGCGGCCGAGGAAGCCGCGCAGCCCGACCGCCATCAGGATCACCGCCGACATCGTGAGCAGCGCCACCCACTGGTCCTGGGGCCAGTAGATGTTCGCCACCACCGGCGCCAGGTTGAAGCCGATCAGCATCACGACCGCGCCGGTCACCACCGGGGGCAGCACGGCGTGCAGCACGTGGGTGCCGGCGACGTGGATCAGCAGGCCGACCAGAGCGAGCACCACGCCGGCGACGAGGACCGCGCCGGTGACGTCCGCGGGGTTGCCGCCCTGGCTGTAGATCGCGGTGGCGCCGCCGACGAAGGAGGCCGACGTGCCGAGGTAGCTGGGCACCTGGCCCTGCACGATCAGCAGGAAGCAGATCGTCGCGATGCCGCTCATCATGATCGCCAGCTGCGGGTTGAGCCCCATCACCAGCGGGAAGACGAAGGTGGCACCGAACATGGCGACGACGTGCTGCGCCCCCAGCCCGGCGGTCCTCCCCCATGACAACCGCTCGTCGGGGGCCACGGCCGCACCCGGCGGTGGGGTCTTGCCCCCGTAGACGACCTTCCAGCCAAACGTCATCGCAGGCCTCCGCACTGAAGACCCGGTCCCGGGCGGACCGGTGCCTCCACACTGTGCCCGAAAACCGGCGGTCCTGAGGTCACAACGCGACACGTGTCGCGCCGATCGTCGCATCTGCGAGGTTCCCTGCTGGGCGCGCCCCGGCGGCCTAGGCTGCTGCGCGTGATCCCCGTGAGGTCGTCCGTGCCGGTCGCCGCGTCCACGCTGCTGACCACGCTGCTCACCGGGGCCCCCGGGCCGCGGTCGGCGACCGCTCCCCTGCGGCAGGTGCACCGGACCCGGATGAGCGTGCACTACGAGACCGGCCGCGACGACGTACCGCTGCTCTGCGTGGCGCTGCCGGAGGCCGTGCGGCTGCCGGCCTCGCTGCTGACGGCGACGCTCCCCGACGGCCCGGTGGACCTCGACCGGTGGCAGGTGACCCGCTGGTGGCAGCCGCCGCGGCCGAGCGGCCTGGTCCCGCCCGCCCGGACGCACCACGACGGCTCGTCCGAGGAGCAACCGGCGGTTCTCGACCCGGCCGCCCTCGTCGGGGCCGGCGAGGGACTGACCCCGGCCGGCGACGACCTGCTCGCCGCCGCCCTGGTCACCGCCCGCGCCACCGGCGACCCGCGGCTGCCCCGCTGGTGCGCCGCGACCGAGGTGGCGCTGGCGACCCGGCGTACGACGGCTGTCTCCCGCGCCCTGCTGCACCACGCTCTGGAGGGCTGGTGCGTCCCCGAGCTGGCCGGCTACCTCGAGGCCGCCTGCTCCGGGCACGGGCTGCCCGCGGCGACCGCCAGGCTGCTCGCGCTCGGCCACAGCTCGGGGGCCGCGTTGCGCGCGGGTGTGCACCTGGTCCTCGACAGCCGTGCCGTCGCAGCACCCGGAGGAGCCGCATGACCCGCACCCTGGAGGTCCGCTCGGGCGTCTACGTCGACTCGGTGACCCTGATGCAGGTCAGCCGCCGCGTGGCCGCGGTCGAGGGCGTCGACGCCGCGCTGGTCGCGATGGCGACCGACCTCAACCTCGACCTGGCGCGCGGCATGGGCTTCGAGGTCCCGGCCGGGGTCGGACCGAACGAGCTGCTGGTCGCCGTCGACGCCACTGGCGACGCCGCGCTCGCGGAGGCGCTCCGACGCCTGGACGAGGCGCTGCACGAGCAGCGGCCGGCGCCCACCGGGTTCGGCGCGCCACCGGCGGCCCTCACCGTCCGTGCAGCCGCCCGCGGCCTGGACCCGGCGAGCGCCGTGGCGCTCGTGTCCACGCCGGGCCGGCACGCGTTCTCCGACGCGGTGGACGCGGTCGACGCCGGGCTGACCACCCTGGTGTTCTCCGACAACGTCCCGGTCGAGCAGGAGGTGGCGCTCAAGCGCTACGCCGAGCAGGACGGCGTGCTGGTGATGGGGCCCGACTGCGGGACCGCGGTGATCGGCGGGGTCGGGCTCGGCTTCGCCAACGTGGTCCGGCCGGGGCCGGTCGGGATCGTGGCGGCGTCCGGCACCGGTGCCCAGCACCTGATGTGCCTGCTCGACGGGGCCGGGATCGGGGTCACCCACTGCCTCGGCGTCGGGGGCCGCGACCTGTCCGAGGCGGTCGGCGGGCTGTCCACGCTGCGGGCGCTGGAGCTGCTCGACGCCGACCCCGACGTGGAGCTCGTGGTGGTGGTCTCCAAGCCGCCGTCACCGGCCGTCGCCGAGGCGGTACGGCGGCGCGCGGAGCGGCTGGGCACGCCCGTGCAGCTGGCCCTGCTGGGTCCCGGCCGGCCGGACCTGACCGCGTCGGCCCGCGAGGTCGCCCGTTCCCTGGGTCACGAGTGGTCGGCGCCGGAGCACTGGGCCGGGGCGCCGGGGCGCGGCCGGCCCGGTGGCTTCCTGCGCGGCCTCTACTCCGGCGGGACGCTGTGCGACGAGGCGATGCTGGTCGCCGGTGAGCGGCTCGGCCCGATCGCCTCGAACATCCCCCTCGACCCGGCCGACGCGCTCGCGCCGGGCCTCGCGTCCCGCGGGCACACGATGATCGACTTCGGCGACGACGCGCTGACCCGCGGGCGCCCGCACCCGATGATCGACGGCAGCCTGCGGGTCGAGCGGTTGCGCGCCGAGACCGCCGACCCGACCGCCGGCGTGCTGCTGCTGGACGTGGTGCTCGGTCACGGTGCCGACCCCGACCCGGCGGCCGGCCTGGCCGGGCCGGTGCAGGAGGCGGTGGCGGCCGGCCTCCCGGTGGTCGTCTGCGTCGTCGGCAGCCGCGAGGACCCCCAGGACCTGCGGCGCCAGTGCGGCCGGCTGACGGAGGCCGGGGCTGCCGTGCACCGGTCGAACGCCGCCGCCACCCGCGCGGCGCTGGACCTGCTGGAGCCGGCCGAGGAGGACCGATGAGGACACCGGAGACCGTCGTCACCGCGGGGGCCGCGCTGCTGGCCGACGCCCTCGACGGGCAGGCCGTGGCCACCCGGCGGGTGGACTGGCGGCCACCCTCCGGGGACCCCGCCGCCCTGGCCGCGGTGATGGGCGACCGCCGCCGGCGCCCGGCCAACGCGCAGGCGCTCGCGGCGATGCTCGCCGCGGAGGCCTGCCTGGTCGACGTACGCCCGGCGGCGGAGGTGCTCGGGCTCGAGCCGGGCCGGTTCCTGCACGCCGGGCCGCCGCTGGACTGGGCGCGCGCCTCCGGCCCGCTGCGCGGTGCGCTGGTCGGCGCGATGCTCCTCGAGGGGCTGGCCGGTGACCCGGCGGAGGCCGAGCGCCGGCTCGCCGCAGGCGAC
This sequence comes from Nocardioides mesophilus, assembly GCF_014395785.1. Taxonomy (GTDB): domain Bacteria; phylum Actinomycetota; class Actinomycetes; order Propionibacteriales; family Nocardioidaceae; genus Nocardioides_B; species Nocardioides_B mesophilus. Next base: position 4,044,778 of record NZ_CP060713.1, on the reverse strand, counting down.
GGGGTGTCCTGGGAGCCCTGCCACCACCACGGCGGGGTCGGTCCGATGGCCGGCGTGGTGTCCCCGTCGATGTGGGTCTTCGAGCTGCGGGACGACGTGCACGGCCACACCTCGTGGTGCACGCTCAACGAGGGACTCGGCAAGGTGCTGCGCTACGGCGCCTACGGCCCCGAGGTGATCGACCGGCTGCAGTGGATGGGCCGGGTGCTCGGGCCGCTGCTCCAGGGCGCGGTGCGGTCCGCCGGTCCGGTCGACGTGCGCGCGATCGTCGCGCAGATGGTCCAGATGGGCGACGAGGGCCACAACCGCAACCGGGCCGGCACGCTGATGTTCCTCCGGGAGCTGCTGCCCGCCCTGATCGACTCCGGCGCACCCTCGCGCGACGTCGCGGAGGCGGTGCGGTTCGTCTCCGGCAACGACCACTTCTTCCTCAACCTCGTGATGCCGGCCTGCAAGCTGCAGACCCGGGCCGCGGCCGGGATCCCCGGCTCCACGGTCGTGACGGTGATGTCGCGCAACGGCACCGACTTCGGGATCCAGACCTCCGGCACCGGCGAGCGCTGGTTCACCGCGCCGGCGAACACCCCCGAGGGCCTCTACCTCGGCAGCTACGGCCCCGACGACGCCAACCCCGACATCGGCGACTCCGCGATCACCGAGACCGCCGGCCTCGGCGGCATGTCGATGGCGACCGCGCCCGCGATCGTCCGCTTCGTCGGCGGCTCGGTGCCGGACGCGTTGGCCACCACGCAACGGATGTACGACATCACCGTCGGGGAGAACCCGGCGTTCGCGATCCCGATCCTGGAGTTCCGCGGCGCCCCGACCGGCATCGACGTGACCGCGGTGCTCCGCTCCGGCGTGCTGCCGCAGATCAACACCGGGATGGCCGGGCGGGTCGCCGGCACCGGGCAGGTCGGCGCCGGGCTGGTCACCCCGCCGGTGGAGTGCTTCACGCAGGCGCTGGACGCGCTGGCGGCGGCCACCTGAGCCCGCCGGGCGTCACCGCTCCAGGCAGGTGCACACGCAGGCCCGGTTGCCCTCCGGGTCGGCCAGCACCACGAACGACGGGGCTTCGCGGTCGTCGACGACCCGGCCGCCCGCCGCGACCGCGGCGGCGATCCGCCGCTCGGCGAGGTCGTGCGGCACCCACACGTCGAGGTGGAAGCGCTGCCGCGGCGTCTCGTGCGCCTCCGTGCCCTGGAACCACAGCAGCGGCACCCGGCCGGCGGGGTCGACGACGTCGTTGCCGCTCAGCGCGTCGGTGGACCCGGTCAGCAGCGCCGCCCAGAACGGTCCGACGGCCGCGATGTCGGCGGTGTCGAGCGCCAGCTCGACCTCGGTCAGCGGGTCGGTGGCCGTGCCGATCCCCTGCTTGCGGGCGATCTCGTTGATCCGCCGGGCCAGCTCCAGGTCGCGGCCGGTGACCGCGCCGACGTCGTGGCTGAGCAGCTTCAGGTCGACGAACCCGTAGGTCAGCGTCACGTCCGGATGGTGCCCGACGGCCTCGGCGGCCTCGCCGACCGCGGAGACGAACGCCAGCCCGGTGGCGAAGTCGCCGGTGCGAAAGCGGGCGTGCAACGCCTGGGCGAGCCGTCGCCAGCCGTCGAGGTCCGCGTCGAGGATGTCCTGGACGGTCAGCTTCTCCATGTGCTCATGCAGCCATCACGGGAGCGCCCGCGTCAAGAGGGGTGGAGTGCGAACGACCGGTCAGGCGTTGCCGGAGTGCCGCTCGACGAGCTGGCGGATCTCACGGACGTGCTGGACGGCCCGGGCGCCGTCGGAGCCCTGGATGCCGATCGCCGCGACCGTGGTCCCGTCGCTGAGGTCGAGCTCGGCCCACGGGCTGCCGGGCCGCAGCGTGATCGCCACGATCTGTGCCCACTCGAAGGTGCGGGAGCGGTAGCCGTTCACGACCGTCAGGCCGGTGTCGCGTGCCTCCACCCGGCTGCGGGCCAACCCCCAGCCGAGGGACAGGAACCCGAGGCCGAGCACGATGACCGTCCCCCGCTGGAAGATCGTGAACTGGTCCCGGATGGACTGCGGGAACGTGAACCAGATGACCGCGGTCACCAGCAGCAGCAGGGCGCCGAACACGAAGACCGCGATCCGGACCCCCAGCGGCCGGAAGGTGTGAGGCAGCGGCACCGTCATCTCACAACCGGCACGCGTGGATGTCGGTGGAGAGGATGCCGCGGGCACCGAGCTCCCACAGCTCGTCCATGACGCGCTGGGCGGTGTCGCGCCGGACCATCGACCGGACCGCGACCCACCCTTCGCGATGCAACGGCGAGACCGTCGGGCTCTCGATGCCGGGCGTCAGGGCGACGGCCTGCTCGACCCGCTCCTCGCTGATGTCGTAGTCCATCATCACGTAGGAACGGGCCACCAGCACGCCCTCGAGCCGGCGCCGGAAGACGTCGAAGTCGGCGGCCAGGTCGGCGCCGCTGCGGGTGATCAGCACCGCCTCGGACTCCAGGATCGGCTCCCCGAACACCTCCAGGCCGGCCTGGCGCAACGTGCTGCCGGTCTCGACGACGTCGGCGATCACGTCGGCGACGCCGAGCTGGACGCTGGTCTCCACGGCACCGTCGAGCCGGGTGACCGAGGCGTCGATGCCGTGCTCCTCGAGGTAGCGGCGCACCACCCCGTCGTACGACGTGGCGATCCGCTTACCCGCCAGGTCGGTCACGGAGCCGATCACGCCCGGACGGGCGGCGAACCGGAACCGGGAGCGGCCGAAGCCCAGCTCGAGCGCCTCCTCGGCCTTGGCGCCGGAGTCCAGCAGCAGGTCACGTCCGGTGATGCCGACGTCGAGGGTGCCCTCGCCGACGTACAGCGCGATGTCGCGCGGACGCAGGTAGAAGAACTCGACGCCGTTGTCGACGTCGACCAGCGTCAGCTGCTTGCCGTCGCTGCGCTGCTTGTAGCCGGCCTCGCGGAGGATGTCAGAGGCGGACTGGGACAGCGAGCCCTTGTTCGGGATCGCGATCCGGAGGAGATCGTGGCTCATCGGAGACCTCTCGGGTGGTCCGGAAACGGTCAGAGGTGGGTGTAGACGTCGTCGAGGTCGAGACCGGTGGCCAGCATCAGCACCTGCGCGTGGTACAGCAGTTGGCTGATCTCCTCGGCGGTGCGCTCGGGTCCCTCGTGCTCGGCGGCCATCCAGGACTCGGCGGCCTCCTCGACCAGCTTCTTGCCGATCGCATGCACCCCGGCGTCCAGCTCGGCGACCGTGCCGCTGCCCTCGGGACGGGTCCGTGCCTTCTCGGCCAGCTCGGTCCAGAGCTCGTCGAACGTCTTCATCCGCTCGCTTCCTGCAGGTGGGAGGTCCCTCGCGGACCGGTCACAAGGGTACGGCGTCCGCGCGGTCCGCCGACCGACGGATCCCGCGCAGGGTCATCGCGGTCATCAGCGCCGCCGCCGTGGCCTCGTAGCCCTTGTCCTCCGAGGACCCCTCCAGGCCGGCGCGGTCCAGCGCCTGCTCGTCGGTGTCGCAGGTGAGCAGGCCGAAGCCGACCGCGGTGCCGGTGTCGAGCGCGACCCGCGAGAGCCCGTCGGTGGCCGCCGAGCAGACGTAGTCGAAGTGCGGGGTGCCGCCGCGGATCACCACACCGAGGGCGACCACCGCGTCGTAGCCGTCCTCGGCCAGCGCCTGGGCGACGACCGGCAGCTCGAAGGAGCCGGGGACCCGGACGACGTGCGAGGCCTCCACCCGGTAGGCCTCCAGGGCCCGACGGGCGCCGGCGACGAGGCCGTCCATCACCTGCTCGTGCCAGCTCGCGGCGACCACCGCGACCCGCAGGTCGTGGCAGTCGACGGGACGGTCCTGGGGGCTTCCTGCTCCGCTCACGTGGTTCCTCCTTGCTCGACGGGGACCCGATCGTCCTGCAGGTCCGGCAGCTGGTGGCCCATCCGGTCCCGCTTGGTGAGCAGGTAGCCGATGTTGTGGCCGTTGGGGTGCGGGGTCAGCGGCACCCGCTCGAGGACCGGGATCCCGTAGTCCTCGAGGTTGGTCACCTTGTCGGGGTTGTTGGTCAGCAACCGGACCGAGGTCACCCCGAGGTCGCGCAGCACCTGGGTGGCGGTGCCGTAGTGCCGGGCGTCCGCGGGCAGGCCGAGCTCGAGGTTGGCGTCCACCGTGTCCCGGCCGCCGTCCTGGAGCTGGTAGGCCTGCAGCTTGGCCACCAGGCCGATCCCACGGCCCTCGTGCCCTCGCAGGTAGACCACGACGCCGCGGCCCTCGGCGACGATCCGCTCCATCGCCTCCTGGAGCTGTGGCCCGCAGTCGCAGCGGTGCGAGCCGAACACGTCGCCGGTCAGGCACTCGGAGTGCACCCGGGTGAGCACCGCCTCGCGGCCGCCGGGCGCGTCCAGGTCGCCGTGCACCAGGGCGACGTGCTCGGAGCCGTCGATGGTGATCCGGTAGCCGTAGGCGGTGAAGTCGCCGGAGCCGGTGGGCAGCCGGGTCTCGGCGACCCGCTCGACCAGCGTCTCGTGGCGGCGCCGGTGGTGGATCAGCTGCTCGATCGAGATCATCGACAGGCCGTGCTCGTCGGCGAAGTCACGCAGCTGCTGACCGCGCTTCATCGTGCCGTCGTCGTTGACGATCTCGGAGATCACCCCGGCCGGGGTGAGTCCCGCCAGCCGTGCCAGGTCGACGGCGGCCTCGGTGTGCCCGGGTCGGGCGAGCACCCCGCCCTCGGCGTAGCGCAGCGGGAACACGTGCCCGGGCTGGGTGACCTCGAACGGCTCGGTGGCGGAGTCGTTGAGCACCCGGACGGTGTGCGCGCGGTCGGCGGCGGAGATCCCGGTGCTGACCCCGTCGCGGGCGTCGACCGAGACGGTGTACGCCGTCCGGTGCCGGTCGCGGTTGTGCGGGGTCATCAGCGGGATGCCGAGCCGGTCGAGGGTGGCGGCCTCGAGCGGGGCGCAGATCACCCCGGAGCTGTACCGGATCGTGAACGCCATCAGCTCCGGGGTGGCCCGGCTGGCGGCGAAGACCAGGTCGCCCTCGTTCTCGCGGTCCTCGTCGTCGACGACCACGACGGCCCTGCCGGCGGCGATGTCGGCGACCGCCTTCTCGACCGGGTCGAGTCGCACCTTCGGCGCGCTCACGCGACGGCCTCCTCGCGCGACGGCTCGGCCGCGAGCCGGTCGGCCGTGCGGCGGGTGCGCACCCAGGTCAGGAACCCGGCGACGCAGAAGCCGCCGTACACGAGGTAGAGCACCGCGGAGGGGTAGTAGCCGGACGAGAACAGCAGCGGTACGCCGACCACGTCGACCGCGATCCAGATCAGCCAGAACTCGATCCAGCCGCGCGCCATGCCGTAGGTGGCCAGGATCGACCCGGTGAGGATCCACGCGTCCGGGAGCGGCCCCCACGAGCCGAGCGCGCGCAGCACGTAGAAGAACACCACGGTGCCGACGACGGCCATCACCGCCAGCTGCGCCCAGCCGCGCGGACCGGCCCAGCGCGGCACGATCGCGCCGCCGTCGGCCGCCTCCCCCGTCCGGCGGCTGCGCTGCCAGCGCCACCAGCCGTAGACGGAGACCGCCAGGAAGAACACCTGCCGCCCGGCCTGCCCCCACAGGTCCTCGGCCTGGGGCTTGTCGAAGATCCCGCCGACGAAGACGGTGAACAGCAGCAGGTTGCCGATGATGCCGACCGGCCAGGCCCACACCCGGCGCCGCATCCCGCCGATCGCGCTGGCCAGGCCGAAGCCGTTGCCGACGATCTCGCGGACCAGCAGCTCGGCGGCCGGGACGGAGATGCCGAGGAACGACCAGGACGGGATGTCCAGCGTCCCTTCCAGCAGCCACTCGATGGGGTTCATGCGTCGTCTCCTGCAGGGGTCGGGGTGCGGTGCTCGAGCAGCCGCTCGACGTACTTGGCGATCACGTCCACCTCGAGGTTGACGGTGTCCCCGGCCAGTTTCTGGCCGAGGGTGGTGCGGGCCAGCGTCTCGGGGATGAGGCTGACCGTGAACGAGGTGTCGCCGACCTCGACGACCGTCAGCGAGATGCCGTCGACGGTGATCGAGCCCTTGGCGACCAGGTAGCGCGCCAGCGTGGTGGGGAGCGAGATCTCGACGACCTCCCAGTGCTCGCTGGGCGTGCGGGCCAGCAGCGTCCCGGTGCCGTCGACGTGGCCCTGGACGATGTGGCCGCCGAGCCGGCTGTGCGCGGTCACCGCGCGCTCGAGGTTCACCCGGGCTCCGACCTCGAGCGCCCCGAGCGAGGTCTTGTCCAGGGTCTCGCGCATCACGTCGGCGGTGAAGGTCTCGCCGTCGCGCTCGGCGACGGTCAGGCAGCAGCCGTTGACCGAGATCGAGTCGCCCAGGTGCGCGTCGGTGGTGACCAGCGGCCCGCGCACGGTGAGCCGGATCGCGTCGGTCTGCTCCTCGATGCCGTCCACGACGCCGAGCTCCTCGACGATGCCGGTGAACATCAGCTGCCTTCCTTCCGCGGGGTCATGGTGAGGCGCACGTTGGTGTCCTCGTCCGGTGAGCTGCTCTCGAGCACGGCCACGTCGGTGACCTCGAGGTGCAACGCCGCCGTGATCGACCCGATGCCCAGGTCGCCGACGGCCGGATGGCCGGCGCCCAGCAGCAGCGGCGCGACGTAGGCCACCACCTCGTCGACCAGGCCGGCCCGCAGGAACGCCGCCGCCACCGTGGGACCGCCTTCGAGGAACAGGTGCTGGCGGTCGCGGCGGTGCAGGTGCGCCAGGACCTCGTGGGGGTCCCGGGTACGCAGCACGACGGTCTCGGCGGCCGCGTCGAGGACCCGCCGCCCGGCGGGCAGCTCGCGCAGCCCCATCACCACGCGCAGCGGCTGCCGCTCCGGCGGCAGCGGGGCGTCGAGCTCGTCGCGCACCGTCAGCTGCGGGTCGTCCTCGAGGACGGTGCCGGTGCCGACCAGGATCGCGTCGCAGAGGCCGCGGAGCCGGTGGGTGTCGAGGCGGGCAGCCCTCGAGGAGACCCAGCGCGAGCTGCCGTCGGCGGCGGCGCTGCGACCGTCGAGCGTGGTGGCGAGCTTCCAGCTGACGTAGGGCCGCTGGTGGTCGACGGCGAAGGTCCAGGTCCGGTTGACGGCGCGGGCCGCCTCCACCATGAGGCCGCCCTCGACGTCGACGCCGGCCGCGCGCAGCGTCCCCGCACCGCCGACGGCGACGGGGTTCGCGTCGGACTGCGCGTAGACCACACGAGCCACCCCGGCCTCGATGAGCGCCCGGCTGCACGGGCCGGTGCGGCCGGTGTGGTTGCACGGCTCCAGGGTCACCACCGCGGTGGCCCCCCGGGCGTGCCGGCCGGCGCGGGCCAGGGCGTCGACCTCGGCGTGCGGCGTGCCGGCGCCCCGGTGGTGGCCCTCGGCGACCGTGGTGCCGTCCGGCCCGAGCAGCACGCAGCCGACCCGGGGGTTCGGTCCGAGCGGGACGCCGGGGGTGCGGGCCAGCTCGAGCGCGCGCGCCATCGCGGCCTGCTCGGCCGGGCTGAACGTCATCGCGGGGGCCCTCTCCGTCCGGCGCGGACCCTGGGGGCGGCTCGACAGGAAGGCGGACGCCGGCGTCGGCACCGGTCGCCCGGGGGCCGACGCAACGGCTGCGTGCGCTTCCCATCCGGACTTTGACCGTCGGTCCAGGAGTTCCACCTGGTCAACCGGCTGCTGGCTGCAGCCGGGTCGCGGACTATCACCGCCGGCTCGGAATTGCACCGACCCCAGAGCACGCGAGCTGAACACTCGTCTGCGCACAGCCTGCCACAACGAGACCGGAGACAGCGTGTGAGGCTCGGCACGCGAGCAGCGGCGGCTCAGACCGAGGCGGTCCCGGCCGCGGTGGCGGCGGCGCGGAGCTGGTCGACCATCTCGTTGGGGTCGTCGGCCTTGAACACCGCGGAGCCGGCCACGAACACGTCCGCCCCGGCTTCGGCGCACCGCTCGATGGTCTCCAGCGAGACACCGCCGTCCACCTGCAGCCACATCTCCAGCCCGTGCCGGGCGATCAGCTTGCGGGTCCGCCGGATCTTGGGCAGGCACACGTCGAGGAACGACTGACCGCCGAAGCCCGGCTCCACGGTCATCACCAGCAGCATGTCCAGCTCGGGCAGCAGGTCCTCGTAGGGCTCGATCGGGGTCGCGGGACGCAGCCCCATCCCGGCCCGGGCCCCCTGCGCCCGCAGCTCCCGGGCCAGCCGCACCGGGGCGGTCGCCGCCTCGACGTGGAAGGTCACCGACCCGGCGCCGGCCTCGACGTACGCCGGGGCCCAGCGGTCGGGGTCCTCGATCATCAGGTGGCAGTCCATCGGCGTCCCCGATGCCTTGCCCAGGGCCTCGACGACCGGGAGGCCCACGGTCAGGTTCGGGACGAAGTGGTTGTCCATCACGTCGACGTGCAGCCAGTCGGCGTGCGAGATCCGCTCCGCCTCCTCGGCGAGGCGGGAGAAGTCGGAGGCGAGCAGGCTGGGCGAGATCTGGATAACCATGGCGGCGTCCACCCTAGTGCTCGGCCGGGGCCGCCCCGACCCGGACCGCGCTGCGGCGCAGTCGCCACTCCGCGGCGGCGGCGAAGGCGCAGCCCCAGGCGATGGCCGCCGTCCCGAGCCCGCGGCCCATGCTGCCCTCGAGGTCGGGGTAGGCGGTCGACCACCAGCCGACCCAGGCCACGCTGCCGGCCAGCGTCCACACCGGCAGCCGGGCTCCGGGCACCCGTCCGCCGACGGCGGCCGCTGCGACGGCGCCGAGGGTGATCACCGCCAGTCCCAGGGCCGCCTGCATCGGCAGGTGGTCGAGCCCGAGCGTGATGTCGGGGCTCAGGGACGGGTAGGTGTCGACGCAGGCGGCGGCGAAGGCGCCCCCGAGCACGGCGCCGGCCACCACGAGCCAGCGCAGCCAGCCGTCGATCGGCGGCGCGGCCGCATGCGCCCGGGACAGCGCGGCCAGCCCCGCCGCGTTGGCGGCGAGCAGCAGCGCCGGCACGAGCTGCGGCAGGTAGCCGGTCCACACCGCTGCGGCGGCGATCGCGACGGCCACGGCCAGCAGCTGGGCGGCGACCAGTCCGCCGGTGCGCGGCCGGACCGCGTGGACCAGCAGCGGCGCCGCGACCAGGACGGTGAACAGCGTCCCCCAGCCGGTCTCGAGCAGGTAGGACTCACGCCAGGAGTCGTCGAAGAACATCACCACGAGCAGGTCGATGGTGCCGAAGAACCCCACCGCCCAGAACGCGGCGGTGAGGACGGCGAAGATCCGGGAGGCTGCAGTGCGCACCGGGCCATCCTGGTGGTTGGTCAGAATTTGCGCAGCAGTGCCAGGAACATCGCGTCGGTGCCCTGCCGGTGCGGCCACAGCTGCACCGTTCCGGGCAGGACCATCTGCCCCGGCCGCAGGGCGGGCACGTCCGCCAGCAGCGGTGCGACGTCCTCGAGCCGTACGTCGGACCGGTCGGCGAGCACCGCGGAGACCACCCCGGAGGTCTCGGCGAGCACCGGCGAGCAGGTCGCATAGAGCACCACGCCCCGGGCCGCACCGAGTCCAGCGCCGAGGAGAGCAGTGCCCGCTGCAGCGGCACCAGTCCGTCCAGGTCCGCGGGCGTCTTGCGCCACCGCGCCTCCGGCCGTCGGCGCAGGGCTCCGAGCCCCGAGCAGGGCGCGTCCACCAGGACCCGGTCGAAGCCGGCCGGCGCCCAGGCCGGCCGGGTGCCGTCGGCGGCCACGACGCCCAGCAGGCCGGCGCCCGCCGTCGCGGTGGCGGTGCGGACCAGCCCGGCCCGGTGCGGCGCCCGCTCGGCGGCCAGCAGGCGGGCGGGGCGGGCGGCGGCCAGCGTCGCCAGCAGCGCGGCCTTGCCGCCGGGGCCCGCGCAGACGTCGAGCCAGCGCTCGTCGCGGCCCTCGACCGGCGCGGCCGCCAGCACCAGGGCCACCAGCTGCGACCCCTCGTCCTGGACCCCGGCACGTCCCTCGGCGACCGCCGGCACGTCGAGCGGGTTGCCTCCCTCGAGGGTCACCGCGAACGGCGACATCTGCGAGGGCACTCCCCCGGCCGCGGCGAGCTCGGCGACCGTGGCCAGGCCCGGCCGTGCCACGAGCGTGACCCGGGGTGCGGCGTTGTCGGCGGCGAGCAGGTCCTCGAGCTCATCCTCGGCGGGCCCGAGCGCCTCCCCGAGCGCCTCGACGACCCAGCGCGGGTGCGCGTGCGCGAGGGACGCGAAGCCGACCGGGTCGCTGGCCGGGTCCGGCGCCAGCCGGCGGATCCAGCCGGACAGGTCGTGCTCGGCCACCCGGCGCAGCACCGCGTTGACGAAGCCGGCGGGGCGGTGCCCGACCTTGGCCCGGACGAGGTCGACGGTGCTGCCGACGGCCGCGTGCGCGGGCACCCGCATGGAGAGGATCTGGTGGGTGCCCAGCCGCAGCGCGTCGAGCACGGCCGCGTCGACCTGGGCCAGCGGGCGGTCGACGTTGGCGGCGATCACCGCGTCGTAGGTGCCCTGCCGCCGGATCGTCCCGGAGACCAGCTCGGTCGCGAAGGCGGCGTCGCGCTCCCGGATCCCCCGGCTGCGCAGCAGCGCGGGCAGCACCAGGTTGGTGTAGGCCCCCTGCTCGCGCACGGTGGTGAGCACGTCGTACGCCGCCAGCCGCGGCGCGTCGAGGGGAGCCTTCCGGGCCGGCGGCCGGCCACCGGCTCCGGGGCCGCGGGGCCGGGGCCGGGAGCGGCGCTCAGGCATCCGGGCCGAACCGGGCGCCGGAGGCGATGCGGGCGCCGCGGGCCCAGTCCGCCGCCGGCATCGCCTTCTTGCCGAACGGCTTGACCTCGCCGAGCAGCACCGGCATCGAGCCGGTGCCCACCAGGACGGCGTTCTTGGTGACCTCGAGCACCCCGGGCGGCAGCTGCCGGTGGTTGCCTTCGATGAGCACCGGGCCGACCTTGAAGCGCTCTCCGGCGAAGGTGGTCCAGGCCCCGGGGTTCGGGGTGCACGCGCGGACCTGCCGGTCCACGGCGGCGGCCGGGTCTGCCCAGGCCACCTCCGCGTCCTCGACGGAGATCTTCGGGGCGAAGGAGACCCCCTCGGCGGGCTGCTCGCGCGCCTCCAGCTCGCCGGAGGCGATCCCGTCCAGCGTCGCCACCAGCAGCTGCGCGCCGCCGGCGGCCAGCCGGACGAGCAGGTCGCCGGCGGTGTCGGTGGGCCGGACCCGCTCGGTCATGACCCCGAAGGTCGGGCCGGCGTCGAGCTCCTTGACGATCCGGAACGTCGTGGCGCCGGTGACCTCGTCGCCGGCCCAGAGCGCGTGCTGCACCGGTGCGGCGCCCCGCCAGGCCGGCAGCAGCGAGAAGTGCAGGTTGACCCACCCGTGCGGGGGGATGTCCAGGGCGCTCTGCGGCAGCAGCGCGCCGTACGCGACGACCGGGCAGCAGTCCGGTCGCAGCGCCGTCAGCGCCTCCTGGAAGTCCGGGTCCCGCGGGTGCGACGGCTTGAGGACGGGCACGCCGAGCTCCTCGGCCTGCAGCGCGACCGGCGAGGCGACCAGCTTGCGGCCCCGGCCGGCGGGGGCGTCGGGGCGGGTCACCACGCCGACCAGCTCGTGGCTGCTGGCGGCGACGGCGTCCAGCGCGGGCACGGCGACCTCGGGGGTGCCGGCGAAGACGACCCGCATCAGAGTCCCAGCCCGTTGGTGCGGTGCGGGGAGACCTTAACGGTGGTCGCGGCGCCGAACCAGTCGGACTCGCGGATCTGCTTCATCGCCGCCCTGCGGGCCTCCCGGTCCAGCCGGTCGATGAAGAGCACGCCGTCGAGGTGGTCGGTCTCGTGCTGGATCGCCCGGGCCAGCAGCGCGGAGCCCTCGATCGTCACCGGCTCGCCGTGCATGTCGAAGCCGTGCGCGACCACCGACAGCGCCCGCTTGCAGTCGTAGCTGAGCTCGGGCAGCGACAGGCAGCCCTCCGGGCCGTCCTGGAGGTCCTCCGACAGCCGGAGTGAGGGGTTCACCAGGTGCCCGGTCTGCCCGTCGACGTACCAGGTGAACACGCGCAGCCCCACCCCGATCTGCGGTGCCGCGAGCCCGGCGCCCGGCGCGTCGAGCATCGTCTCGGTGAGGTCGGCGACGAGCGTGCGCAGCTCCTTGTCGAAGTCCGTCACCGGCACCGCGGCGCTGCGCAGCACCGGGTCTCCGAACAGGCGGATCGGCTGGATGGCCACAAGGCTCCTCGAGGGGTACGTCGTCGGGGGCGTCCGGCGACGACCCAGTCTACGGATGCGGCGGGCCGCGGCCGCGGCGGCTACTCCAGCCCGACCGGGTCGACCTGGACCCGCAGCGAGGTCAGCTTGCGCGCCGAGCGGACGCCGTTGAGCTCGACCAGCGCCCGCGAGAGCGCCGGACCGGCGGCCCGCGGGACCCGCAGCACGAGCCGCTGCAGGTCCGGCTCCCCCGCGGCCCGCGGCGGGACCGGCCCCGCAGGCAGAGTCACCGGCACCGGCCCCAGCACCTCCGAGCCCGCCGGCAGCCGCAGCGACGCCAGGGCGCTCTCCAGGTCCGGCTCGGTGCCGGTGACGGTGGCCAGCCGGGAGGCCGGCGGCAGGTGCGCCGACTGGCGCTCGGCCATCTCGCGCTGCGCGAAGCCGACCGGGTCCCACCGCACCAGGGCCTGGAGCACCGGGTCGCTGGGCTCGCCGACGGCCAGCACCCGACCGCCGTCGCCGGCCGGACGGCCCAGCGCGACCGCGTTGAGCCACCGGCGCAGCGACTCCTCGCCGGTGCGCAGGTCGGGGCGCGCGAGCATCAACCAGGTGTCCAGCAGCACCACGCAGGAGTAGCCGCCGGCGGCCACCGGCTCCGCGCCCGGCGTGGCCACCACCAGCGCCGGCTCCGCACCCACCTCGGCCAGCACCCGCTCGCCGCCGGAGGTGCGCACCGGCACCGCCGGGAAGGCGCGGCCGAGCTCCTCGGCGGTGCGACGCTCGCCGAGCACCGGTGCCCGCAGGCCCCGGCCGCCGCACTCCGGGCAGGCCCACTGCGGCTCCGACACCCCGCACCAGCGGCAGGTCGGCGGATCGGTCGGCGCCAGGATCCGGAGCGGTCCGGTGCACGCCCGGCAGCGGGCCGGCGCCCGGCACCGGTCGCAGGCCAGGCTGGTGACGTAGCCCTGGCGCGGCGTCTGCAGCAGCACCGGCCCCTGCTCGAGCCCGGCCCGCACCGCGTCGAAGACGGCCCGCGGAAGCCGGGCGCTGCGGGCCCGCGGGTCGCGCTCCAGCTCACGGTCGGTCGCCCCGGTGATCGCGACGTGCGGCGAGCGGGCGCGCAGCACCCGACGGTCCGCGGAGAGCTCCTCGGCCCACCCGGTGCGGATGAGGTACTCCCCCTCGACGGTGCGCGCGAAGCCGCCGACCAGGACCGCGCAGCCCTCGAGCTGGCCCCGGGTCAGCAGCACCTCGCGGGTGTGCGGGTAGGGGGCCCGCGGCTCGGCGTAGAGGTCGTCCCCGTCGTCCCACATCGCCACCAGCCCGAGGTCGTGCACCGGGGCGAACGCCGCCGCGCGGGTGCCGACGACGATCCGCACCGCGCCGCGGGCGACTGCCAGGAACGCCCGGTAGCGAGCGGAGGGCCCAGCGTCGGCGGCGAGCACCACGTGCCGGCCGGCGCCCAGCACCGAGGTGAGGGCGGCGTCCAGCCGGTCCACGTCGCGCCGGTCCGGGGCGCACAGCAGCGCCCCGCGGCCTGACGCGGCGGTGGCCGCGGCGGCGAGGGCGAGCAGCCTGGCCCAGTCCTCGCCGGGCAGCGCCGCCCACACCGCGTGCGGGGACTCCCCCGCGGCGAGCCGGCCGGTGAACCGGCCGCCGTCGTAGGGCGCCCAGTCGGCGGCGACCTCCGCGGGATCGACCTCGACCGGCGAGGCCGGCACCGACTCCTGCTTCTCGACGGTGGCGTGCCGCGGCGGCACCGCGAGCCGGAGCACGTCGGAGCGGGTGCCGGCGTAGCGGGCCGCGACCTCCTCGGACAGGGCGGCGACGGCCCGGGAGAGCACCGGCTCGCCGCTGACGGCCCGGCGCAGCGGCGCCAGCCGGCCCGGGTGCTCGGAGCTCGGCACGCGCTCGAGCACGAAGCCGTCGACGTCCTGGCCGGCGAACCGCACCTTGACCCGGGACCCGGCGACGACGTCCGCGTCGAGCTTGCGCGGCACGGTGTAGTCGAACGGCCGGTCCAGGTGCGCCAGCGGCACGTCGACCAGGACCCGGGCCACCGGCAGCTCCGGCGCCGGGTCGACCGGGGCCGGCCCCTTCTCCCGGGCGGCCGCCTGCTGCCGGACCGCCCCGGCCACCTCGCGGGCGCGCACCAGGCCCGGGATCAGCTCCAGCTGCTCCTCGGTCTGCGGCGTCTCGGGGTCGGGCACGGCGACGATCCTTCCAGCCACCTCCCCCCGGAACGCGACAAGGGCCCGGAACCACCAGATCGGTGGCTCCGGGCCCTACGCCGTGCCTGCGTCGGTGCCCTGCGCAGCGGTCAGACGCCGGCGGCTGCCTTGAGCGCGTCGACGCGGTCGGTGTTCTCCCAGGTGAACCCGGGCCGGCCGAAGTGGCCGTAGGCGGCCGTCTCGGCGTAGATCGGCCGGAGCAGGTCCAGGTCGCGGATGATCGCCGCCGGCCGCAGGTCGAAGACCTCCAGCACGGCCTTCTGGATGTTGGCCACCGGGACGGTCTCGGTGCCGAAGCAGTCGACGTAGAAACCGACCGGCTGCGCCTTGCCGATGGCGTAGGCGACCTGCACCTCGCAGCGGCGGGCCAGCCCGGCCGCGACGACGTTCTTGGCCACCCAACGCATGGCGTAGGCCGCCGAGCGGTCCACCTTCGACGGGTCCTTGCCGGAGAAGGCGCCGCCACCGTGGCGGGCCATGCCGCCGTAGGTGTCGATGATGATCTTGCGACCGGTGAGGCCGGCGTCGCCCATCGGGCCACCGACCTCGAAGCGACCGGTCGGGTTCACCAGCAGCCGGTAGTCCTCCGAGGAGAGGTCGAACTGCGCCAGGACGTGGTCCACCACGTGCCGGCGTACGTCGGGGGTGAGCATCGTGTCGAGGTCGATGTCCGCCGCGTGCTGGGTGGAGACCACGACGGTGTCCACCCGGACCGGCCGGTCCTCGTCGTCGTACTCGATGGTCACCTGGGTCTTGCCGTCCGGGCGGAGGTAGGGCATGGTCCCGTCGCGGCGGACTTCGGCGAGGCGCTCGGCCAGCCGGTGCGCGATCGTGATCGGCAGCGGCATCAGCTCGGGCGTGTCGTCGCAGGCGTAGCCGAACATGAGCCCCTGGTCGCCGGCGCCCTGCCGGTCCAGCGGGTCCGCGGAGGACTCGCTGCGGTGCTCGTGGCCCGCGTCGACGCCCTGCGCGATGTCGCCGGACTGGCCGCCGATGGCGACCATCACGCCGCACGAGTGCCCGTCGAAGCCCTTGAGCGAGGAGTCGTAGCCGATCTCGAGGATCCGGTCACGCACGATCTGCTTGATGTCCGCGTAGGCCTTCGTGGTCACCTCGCCGGCCACCACCACGAGCCCCGTGGTCAGCAGCGTCTCGACCGCGACCCGGCTGGTCGGGTCCTGCCGGAGCAGCTCGTCCAGGACGGAGTCGCTGATCTGGTCGGCGATCTTGTCCGGGTGACCCTCGGTCACGGACTCGGAGGTGAAAAGTCGTCCTGCCACGTGCTGCTACCCCTGTCGGTCGGTCGGGAGGCCGGGTCGGCCTGAGAGAAACGATAACCCCTGCCGGAGGCGGGGCTCAGCCGGTCTCGAACCGGGCGGCGACCCGGTCCCAGATCACGTGGGCCAGCGCCGACTTCGAGCCCCTCGGCACGTCGTGGGCGCCGCCCTCGCGGTCGAGCACGACGGCCTCGTTGTCGGCCTCGCCGAACACCTTCCCGCCGCTGACGTCGTTGACCACCAGCAGGTCGCAGCCCTTCCGGGCCAGCTTGGCGCGGGCGTGCTCGAGCACCGTGCCCTCCGCGTCACCGGTCTCGGCGGCGAAGCCGACGATCACGCAGCCCGGCCGTGGCCGCTCACGGGAGAGCTCGGCGAGGATGTCGGGGTTCTGCCGCAGCCGCACGACGGGCGCGGAGCCGTCCTCGGCCTTCTTCATCTTCGACGTGCTGGTCTCCAACGGGCGGTAGTCGGCCGGGGCCGCGGCCATCACCACCGCGTCGGCGCCGGCAGCCGCGCCGACGACGGCGTCGCGCAGCTCGGCGGTGGTCTCCACCCGGACCACCTTCACGCCGGCCGGGTCGGGCAGCGACACGTTGGCGGCCACCAGCGTGACCTCGGCGCCGCGGGCGACAGCGGCGCGGGCCAGGGCGTAGCCCTGCAGGCCCGAGGAGCGGTTGCCGAGGAAGCGCACCGGGTCGAGGTACTCCCGGGTGCCTCCCGCGGAGACGACCACGTGGCGGCCGGCCAGGTCGGTCGGCTCGCCACGGCGCCCGTGGACGGCGCTGCGGGCGAGCACCTCGCGGGCCACCTCGAAGATCTCCAACGGGTCCGGCAGCCGGCCCTTGCCGGTGTCGGCGCCGGTGAGTCGGCCCTCGGCCGGCTCGATGACGACGGCGCCGCGGCGGCGCAGGGTGGCGACGTTCTCCTGGGTGGCCGGGTGCTCCCACATCTCGGTGTGCATCGCGGGCGCGAACACCACCGGGCAGCGGGCGGTCAGGAGGGTGTTGGTCAGCAGGTCGTCGGCGAGCCCGTGGGCCGCGCGGGCCAGCAGGTCGGCGGTCGCCGGCGCCACGACGACCAGGTCGGCGCTCTGGCCGATCCGGACGTGCGGCACCTCGTGAACCGACTCCCAGGCGCTCGCCGAGACCGGCTTGCCCGACAGCGCCGACCAGGTGGGCGCGCCGACGAACTCCAGGGCGGCCGCCGTGGGCACGACCGTGACGTCGTGCCCGGACTCGGTGAACCGCCGCAGCAGCTCACAGGCCTTGTAGGCGGCGATCCCGCCGCTGACGCCGAGGACCACCCGGCTCGCAGCGGTCCCCTGGCTCATCGGCAGGCGGGTGGCGCTCAGGCCGGCGTCGCCGGCTCGGCAGCGGCGTCGGGGTCGATGTCCTCGCAGGTCAGGAGATCCTCGTTGATCTCGCGGAGCGCGATCGAGAGGGGCTTCTCCTGGACGTGGGTGTCCACCAGCGGACCGACGTACTCCAGCAGGCCCTCGCCGAGCTGGGAGTAGTAGGCGTTGATCTGGCGGGCGCGCTTGGCGCTGTAGAGCACCAGCTTGTACTTCGAGTCGGTCTTGGTCAGGAGCTCGTCGATGGACGGGTTCGTGATGCCTTCGGCAACAGGTGCGGTTCCAGACACGCTCTTCAGACCTCAGTTCGTGGGGGTTGGTTCTCCATCAAGGCTACCAACTCCTCGCAGGCAGCGTGAACTTCGGTGTTCACCACCGTCACGTCGAACTCCGCCTCGGCGGCCAGCTCGTCCTGCGCGGTCTCCAGGCGGCGTCCCCGCTCCTCCTCGGACTCGGTGCCGCGGCCGACCAGCCGGCGCACCAGCTCCTCCCACGACGGCGGCTTCAGGAAGACGAAGAGCGCGTCCGGCATCGTCCGGCGCACCTGCCGCGCACCCTGGAGGTCGATCTCCAGCAGCGCCGGACGGCCCTCCGCGAGCGCCTGCTCCACGGGCCGCCGGGGCGTGCCGTAGCGGAACGCCTTGTGCACCACCGCCCACTCGAGCAGCTCGTTCTCGGCGACCAGCCGGTCGAACTCCTGCTCGGAGACGAAGTAGTAGTGCCGACCGTGGATCTCGCCGGCACGCGGCGGCCGGGTGGTCACCGACACCGAGATCCACACGTCCGGGTGGTCGGCACGCACCGCTGCGGCGACCGTGCCCTTGCCGACCGCGGTCGGACCGGCGAGCACCGTCAGCCGACTGCGCGCGGGACGTGGGTCACTCACGCGTGCCGAACTCGCGCTCGAGCGCGGCGATCTGGTTGGCGCCCAGCCCCCGGACCCGGCGGCTCTCGGAGATGCTGAGCCGCTCCATGGTCTGCCGGGCGCGGACCTTGCCGAGGCCGGGCAGCGACTGCAGCAGGTCGACGACCCGCATCTTGCCGATGACCTCGTTCTCCTGGCCCTGGCGCAGCACGTCGACGATCGAGGCCCCGGAGTGCTTGAGGCGGTTCTTCACCTCGGCGCGCTCACGGCGCGACGCGGCCGCCTTCTCCAGATTCGCCTGGCGCTGTTCCGGGGTGAGTTCCGGCAATGCCACGGTGCAGACCTCGATCGACTCGTTCGGACGGGGGAACGGCTGGGGCGGCTGGACCGCAGGTCGCAATCTAGTCACCGGTGGTGGAGCGCTGCAACGCGGGGTGAGCACCGACCTCTCCCGCCCGCGCCGGGCCTAGAAGCCGAGCCCGGAGCCGGACAAGTCCAGCTTGCAGACGTCTCGGGCGTGCTGCTCGATGCCGTCGACCGCCGCACGTACCCGCGGCGAGCGCAGGGCCTCGGCCGTGGCCCGGACGGCGTCGACCTCGCGTCGGGAGGTGCCCGCCGGTCGGGGCCCCGACGCGTCGTACTGCGTCACGTCGATGCCGGCCTCGTCGAGGGCGCCGGCCAGGTCGCGCCAGGCGAGCACCACGGTGTCCCACTCGTCGGTCAGGTCGCGCGGCGCCGCCGAGCGCAGCGTCTCGAAGACGTCCAGGGTGTCGCCCACCAGGTCGGTGCCCGGGTCCCCCGCCTCGCCGGAGAGTCGCTGCAGCTCGTCGGCCTGCGCGCCGACCGTGTCGCAGTAGGACTCGGTGGCGTCGGCGCCGCAGCCGCCCAACGCCGCCGCCAGGAGCACGGCGGCCGCCGCCGCTGCGGGGCGACGCCTCACCCGAGCAGGCCGCGGCGGCGCAGCAGCGGCTCGGTGCTCGGCCGGCGACCGCGGATCGAGGCGAAGGCGGCGATCGGGTCGACCGAGCCGCCCCGCGAGAGCAGGTCGGCCCGGAACCGGTCGCCGTTCGCCCGCCGCAGGCCGCCGTTCTCCTCGAACCAGCCGACCATGTCCGCGTCGAGGACCTCGCTCCACAGGTAGGAGTAGTAGCCGGCGTCGTAGCCGTTGGTGAACGCGTGCGCGAAGTAGCCGGTGCGGTAGCGCGGCGGGACCAGGTCCGAGGCCACCCCGTGCCGCTCGAGCGCCGCCCGCTCGAAGGCCTCCACGTCCTCTGCGGGCACCGGGTCGGCGCCCGGGGCCAGCCGGTGCCACTCGTGGTCGAGCAGCGCCGCGCCGAGCATCGAGACGGTGTCGAAGCCCATCCCCGCCGCGCCGGAGGCGATCAACCGGTCGGCGACCTCCTGCGGGAGCGGCTCACCGGTGGCGTGGTGCCGGGCGTAGCCGGCCAGCACCTCCGGGTCCCAGGCCCACATCTCGTTGACCTGCGAGGGGAACTCCACGAAGTCCCGCGGCACCCCGGTGCCGGCCAGCCGCGGGTAGGTGACGTCGGAGAACAGCCCGTGCAGCGCGTGCCCGAACTCGTGGAAGGCGGTGCGCACCTCGTCGACGGTCATCAGCGCCGGCTGGCCCGGCGCCGGCTTCGGCACGTTGAGGCAGACCACGACGACCGGGTGCTGCGCCAGCAGCCGCGACTGCGTGACGAACTCGTCCATCCAGGCCCCGCCGCGCTTGGTCGGCCGCGCGAACCAGTCGCAGACGAACAGCCCGAGCACCGGCACGTCGGGCCCCTCGCCGTCGCGGACCTCGTAGGTGCGCACGTCCGGCGCGTAGCCCGGCAGGTCGTCGCGCTCGGCGAAGGTGAGCCCGTAGAGCCGTTGCGCCGCGAGGAAGACCCCGTCGCGCAGCACCCGGTCGAGGGAGAAGTAGGGCCTCAGCTCGTCGGTGTCGACGTCGTACTCCGCGGCCTTCACCTTCGCGGCGTAGTACGCCCAGTCCCAGGGCTGCACCGGCCCCTCGACCCCGTCGGCGTGCAGCGCGGCCTCGATGGCGACCCGCTCCCGCTCCAGGTTGGCCATCGCCGGGGCCGCCATCGCGTCCAGCATGGAGACCACCGCGTCGGTGCTGCCGGCGGTCTGGTCGGCGACGACGTACGCCGCGTGGTCGGGGTAGCCGAGCAACCCGGCCCGCTCGGCGCGGAGCGCGGCGATCCGCGCGACCAGTGCCCGGGTGTCGTGCTCCCCGCCCCGCATGCCGCGGGTGGTCGACGCCTCGTGCAGCCGCCGGCGCAGGTCACGGTCGCGCAGCGAGGAGATCAGCGGCTGGATGGTCGGTGAGGACAGCGTGAGCACGTAGCCGTCGAGGCCGCGCTCCTTGGCGGCCAGGGCGGCGGACTGGACGGCTCCCTCGGAGAGCCCGTCGAGCTCGTCGCGGTCGGTGACGTGCAGCGCGCTGGCGTTGGTGGCGGCGAGCAACGTGGACCCGAAGGTCGTGGTGGCCCTGCTGATCTCGTCGTTGAGCTGCCTGAGCCGCTCCTGCTGCCCGGCCGGCAGCGCGGCGCCGGCCCGGACGAAGTCGGTGTGGTGACGCTCGACGACGCGCCGCTGCTCCTCGGTCAGCCCGTCGGCCTGCGCGCGAACCGCGTCGACCCGGGCGAACAGCCGCTGGTCGAGCAGGAGCGCGTCGCGGTGGGCGGACCACTCCGGCACCAGGACGGCCTCGAGCTCCTGCATCGCCGGGGTCGCCATCGAGTTGGCGAGCTCGTGGAAGACCCGCATCGTCCGGTCCAGCAGCGCCCCGGACCGCTCGAGCGGCTCGACGGTGTTCGCGAAGGTCGCGGCCTCGTCCTGCCCGACGATCGCCTCGATCTCGGCGCGCTGCTCGGCCACGCCGGCGTCGAAGGCCGGTCGGAAGTGCTCGGCGCGGATCCGGTCGAACGGCGGTAGGGCGAACGGCAGGGTGCTCGGGGTGGCGAACGGGTTGTCGTGGTCGAGAGCCATGCCAGTGTTCTATCAGCCGTCCAGAACGGCGAACGCCTCGGCGGCGCGCTGCGCGGCCTCGTGCAGCGCCCGCTTCTCGGGGCCGGCTCCGAGCACCTCCCGGGAGATGCTGGGCAGCACGTTGCGGGCGGCCGGCCCGAAGATCCGGCGTACGTCGTCGACGGTTCCGCCCTGGGCCCCGATGCCCGGCACCAGCAACGGACCTGCGACGTCCAGGTTCTCCCGGGTCTCGCCGATCGTGGCGCCGACCACCGCGCCGATCGAGCCGAGCCCCTCGGCGTCGGCGTTGCGGGTGGCGACCGCGTCCAGGACGGTCCCGGCGACGGTGCGGCCGTCCGCGGTGGTGGCGTGCTGGAACTGCGGACCCTCGGGGTTCGAGGTCAGCGCGAGCACGAAGACCCCGGCGTCGTGGGCCAGGGCGGTGTCGAGGAACGGATCCAGCGACCCCATCCCGAGGTACGGGCTGACCGTCACCGCGTCCACCGCCAGCGGGCTCGACGGCCGCAGGTAGGCGTCGGCGTAGGCCTGTGCCGTGGTGCCGATGTCCCCGCGCTTGACGTCGAGCAGCACCAGCGTGCCGAGCTCGCGGGCCGCGGTCACGGTGCGCTCCAGCACCGCGATGCCGGCCGACCCGTGCCGCTCGAAGAAGGCCGACTGCGGCTTCACCACCGCGACCGTGCCGGCGAAGGCCTCGACCGCGGCCATCGCGAACTTCTCCAGTCCGAACGCGGAGTCGGTCAGCCCCCATGCGTCGAGCAGGGCCGGGTGCGGGTCGATGCCCACGCACAGCCGGCCCCGGCCCGCGACGGCCTCCGCCAGCCTGGTCCCGAACGTCATCGTGGCTCCCCTCGTGAGGTGGTGTGGCCGGCGCCGATCAGCCCGGCGAGATCGGTGGTGCCGTGGCGGAGGAGCTCCTCGCGCAGCTCCTCGGCGATCCGGACCGGCGCCGCCGGCTCGCGCAGCAGCGCGGTGCCGAGCTCGACGGCGCGGGCGCCGCTGAGCAGCATCTGCACGACGTCGAAGCCGCTGCGGACGCCGCCGGCGCCGATGACCGGCAGCTGGGGCAGTGCCGCGTGCACCTGCCACACGCACCGCAGCGCCTGGGCCAGCACGGCCGGACCGGAGACCGTCCCGGCCACCGTGCCCAGCGCCGGACGCCAGGTGGTCGGGTCGAAGGCCAGGCCGGGGGCTCCGTGCACGAGCACCACCGCGTCGGCACCGGCCCGGGCCACCACGCCGGCGACGTCCACCAGCCCCGGGCCGGGGGCCAGCTTGGCCAGCACCGGCAGCGTCCGTGGCAGGGCCTCGCGCACCGCAGCCACCGCCTTGCCGGCGTGGTAGGCCTCGTCGCAGAACCGGCGGCCGTGGTCCTCCCGGTTGGCCGTGGCCAGGTTGAGCTCGAGGCCCCAGACGCCCGGGGCGTTGCCCAGCCGGCGGGCGAGCTCGGCGTACTCCCCCGGCGTGCCGCCGGCCAGCGACACCACGACCCGCACCTGGCGCTGCGCCAGCCACGGCAGCTCGCTGGCCAGGAAGCCCTGCAGCCCGGGGTTCTGGCCGCCGGTGTTCCACAGCACCCCGGACGCGGTCTCCACCAGCCGGGGCGCCGGCGCGCCCGGCGAGGCGTCCAGCGTGAGCGACCTGGTGGTGAAGGCTCCCAGGGTCGTGAGGTCGAGGTGCGGCTCCAGCTCGCGTCCGGTGCCGCCGCAGCCGGCGGCGGTCAGCAGCGGGGTGGCCAGCCGGGTGCCGAGCAGGTCGACCCCGAGGTCGGCGGCGCTCACCGGGCCCCCTCCGGTACGTCGTCCAGGTCGGTCCACCGCACCCGGTCCCCCCGGAACACCGGCCCCTCCGAGCAGGCCCGGACCATCCGGGTCAGCCCGTCCTCCCCCACCACCGGGACCACGCAGGCCTGGCAGAGCCCGGTCGCACAGGGCATCGGCACCTCCAGCAGGGTCTGGCTCCAGGCGCCGTGGTGCTCGGCCGCCGCGGCGACGGCGTGCAGGGTCGCGGGTCCGGCGCAGGCGTAGACCACCTCGGCGCCGGTGCGCTCGAGCAGCTCCGGAAGCGCGTCGGCCACCGT
Source organism: Nocardioides mesophilus (assembly GCF_014395785.1). Lineage (GTDB taxonomy): Bacteria > Actinomycetota > Actinomycetes > Propionibacteriales > Nocardioidaceae > Nocardioides_B > Nocardioides_B mesophilus. The sequence goes on along the minus strand of NZ_CP060713.1, from coordinate 4,021,811 downwards.
GCCGTGGATGCCGACCGAGCCGTCCTCGGTGGTCACCGTCAGGCCGCGGGCGGAGCGACGGGCCTCCAGCGCGCCGAAGACCAGCCCGTCGGTGGCGCCGCCGAGCAGCATGTGCACCGTGCAGCCGCGCTCCTTGAGCCGCTCGGCGAGCGGGAACAGCGGCGCGCCGGCAGCGCCCTCGCCGACCAGCACGCAGGTGACCGGCTCCTTGGGCAGGGCGAACGGGCGGCCGAGCGGGCCGTGCACGTCGAGCGGGGTGCCGGCGGGGGCGCGCACCAGCCAGTCGAGCCCCGGGTCTGCCGGCCGGCCGGCCAGGTGCAGCACCACCTCGACGGTGCCGCCGTGGGCACCGGCGGCGCGGGCGTTGTGGATCGGCAGGGTGCGCCGCATCAGCCGCTCGGTGAGCGGGCCACCGACCGTCACGGCGACCAGGTTGCCGGGACGGAAGCCCTCCGCGACGGCCGGGGCGACGAGGGAGACGACGTGGAAGCCGCCGACCCGCTTGACCCCGAGCACCTGGCCCGCAGTGGAGCTCACGCCGACGCCAGCTCGCGCTGCACCCGGGCCGGCCAGCCGGCGCCTTCGTAGATGAACGCGGTGTAGCCCTGCAGCAGCGTGGCGCCGGCCTCGAGCCGCTCGCGGGCGTCGGCCGCGGTCGAGATCCCGCCCACGCCGATGATCGTCAGGTCGGGACCGACCCGGCCGCGCAGCAGCCGCAGCACCTCCAGCGCGCGGGCCCGCAGCGGGGCGCCCGACAGCCCACCGGCGCCGAGCCGCGCCACCTCGTCGGCGTCCGTGCGCAGGCCGTCCCGGGAGATCGTCGTGTTGGTGGCGACGATCCCGTCGAGGCCCAGCTCGAGGGCGAGGTCGGCCACCGCGAGCACGTCGTCGTCGGAGAGGTCCGGCGCGATCTTCACCAGCAGCGGCACCCGGTCGCTGCGCACCTCGTCGGCGTGCCGGCGCACCTCCTGCAGCAGCGGCCGCAGCCGCTCGGTCGACTGCAGGTCACGCAGCCCCGGGGTGTTCGGCGAGCTGACGTTGACGACCAGGTAGTCGGCGTACGGCGCCAGCAGCCGGGTGGATGCGGCGTAGTCGGCCAGCACCGCCGCCTCGTCGTCCTCGGGAACCACCTTGGTCTTGCCGATGTTCACCCCGACGACCACCTGCGGCCCGTCGCCGCCGCGCCGGTCCAGCCGGCGCTGCCGGGCGGCGAGCCGGCGGGCCACCGCCTGCGCGCCGTCGTTGTTGAAGCCCATCCGGTTCAGCACCGCACGGTCGGCGGGCAGCCGGAACAGCCGCGGCCGCGGGTTGCCCGGCTGCGGCTGCGCGGTCACCGTGCCGACCTCCACGAAGGAGAAGCCGAGGGCGGCGAGGGCGTCGACCCCCTCGGCGTTCTTGTCGAAGCCGGCCGCCAGGCCCAGCGGACCCGGCAGCGTCAGGCCCATCGCCTGCACCGACCCGGTCCGCCGGGTCCGGTCCGGTCGTCGCCGCGCCAGCACCGGCGTCGCCGCCCGCAGCGCCCCGAAGCCGACCCGGTGCGCGCGCTCGGCGTCGACGTGCACGAGCACCCGGTCGAACAGCAGGCGGTACGGCGTCATGCCCGCGCGGCCCAGTCCTGCAGGGACCGGACGCCGATGCCGCCGGCGCGGCTGGCCTCGATCCCCTGCACCGCTGCGCCGAGGCCCTGCACGGTGGTGATGCAGGGGATGTTCGCCATGATCGCGGCGGTGCGGATCTCGTAGCCGTCCACCCGGGCCGAGCCGCCGCCGGCCGAGGCCCCGTGCGGGGTGTTGACGACCAGGTCGATCTCGCCGGCCTGGATCAGCTGCACCGTGGTGGGCTCGCCGTTCGGGCCGGGCCCCTCGAAGTGCTTGCGCACGACGGTCACCTCCACCCCGTGCCGGCGCAGCACCTCCGCGGTGCCCTGGGTGGCGAGGATCTCGAAGCCCCGGTCGGCGAGCACCTTGATCGGGAAGATCATCGAGCGCTTGTCGCGGTTGGCCATGCTCACGAAGACCTTGCCGCTGGTCGGCAGCGACCCGAAGGCCGCCGTCTGCGCCTTGGCGAACGCGGTGCCGAAGTCGGCGTCGATGCCCATCACCTCGCCGGTGGACTTCATCTCCGGGCCGAGGACGGTGTCGACGTTGCGGCCGTCGGGGGTGCGGAACCGGTTGAACGGCATCACCGCCTCCTTGACCGCGATCGGGGCGTCGCCCGGCAGGTCGCCGCCGTCGCCCTGCGCCGGCAGCATCCCGACCGCCCGCAGCTGCGCGATGGACTCCCCGAGCATGACCCGCGCCGCGGCGCTGGCCAGCGGGGTGGCGGTCGCCTTGGAGACGAACGGCACGGTCCGGCTCGCCCGCGGGTTGGCCTCGAGGACGTAGAGCACGTCGGAGCCGAGGGCGTACTGGATGTTCAGCAGGCCGCGCACCCCGATCCCGCGGGCGATCGCCTCGGTGGCCTCCCGGATCCGGAGGATCTCCGAGGCGCCCAGGGTGATCGGCGGCAGTGCGCAGGAGGAGTCGCCGGAGTGGATGCCGGCCTCCTCGATGTGCTCCATGACCCCGCCGAGGAAGAGCTCCTCGCCGTCGAAGATCGCGTCGACGTCGATCTCGACCGCGTCGTCGATGAACCGGTCCACCAGCACCGGGTGCACGGGGCTGATCTCGGTCGCCCGGTTGATGTAGGACTCCAGGGACTCGTCGTCGTAGACGATCTCCATCCCGCGGCCGCCGAGCACGTAGGAGGGCCGCACCAGCACCGGGTAGCCGACCTCCTGCGCGACCAGGCGGGCCTGCTCGAAGGAGGTCGCTGTGCCGTGCTTGGGCGCCGGCAGGCCGGCGCGAGCCAGCACCTCCCCGAACGCCCCGCGCTCCTCGGCGAGGTGGATCGCGCCGGGCGAGGTGCCCACGATCGGGACGCCGGCGTCCTCCAGGCCCTGGGCCAGGCCGAGCGGGGTCTGGCCGCCGAGCTGGCAGATCACGCCGGCGATCGGACCGGCCTGCTGCTCGGCGTGCACGATCTCGAGGACGTCCTCGAGGGTGAGCGGCTCGAAGTAGAGCCGGTCGGAGGTGTCGTAGTCGGTGGAGACGGTCTCGGGGTTGCAGTTGACCATCACGGTCTCGTAGCCGGCCTCCGAGAGCGCCATCGCCGCGTGCACGCAGGAGTAGTCGAACTCGATGCCCTGCCCGATCCGGTTCGGCCCGGAGCCGAGGATGATCACCGCCGGCTTCTCCCGCGGCTCGACCTCGGTCTCCTCGTCGTAGGAGGAGTAGTGGTACGGCGTCCGCGCCGCGAACTCGGCCGCGCAGGTGTCCACGGTCTTGTAGACCGGCCGGATGCCGAGTGCGTGCCGCACGCCGCGGACGACGTCCTCGCGCATCCCCCGCATCGCGGCCAGCTGCGCGTCGGAGAAGCCGTGCCGCTTGGCCAGCCGCAGCCGGTCCGGGTCCAGCTCGTCGGCCTCCAGGAGGTCGGTGGCCACCTCGTTCAGCAGGAACAGCTGGTCCAGGAACCAGGGGTCGATCGCGGTCGCCGCGAACAGCTGCTCGAGGGTCGCCCCGGCCCGGATCGCGTCCATGACCTCGCTGAGCCGGCCGTCGTGCGGCGTGCTGATGCTCTCCAGCAGCTGCTCCAGCGGCGCCGGCGCCTCGCTCCAGTCGAACGGCGCGTTCTTGCTCTCCAGGCTCCGCAGCGCCTTCTGCAGCGCCTCGGTGAAGTTGCGGCCGATCGCCATCGCCTCGCCGACCGACTTCATGTGCGTGGTCAGCGTCGGGTCGGCGGAGGGGAACTTCTCGAACGCGAAGCGCGGCACCTTGACCACGACGTAGTCCAGCGCCGGCTCGAAGCTGGCCGGGGTGCCGTAGTCCCCCGACGAGGTGATGTCGTTGGGGATCTCGTCGAGGGTGTAGCCGATCGCGACCTTGGCGGCGATCTTGGCGATCGGGAAGCCGGTCGCCTTGGAGGCCAGCGCGCTGGAGCGGGAGACCCGCGGGTTCATCTCGATGACGATGACGCGGCCGTCCACGGGGTTGACCGCGAACTGGATGTTGCAGCCGCCGGTGTCCACGCCCACCGAGCGGATGATGCCCAGCGAGAGGTCGCGCAGGTGCTGGTACTCCCGGTCGGTCAGCGTCATCGCCGGCGCCACCGTGATCGAGTCGCCGGTGTGCACGCCCATCGGGTCGAGGTTCTCGATGCTGCACACGATCACCACGTTGTCGGCCCGGTCGCGCATCACCTCGAGCTCGTACTCCTTCCAGCCGAGGATCGACTCCTCGAGGAGCACCTCGGTGGTCGGGCTGGCGGCGAGTCCGGAGCCGGCGATGCGGCGCAGGTCCTCGGCGTCGTAGGCCATGCCGGAGCCGGTGCCGCCCATCGTGAAGCTGGGCCGGACCACCATCGGGTAGCCGAGCGTGTCGGCGGCCGCGAAGCAGTCCTCCAGCGAGTGGCAGATGACCGACTTGGCGACCTCCCCGCCGAGGTCCTCGACGATGTGCTTGAACGACTCCCGGTTCTCCCCGCGGTGGATGGCCTCGATGCTCGCGCCGATCAGCTCGACGCCGTACTTCTCGAGCACGCCGTTCTCCGACAGCGCGATCGCGGCGTTGAGGGCGGTCTGGCCGCCGAGGGTGGCGAGCAGCGCGTCGGGACGCTCCTTCTCGATGACCTTCTCGACGAACTCCGGGGTGATCGGCTCGACGTAGGTGGCGTCGGCGAACTCCGGGTCGGTCATGATCGTCGCCGGGTTCGAGTTCACCAGCACGACGCGCAGGCCCTCGGCACGCAGCACGCGGCACGCCTGGGTGCCGGAGTAGTCGAACTCGCAGGCCTGTCCGATGATGATCGGCCCCGAGCCGATCACCAGCACGCTCTTGATGTCAGTCCGCTTCGGCATCAGGCCTTGCCCTCCATCAGCTGGGTGAACCGGTCGAAGAGGTACGCCGCGTCGTGCGGGCCGGCGGCGGCCTCGGGGTGGTACTGCACGCTGAACGCCCGCAGCTCGCCGGCCGCGTCGCGCAGCTCGAGCCCCTCGACGACGTCGTCGTTGAGGCAGACGTGGCTGACGGAGGCCTCGCCGTACGGCGTCGTGGTCGGCGCGTCGAGCGGGGCCCGCACCGCGAACCCGTGGTTGTGCGCGGTCACCTCGACCTTGCCGGTGGTGCGGTCCATGACCGGCTGGTTGATCCCCCGGTGGCCGTACTTCAGCTTGTAGGTGTCGAAGCCCAGCGCCCGGCCGAACAGCTGGTTGCCGAAGCAGATCCCGAAGTACGGCACCCCCTGCTCGAGCAGCCCCTGCAGCAGGGCGATCTGGTGCGTGGTGGCCGCCGGGTCGCCCGGCCCGTTGGAGTAGAACACCCCGTCGGGGGCGACCGCGAGCACCTGCTCCAGCGTCGAGGTCGACGGCAGCACGTGCACCTCGATGCCGCGTTCGGCCATCATCCGCGGGGTGTTGGCCTTGATGCCGAGGTCGACCGCTGCCACCGTGAGCCGCTTCTCGCCCTCGGCGGGAACGACGTAGGCCTCGCGGGTGCTCACCTCGTCGGCGAGCTCGGTGCCGGCCATCGGCGCGGACTCCAGGACCCGGTGCAGCAGCACCTCGGGGTCGGCCTCGACCGAGGAGATGCCGACCCGCATCGCGCCGCGCTCGCGCAGGTGCCGGGTCAGCGCCCGGGTGTCGATGCCGCTGATGCCGACCACGCCCTGCTCGCGCAGCGCGTCGTCGAGGCTGCGCCGCGAGCGCCAGCTCGAGGGGACCCGGGCGGGGTCGCGCACCACGAAGCCGCTGACCCAGATCCGGCTGGACTCCTGGTCCTCGTCGTTCATGCCGGTGTTGCCGACGTGCGGGGCGGTCATCACCACGACCTGGCGGTGGTACGACGGGTCGGTGAGCGTCTCCTGGTAGCCGGTCATCCCGGTGGAGAACACCGCCTCGCCGAAGGTCTCCCCCTCGGCGCCGTAGGCCTCGCCACGGAAGCTGCGGCCGTCCTCGAGGACCAGCAGCGCAGGCGTCCTCCGGTAGGTCTTGTCGAGACTCATGCGTTCTCCCCTTCGGCGGGCTCGGGACGGCGCTTGGCCATCGTGGAGATGGAACGGACCCAGGTGTCGTGGCCGTCGGGCTCGGTGAGCCGGAAGCCGGTGTCGAGCGTCAGGTCGCCGTGGCGCCAGGTCACCACGAGGATCCCGTGCGGCGGCACGACCTTGCCGGCGATGCCCTGGTCGTGGCGGGCGCCGCGCAGAGCCTCGGCCGGGATCCGGAACGAGCCTGCCAGCCGGACCACGTCGAGGCCCTCGGTGGACAGCTGCAGCCGGCAGGCGCTCCGCGCGCCGAGGCCGTGGGCGACCACGCGGTCGAGCCAGTCACCGGCCACGGTGGTGCCGAAGTAGCGCGCCCCGGCGGAGAGCCGGGCCTCCGGCAGCTCGGCCACCGCAGGGACCGGCACCAGCGGCGGCAGGTCGTGCTTGCGGCCGCGGCGTCGCCAGCCCCGCCACATCAGGGCGTAGATCCCCAGCAGCACGAGGACGAGCAGCAGCACCGCCTGCCACTTCGGGAGGTCCATCAGCAGGCCCCGCTCACGCCGGCTTGCCGTCGAGCACGGTCGGCCGGCCCCGCAGGAACGTCGCGACCACCCGGCCGGGCAGCTCGCGGCCGGCGTACGGGGTGTTGCGGGAGAGCGACACGGTCTCGGCGGGGTCGACGACGTAGCTGGCCGCCGGGTCGTAGAGCACGACGTGGGCCGGCTCCCCGGCCGCGAGCGGCCGTCCGTGGTCGGTGAGCCGGCCGATCCGGGCGGGCATGGCGGACATCCGCTGCGCCACCCCGGCCCAGTCGAGCAGCCCGGTGTCGACCATCGTCTGCTGCACGATCGGCAGCGCGGTCTCCAGGCCGATCATGCCGAAGGCGGCGGTCTGCCACTCGCAGTCCTTGTCCTCGTGCGGGTGCGGGGCGTGGTCGGTGGCGACCACGTCGATCGTCCCGTCGGCGAGGCCGGCGCGCAGCGCCTCGACGTCGGCCGCCGAGCGCAGCGGCGGGTTGACCTTGTAGATCGGGTCGTAGGTGGCGGCGAGCTCGTCGGTGAGCAGCAGGTGGTGCGGGCAGGCCTCGGCGGTGACGTCCCAGCCCTTGGCCTTGGCCCAGCGGACGATCTCCACCGACCCGGCGGTGGAGACGTGGCAGACGTGCAGCCGGGAGCCGACGTGGGCGGCGAGCAGGCAGTCCCGAGCGATGATCGCCTCCTCGGCGACCGCCGGCCAGCCCCGCAGGCCCAGGCGTCCGGAGAGCTCGCCCTCGTTCATCTGCGCGTCCTCGGTCAGCCGCGGCTCCTGCGCGTGCTGGGCGACGACGCCGTCGAACGCCTTGACGTACTCCAGCGCACGGCGCATCAGCACCGCGTCGGAGACGCACTTGCCGTCGTCGGAGAAGACCCGGACGCGGGCGGCGGAGTCGGCCATCGCGCCGAGCTCGGCGAGCCGCTCCCCGGCCAGGCCCACGGTGACCGCGCCGACCGGGATGACGTCGCAGTGGCCGGCCTCACGACCGAGCCGCCAGACCTGCTCCACGACGCCGGCGGTGTCGGCGACCGGGTCGGTGTTGGCCATCGCGTGCACCGCGGTGAAGCCGCCCATCGCCGCGGCCAGGGTGCCGGTCTCGACGGTCTCGGCGTCCTCCCGGCCCGGCTCGCGCAGGTGGGTGTGCAGGTCGACCAGCCCCGGCAGCGCGACCAGGCCGGCGGCGTCCACGACCTCGGCCCCGACCGCGGAGAGCCCGCGGCCCATCTCGGCGATCACGCCGTCGCGCAGCAGCAGGTCGGTGGGCTCTCCGCCGAGGACGGCCGCGCCCTTGACGACGTACTGCTTCTCCGCGGTCACTGGGCTCCTCCGTCGGGGGTGCTGGTCTGGTCGCCGGCGTCGCCGCCGACGGCGGGCTCGCTGCCGCCGAGCAGCAGGTAGAGCACCGCCATCCGCACCGCGACGCCGTTGGTGACCTGCTCGACGATCACCGAGCGGTCGGAGTCGGCGACGTCGGCGGTGATCTCCATGCCGCGGATCATCGGGCCGGGGTGCATCACCAGGCTGTGGTCCTGCAGGGTCGCCATCCGGCGGCCGTCGAGGCCGTAGCGGCGGCTGTACTCGCGGACGGTCGGGAAGAACCCTCCCCCCTTGAGGTTCATCCGCTCGCGCTGCACGCGCAGCATCATCACGACGTCGACCTTGGGCAGCACCGCGTCGAGGTCGTACGACGTCTCCACGCCCCAGCCCTCGACGCCGAGCGGCAGCAGCGTCGGCGGCGCGACCAGGGTGACCTCGGCCCCGAGCGTCTGCAGCAGCAGCGCGTTGGAGCGCGCCACCCGGCTGTGCAGCACGTCGCCGACGATGGCGACCCGGCGGCCGTCGAGGGCGCCGAGGTGCCGCCACATGGTGAAGGCGTCGAGCAGGGCCTGGGTGGGGTGCTCGTGGGTGCCGTCGCCGGCGTTGATCACGCTGCTGCGCGACCAGCCGGCGTTGGCCAGCAGGTGCGGGGCGCCGGAGGCCCAGTGCCGCACCACGACCGCGTCCGCGCCCATCGCCTCGAGCGTGAGCGCGGTGTCCTTCAGCGACTCGCCCTTGCTCAGGCTCGAGCCCTTGGCGGAGAAGTTGATGACGTCGGCGGAGAGCCGCTTCGCCGCGGCCTCGAAGGAGATCCGGGTGCGGGTGGAGTCCTCGAAGAACAGGTTGACGATCGTGCGGCCGCGCAGGGCGGGCAGCTTCTTGATCGGCCGGTCGGCCAGCGAGCGCATCTCCTCCGCAGTGCGCAGGACGAGCTCGGCGTCGTCGCGGGTCAGGTCCCCCGCGCTGAGCAGGTGCTTCCTCATCGGGCCGCCCCGTGGGTGGCGGCCGGCGTACCGGGGCCGCCGGAGATGGTGACGGCGTCCGCGTCGTCGACCTCGGCGAGCCGGACGGCGACCTTCTCGACCAGCGAGGTCGGCAGGTTCTTGCCGACGAAGTCGGCCCGGATCGGGAGCTCGCGGTGGCCGCGGTCGACCAGGACCGCCAGCCGTACTGCCCGGGGGCGGCCGAGGTCGTTCATCGCGTCGAGGGCGGCGCGGATGGTGCGGCCGGAGAAGAGCACGTCGTCGACGAGCACGACCACCTTGCCGTCGATGCCGTCGGTGGGGATGTCGGTGGCCATCAGCGGCCGGGCCGGGCGCATCCGCAGGTCGTCGCGGTACATCGTGACGTCCAGCGAGCCGACCGGCACGTCGACGCCCTCGACGGCGGCGATCTTCGCGGCGATGCGCCGGGCGAGCGGCACGCCGCGGGAGGGAATGCCGAGCAGGAGGAGGTCCGAGGCGCCCTTGTTGCGCTCGAGGATCTCGTGGGCGATGCGGGTCAGCGCACGGGAGACGTCACGGGCGTCCATGACGGTCGATCCGGTGGCACCGGGGAATCCGGCGGCGGGGGCAGGCTGCGCACACACGAGCGTGCCGGACCTCCTTCTCCGCCTCACTGGACGGCTCGTTAAAGGATGTCGAACGATGCAGAGGTTACCAGTGCGGCCGTGGCCGCGACGAACCGGACCGGTGCCGTCCTGACTGCTGGGACGCGGCCCTCAGGCGGGGATCGGGGGCCCGACCACCTCGAGGCCGTAGCGCGATCCGACCTCGTTCCACCGGGCGATCTCCTCGGCCATCGGCAGCCCGTCGTCGCCGGGCAGCCGCATCTCCCGGGCCGGGATCCCGACCTCGTCGTAGAGACCCATCAGCCCGCCGGGCACGGTCAGCCCGAGGAACCGTGCCGGGGCGTCGCCGCGGATCCGGAACGCGTGCGGGATCCCCGCCGGGAGGTGCAGGAACGAACCGGCGGTGAGCTCGTAGGTCTCCTCGCCGGCGCGGTACTCGATCCGGCCCTCGAGCACGAAGAACGCCTCGGACTCGCGGGTGTGCCGGTGCAGCGGCGTGGCGATTCCGGGTGGCTGCACCACCAGCGAGACACCGAGCCTGCCGCCGGTGGCCGCCGGGCCGACGAGGTGCTCGAACAGCGAGCCCATCGCCCAGGTGCCAGGGCCGGTGCCGGCCTGGTGGAACACGACTGCCTGCTCGTCGGTCATGCCGCCCACCTCCCTGATTCATCCGAAACACCTTCGGATGAATACTGCTACGGTAGGGCGCGTGCCAGAGCCGGTCAAGGTCCGTCGCTACGACTCCACGCGCCGGCGCGCCCGGGCCCAGGTCACCCGCGCCGACGTGCTGGCCGCCGCGCGCGAGCTCTTCACCGACCTGGGCTTCGCCGCCACCACGGTCGCCGACATCGCACGGCGCGCCGGGGTCTCCGTGGACACCGTGTACGCCGGCGTCGGCCGCAAGCCGGACCTGCTCATCGCCGTCATCGACGTCGAGCTCGCCGGCGGTGGCGAGCCCGTCCCCGCCCGCGAGCGCGGCTACGTGCGGGCGATCCGCGAAGCCGCGACCGCCGAGGCCAAGATCCGGGTGTACGCCGATGCTCTCGCCGCGCTGATGCCGCGCGTGGCGCCGCTCTTCCAGGCGCTCGACCAGGCCGCGGCCGGGGACGCGGACTGCGCGGAGGTGCGGGACCGGATCGACGCCCGCCGGGCCGCGAACATGGCCGAGTTCGTCGCCGACCTCCGCGCGACCGGCTCGCTGCGCGCCGCCCTGGCCGAGGAGGACGCGGTGACGCTGGTGTGGAGCACCAACTCCTGGCAGTACTTCCTGCTGCTCCGCTCCCGGGGCGTGACGCCGGCGCACTACGCGGACCTGCTGACCGAGCTGTGGAACCGAACGCTGCTGGAGCCCTAGTCCCCCGGCCCGAGGCCGAAGAACGGCAGGCACGGCTCGACGCCGGTGATGCGCACCCGTTCCGGCCAGGGGCCCTTCAGCCAGGTCGCCCGGGCCAGCCGCAGGTGCGCCATCTCGCCCGCGGACTCCCCGCGGGCGTGGGCGGTGACCCCGTTGTCGGCGTACCCCAGGGCGCGGGAGACCCCCAGCGAGGCGTGGTTGTCGGTCCACGCCGAGGTGATCGCGAACCGCGCCTCCAGCGGGCCGAAGGCCAGGGCGAGCACCGCCGCCCGCATCTGCTTGCCCAGACCTCGACCGCGGGCACCGGCCACCAGGAACGAGGACGAGTCGACGGTCCGCAACCGCGGGAAGTCGTCGCCCTCCAGGCCCTGGCTGCCGACCAGCTCACCGTCGAGGAAGACGCCGAAGGAGAGGACCCACGACTCCGGGCGCCAGGAGCCGCGGGGCGCCAGTAGTCCTGGTGGACCACGACGCCGCGGTTCGTGACCGCGTCGAGACCGGCGACGACCGGCGAGCCTGGATTCAGCTCGACGTCCTCGGGCAGCAGCCGGCTGAGCCGGGGCAGGTCGGCCTCGGTGAGGTGCCGCAGCACCAGGTCCGCAGTGGTCAGCCGGAGGTCGAACATCGGCCAGTAGGGGTGGGTCACCCCTGCAGGTCCTCGACAGCGACCTCGACGGCCCGGTGGAAGGTCGGGTAGGCGTAGATCATCGAGCGCAGCGTCTCCACCGGCACCCGGGCGTGCACCGCGGTCACCAGCATCGAGAGCACCTCGCCGCCGCTCGGCCCGACGACCGTCGCGCCGACCAGCACGCCCCGGTCCGCGTCGGCGATCAGCTTGACCAGCCCCTGCGCACCGGCGATCCAGCCGCGCGTGGACGCGCCGAGGTCGCTGTGGCCGATCTGGACGTTCAGCCCCGCCTCGCGGGCCTGCTGCTCGGTCATGCCGACGGCGCCGACCTCGGGATCGGTGAAGGTGACGTGCGGGACCGCGTGGTACGCCGCGGCCGGCCCGTCCTCGCCGAGGATGTCGCGCGCCGCGATCGCGGACTGGTACATCGACATGTGCGTGAACGCGCCCTTGCCGGTGATGTCGCCGATCGCCCAGAGCCCGTCGCCGGCGCGCATCCGGTCGTCGACGTCGACCGACCTCGCGTCGTCGTGCAGACCGACCGTCTCCAGACCGAGTCCCGAGAGGTTGGGCCGGCGGCCGGCCGCGACCAGCAGCCGCTCGGCGTGCACCGTACGCTCCCCCACCTCCACCGTGAACCGGTCGTCGGAGTGGGACACCCGGTCGACGGAGACGCCGGTCAGCACCGTGATGCCCTCGGCCTCGAACACCTCGGCCAGCGCCGCGCTCGCCTCCGGCTCCTCGGGCCCCAGGATCCGGGGACCGGCCTCCAGCACGGTCACCTCGGTGCCGAACCGGGCGAACGCCTGCGCCATCTCGGCTCCGATCGCGCCGCCGCCGATGACGACCAGCGACGCCGGCGCGGTCTCGGCCTGCACCGCTTCACGGTTGGTCCAGTACGGCGTGCCGGCCAGCCCGTCGATCGGCGGCGCCGACGGTTGCGTGCCGGTGTTGAGAACCACACCCGCCCGGGCGACGTACGTCGTGCCGTCCACCTCGACCCGGCGCGGGCCGCTGAGCCGGGCGTCGCCGCGCACGAAGGTGACACCGGCCTTCTCGAGCCGGTCGACCGCGACCTGGTCGTTCCAGTCCGTGGTCGCCTCGTCCCGGATCCGGGCGTGCACCGGCGACCAGTCCGGGGCCACCGTGGCGTGGCCCGCGTGGCCGTCGACCCGGCGGGCGGTCGCCACCAGCCCGGCGGCGTGCAGCATCATCTTGCTCGGGATGCAGCCGTAGTAGGGGCACTCGCCTCCGACGAGCCGGCGGTCGACGCCGACCACCTCGAGGCCGCCCTGGGCGAGGCGGGTCGCCAACGCCTCACCCCCGGGTCCGAGGCCCACGACCACGACATCCACCTCACGCTCGCTCATGGGCCTCACCCTGCCACCCCCGGCACGCCGGCGTCATCAGCGGCCCGGGAGGGCACCGCCCGGGATCGATCACCCGATCGCTCCGGGGATCGGCTCTACAGTCCCGGGTATGACACGGACCGGAACGGACTGGCGGGTGGTGGACGGCGTTGCGACGGCATGGTTCGACGCGCCGTCGCTGATCGAGGGGGCCGCGCTGGCCGGGCGCATCGGGGAGCTGTCGCCCTGGATCGTCGTCGACCTGCGAGCCACGGGCGTGCGCGTGCGTCTCGACGCAGACCGGCATGCCGAGGCGGTGTCGGTGGCAGCTCAAGATCTCGGGCTGGACGCGAATCCTGCCGTGACGCAGAACCTGAGCGTCGTGCTCGAGTCCGCGGACCTCACCGGGGTGAGGCGGTTCTGGCAGCGCGTGCTCGACTACGCGCCTGCGGAGGACGGCGGCCTCGCGGATCCGTTGCAGCGCGACCCCGCGATACGGATCGCTGCGTCGAGCGAGCCCCGGGCGCTGCGCAACCGCATCCACCTCGACGTGGTGCGGCCGGCCGAGGCGGTGGAGCAGGCCGGTCTCGGTGAGGCATCGGGACCGTACGGGGTCTGCCACACCGACCCCGACGGCAACGAGGTCGACCTGGTTCCGGGCGCGGCGCTCGGTGAGAGGAGCGAGACAGCAGACTGGCAGGCGGTGTTCAGCGCGATGGTGTGCTACCGCACCACCTCGCCGGCGCAGCAGCACGACCTGGCCACCGCAGCAGCGGCGCTGGCCCACGACGCGGGCTTCCCGCTGCTGGTCGACCTGCGCCCCGGGCTGGTGGTCATCGACAGCGCCAAGGACCAGTGGGAGGAGGACGCCCACGGCCTCGAGCTCGACTTCATCGACCTCGCCGCAGACCTCCAGGCCGCCGCCCGCGCACTCGGGGCCACCGCGGATCCGGGGCTGCCGCGCTTCGCTCAGCTGTTCCTCGACGCCGCCGACGTCGCCGCGGTCCGGGCGTTCTGGGTCGCCGCGCTCGGATACACCCCTGGCCGACGGACCGGGGTCACCGACATCCACGACCCCCGGCGGCTGAACCCGGTGCTGGTGTTCCAGGAGCTCGACGCATCGGACACGGAGCGGCGCCGGCAGCGCAACCGCATCCACTTCGAGCTCGTGGTGCCTCCGGACCTCGCGCAGACGCGCCTCGCCACGGCGCTCGCGGCCGGTGGCCGGCAGCTCGACGAGTCGACGGACCGCTGGCGGGTCGCCGACCCCGAAGGCAACGAGCTGGTGATCATCGGCGGGGCGTGAACCCGCGGCCTGAACCGCTCAACCCGGCCGAGTGGGAGGTGTTCATCGTCGAGGGCGACGCCGCTGACGGCTCTGCGCGGCGAGCAGCGCCGCCGCGAAATTGTGTCGGTGGCTGATGGGAGTCTGAGGTCATGGACGGACCGGGCGAGGAGATCGGCACGGCGCAGCAGTGCGCCGACGCGCTGGCCGCCTCGCGCGCCCGGATCCTGGATGCCGAGCTCGAGCAGTTCCTGCTGGTCTGGCGCTGGGCGGAGCTGAACGGCGCGCCCGACGACGCCGACACGGTGCGGTCCAGGCTGGCGGACTCGCTGGTGCCCGGTGCCGAGAGGTTCCGCCGCTCGGGTGGTCCGGGGACGCCGCTGGTGGCGGAGTTCGCCGCCGCCGAGCTCGGGGTGCTGCTGCGGACCTCCACCGCCGGCGCCGCGACCTGGATCGCCGACGTGGCCGATGTGCGGTGCCGCTCACCGTTGCTGTGGGACGCGGTGCTCGCCGGCATGGTGCCGGTCTGGCAGGCCCGCAAGGTGGCCCGGCTGACCCGCTCCGCCGACCTCTCCGCGGAGCAGGCCGCCTGGGTCGACACCCAGACCACGCCCTACCTTCCCTCGCTGCCCTGGGCCCGTGCGTTGGCGCTGCTGGAGGCGAAGATCCTTGAGGTCGATCCCGATGCGGCCGAGGCGCGCCGGCGGGCTGCGGCCGCGGAGCGGTTCGTCAGCACCGGCGCCAGCAACGAGTTCGGGTTGCGCACGATCATCGCCAAGGCCACCGCCGGCGACGCGATCTGGCTGGTGGCCATGCTGGACCGGATCGCAGACTGTCTGCAGGCCGACGGCGACCAGGACCCGGTGGGTGCCCGCCGGTCGAAGGCGCTGGGCATCCTCGCGAACCCTGCGGGCGCGCTCGCGCTGCTGACCCGCCATGCCGCCGACCAACCGCTCGATCACGTCGAGCCGCCGGCCCAGCAGGACACCGACCACGACACCGACCCCGACCCTGGCGACGACACGGGCTCCCCCACCCCAACCGCACAGGACCCGCCCTCCGGGCCGGCCCCGTCGACGACGCCGACGACCGGCGACCCGCTGGCGTTCCTGAAGGCCGCCAAGATCGACCCCGGCAAGCTGCTGCCCGGCGCGGTGCTCTACCTCCACCTGTCGCAGGAGTCCTTCCTCGCCGCCCTCCGAGGCCGCCGCGAGGGGGTGGCCCGGATGGAGGACGTCGGCGCGATCACCCCCGAGCAGGTGGTGGAGTTCCTCCGGCACGCCCACGTCACCGTCAAGCCCGTGGTCGACCTTGCCGAGGACCACCCGGTCGACGGCTACGAGGTCCCGGCCCGGATGCGCGAGCGGCTCCGGCTGCGGTCGCCGGCGACGGCGTTCCCCTACACCCCGTCCCTGTCCCGCCGCGCCGACCACGACCACTCGGTGCCGTACCTGCCACCGGACACCGGAGGAC
The DNA here is from genome assembly GCF_014395785.1 of Nocardioides mesophilus. GTDB lineage: Bacteria > Actinomycetota > Actinomycetes > Propionibacteriales > Nocardioidaceae > Nocardioides_B > Nocardioides_B mesophilus. The sequence continues at coordinate 4,006,283 of NZ_CP060713.1, read as the reverse complement.
CACCGGGGCAGACAGAGGTCGCCAACCTCGGACGGCTGCTGCGGCTGCACCACCGGATCAAGACCCACGGGCGCGGCTGGGTGCACCGACATCCCCGGCCCGGCGTCTACTACTGGCGCACGCCGCACGGGTACTGGGTCCGGGTGGACGCCCGCGGCACCCACTTCCTCGGCACCGACGAGCCCGCGGAGCTGCAGACTCCTGCCCCGACCGGCTCCGTCGTCGAGGAGGCACTCGCCCGGCTGGTCAGCCAGCGCTGAGCGGCAGCCTGGCCACCGTGTGCCACGAGCCCGGCCCGTCCGTGCCGGCGATCAGCAGGGCGTGCCCGATGCGGGCGGTCACGGGCAGCTTGCGGCTGACCTCGACCTCGACGGTCCGCAGCTCGCCCGCCGTGCCCCTCCTGGATTCGCCCACGGTCAGGTGCGGGACGACGTCGTCGAACACGCCGCCGTACGGCGGGTGGTCGGGGAACTGCTCGACGACAGCCGCGGTGAGGTCGCGGAACGCCTGGTCCGGCTCCGGTGCCAGCCACAGCACGTCCTCGCCGAACCACGCACACCTGTCGAACCGGCAGTCGAAGGGCGCCGCCGCGGCGAACACCGCTGCCAGCCGGGCGACGACGTCGTCGTCCACCTGCGACGGCGGGACGAACGGGAACAGCACCGTGACGTGTGCCGGCACTCCCCAGGACGCGGCGACGTCGAAGCGGAGGCGGTGCTCGGCCACGACGGCCTCGGCCGGACCGACCGGGACGATGACGCCCGTCAGCGTGGGCTCGGGCCTCGCGCGGCACGCTTCTGCTGCGGTGTTCACCGCGACATCCTCCCTCGTCGCGGCGGCGGCGTGCGGCACACTCTGCATCGTGAAGGGGACACGCACGCGACGCCGGCTCACCGCGGTGGTCGCCGCCGCCGGCCTGCTGGGCGCGCTCGTGCTGGTCTGGGCGGCGCCGCGCGGACAGGTCGCCGTCCCCGGTCCGGACGCGACCCCGGAGCAGGTGGTCGCCGCCTACCTCGAGGCGGTCGACGTCCGCGACTTCGACACCGCCAACGCGATCGACGACCGCGACGGTTCCACGCTCGGCCGCTTCAGCCGGCCGATGCAGGCCCACCGGGTCCGGATGAAGGAGACCGAGACCCACGGAGCGAGCGCGCACGTGCTGTTCACCGCCGACTTCGAGGGTGGCGACGGCACCGTCGAAGACGGACTGTGGGGCTACTACCTGCACCGGGCCGGCGACGGCCTGTGGCACATCACCGACGCTGGGGTCGCCTGAGCGGCACCCGGATCTCCTAGGGTGACCGGCATGGCGCACGGAACGCACGACTTCGAGGACGACCCCCGCAACGACGACATCCTGATCTGGGTCAACGGCGAGCTGCGCGCGCGACAGCAGGCCGTGGTGTCGGTGTTCGACTCCGGATTCGTCCTCGGGGACGGCGTCTGGGAGGGGCTGCGGGTCAGCGGCGGCCACCCGGCGTTCCTCGATCAGCACCTCGACCGGCTCTTCGAGGGCGCGAAGGCGATCATGCTCGACATCGGCCTCTCCCGGGACGAGCTCACCGCCGCGCTCTACGCGACGTTGCGGGCCAACGGTATGACCGACGGCGTGCACATCCGGCTGATGGTCACCCGCGGCCTGAAGCGGACGCCGTACCAGGACCCGCGGGTCACGATCGGTCCCGCCACCGTCGTGGTGATCGCCGAGCACAAGGAGGTGATGCCGCGGACCGTGACCGAAGGGATCACGCTGTTCACCACCCACGTCCGGCGGGCCACCCCCGACACCCTGGACCCGAAGCTGAACGCCCACAGCAAGCTCAACGACATCACCGCGTGCATCCAGGCCTACACCGCCGGAGCCGACGAGGCGCTGATGCTGGACCCGCAGGGTTTCGTCGCGACCTGCAACAGCACCCACTTCTTCATCGTCACCGGCACCGAGGACGAGCCGCAGGTGTGGACCTCCGACGGCCGGTTCTGCCTGGCCGGGATCACCCGCGGCAACGTCCTGCAGGTGTGCCGCGAGGCCGGCATCACCGCCCGGGAGACCACGTTCAGCCTCACCGACGTCTACAGCGCCCGGGAGGCCTTCGTGACCGGCACCTTCGCCGGGGTGGTCCCGGTGCGGACCATCGACGGCCGCACGATCGGCAGCGGCGCCCGCGGGCCGGTAGTCGAGCGGCTGCAGCAGCTGTACGTCGACCTGGTGCGGCGCGACGTCGCCTCCCGGACCGCGCCGTGAGCACGCCGCCGGGCTCCTCGCCGGTCCGGGTCGCGATGTGGTCGGGACCGCGCAACATCTCGACCGCGATGATGCGCTCCTGGGAGAACCGGCCCGACACGGTGGTCGTCGACGAGCCGTTGTACGCCGCCTACCTCGCCCGCACCGGCATCGACCACCCGGGCCGCGCGGAGGTGCTGGCCTCGCAGCCGACCGAGGAGGCCGCCGCCGTCGCCGCGCTGGCCGCTCCCCTCCCGGCAGGTCGCACGGTCCACTACGCCAAGCACATGAGCCACCACGTGTCCGAGGAGGACCTGTCGTGGACGCTCGCGTTCCGCAACGTGCTGCTGGTCCGCGATCCCGCCGAGGTCGTCGCCTCCTACGTCCGCTCCCGCGAGGCGTGCGAGCCCGACGACATCGGGCTGCTCCAGCAGCTCCGCCTCTGGCAGTTCTGGTCCGCCCACGGCGTCGAGCCGCCGGTCATCGACGCCGCGGACTTCCTGCGCTCCCCCGAGGCGCACCTGCGCTGGCTGTGCGCCTGGCTCGGCATCGGGTTCACCGACGCGATGCTCTCCTGGCCCGCCGGCCCGCGCGCCAGCGACGGGGTGTGGGCGCCGCACTGGTACGCCGCGGTCCTGTCCTCCACCGGGTTCGAGCCGTGGCGGCCGCGGCAGGTCGAGCTCTCGGCGCACGACGCCGCCGTGGCGCAGGCCTGCCGGCCGGCGTACGAGCTGCTGCACGCCCGACGCCTGCAACCCTGACCGGCTGCCGGTCCACGGGGCAGCCGGGTCAGGCCGAGAGCGCCGGCTTGTCGCGCAGGATGCTGCCCAGGATGCCGTTGACGTACGCCGGCGACTCGTCGGTGGACAGGTCGCGCACCAGGTTCATGGCCTCGCTGACCGCCACCGGGTCCGGGACGTCGTCGATGTAGAGCACCTCGAGCACCGCGAGGCGCAGCACGTTGCGGTCCACCGCCGGCATCCGGTCCAGCGACCAGCCCTGGGCGTAGGTGGAGAGCAGCTCGTCGATGCGGGCCTGGTGCTCGACCATGCCGCGGATCAGCCGCACGGTGTACTCGTTGACCGGCGGCTCCCCGGCGATCACCCGCTCGTCGAGCGTGGTGGCCAGCGAGGTGCCCCGCACCTCGCACTCGAACAGGATGTCGAGCGCGCGCTTACGAGCCTTGGATCGGGCTGCCATCAGGAGCTGACACGGCCCAAGTAGCTGCTGTCGCGGGTGTCGACCTTGATCTTCTCGCCCGTGGTGATGAACAGCGGGACCGCGATCTCGTGGCCGGTCTCGAGCCGGGCCGGCTTGGTGCCGCCGGTGGACCGGTCGCCCTGGAGGCCGGGCTCGGTGTACTCCACGGTGAGCTCGACCGAGGCGGGCAGCTCGATGTAGAGCACCCGGCCCTCGTTGGTGGCCACGATCGCGTCCTGGTTCTCCAGGAGGAAGTTCTGCGCGTCGCCCACGATCTCGGGGCTGACCTCGAGCTGGTCGTAGGTCGAGGTGTCCATGAAGATGTAGCTGGTGCCGTCGTTGTAGAGGTACTGCATCGTCCGCTTGTCGACGTTGGCCACCTCGACCTTGACGTCGGCGTTGAAGGTCTTGTCGACGGTCTTGCCCGACTCGATGTTCTTCAGCTTGGTCCGCACGACCGCGCCGCCCTTGCCGGGCTTGTGGTGCTGGAACCAGATGACCGACCAGAGCTGGCCGTCGAGGTTGAGCACCATGCCGTTCTTGAGGTCGTTGGTCGTTGCCATGTGCAGTCGTAGCCCTTGCTGTGGAGGCGGTGGTCGGCCGGCGGCAGCCGGGAGCGTGCCGCCGAGCGGCACAGCGGCCCAGTCTAGCCAGCGGCGGGAACCCTGGAGAAATCAGCCGGCCAGGTGCCCGAGCGCCATCCGGTAGCCGCGGACGCCGTGGCCGGCGATGACCCGCTCGGCGTGCTCGCTGACGACCGAGTGGTGCCGGAACACCTCGGGCCGCTGCGAGGGGTCGGAGAGGTGCACCTCGACCAGCGGCGCCTCGAGCTGGGCGCAGGCGTCGAAGAGCGCGTAGGAGTAGTGCGACCACGCCCCGGCGTTGAGCACCACCGGGGTCCGCTCGTCGGCGGCGGCGTTGAGCCAGTCCAGCAGCGCGCCCTCGTGGTTGGTCTGCCGGACCTCCACCTCCAGGCCGAGCTCGCGACCCCACTCCTCGCACAGGGCGACCAGCTCGTCGTGCGTGGTGGTGCCGTAGATCTCCGGCTGCCGACGGCCGAGCCGGCCGAGGTTCGGCCCGTTGAGCACCAGGACCCGCATCAGGCCTCCCGGGTGATCTCGGCGAACGCCGCGGTCAGCAGCGCCGGGTCCGGGGCGGTGAGCACGGTCGGCCGGGCCAGCCCCTCGAGGACCACGAAGCGCAGGTTGTCCCCCCGTGACTTCTTGTCGACCTTCATCGACTCGTGCAGCTGCGCCCAGTCGGCACCGCGGTACGACGTCGGCAGCCCGACCAGCTGCAGCACCGACCGGTGCCGGTCCGCCGTGGCCTCGTCCAGCCGGCCGGCGAGCCGGGCCAGCTCGGCGACGTACGTCATGCCGATGGCGACCGCGGCACCGTGCCGGAAGTTGTAGCGCTCCGCCTTCTCGATCGCGTGCCCGAGGGTGTGGCCGTAGTTCAGGGCCTCGCGCCCCGGGTGGCCGCCGAGCGTCCCGGCGGCGCCCGCGGTCTCGCGCAGGTCGCCGGCGACCACCTCGGCCTTGACCCGGATCGCCCGCTCGATGAGCTCGCGCAGCACCGCCGAGCCGGGGGCGACCGCCGCGATCGGGTCCCGCTCGACCAGGTCGAGGATCGCCGGGTCGGCGATGAACCCGCACTTGATCACCTCGGCGAGCCCGCTGATCAGCTCGTTGCGCGGCAGCGTCTCCAGGGCGGCCAGGTCGCAGAGCACGCCCGCCGGCTCGTGGAAGGCGCCGACCAGGTTCTTGCCCTCGGTGGTGTTCATGCCGGTCTTGCCGCCGACGGCCGCGTCCACCATCGCCAGCAGCGTGGTCGGCATGTGCACCACCTTGACGCCGCGCAGCCAGGTGGCGGCCACGAACCCGCCCATGTCGGTGGTCGAGCCGCCGCCGACCGTGACCACCGCGTCGGAGCGGGTGAAGCCGGTCTGCCCGAGCACCTGCCAGCAGAACGACGCCACCGGAGCCAGCTTGGCCTCCTCGCCGTCGGGGATCTCGATGCCGTGGGCCTCGTAGCCGTGGGCGGCCAGGTCCTCCCGGATCGCCTCTCCGGTGGCGGCGAGCGCCCGGGGGTGGATCACCGCGACCCGCTGCACCCCCTCGCCGAGCATCGTCGGCAGCTCGCCCAGCAGGCCGGTTCCCACCACCACGTCGTACGGCGTCGGCCCGTTCACCCTGAGCACGGTCTGGTCGGTCATGTCCCCGTCTCCCTCGTCTGGCTGGTCTCCACCGCGCGTGCCACCTCCTCGGCCACCTCCTCGGGCGTGCGGCCGTCGGTCTCCACCGTCGCGCTCGCCACCGAGGAGTACAGCGGCTGCCGCTCGTCGAGCAGCGCCTTCACGCGGCTGCGCACGTTGCCGAGCAGCAGCGGCCTCCCGACGCCGAGCCCGACCCGCTTCACCGCGTCGGAGAGCCCGACGTGCAGGAAGACCACCCGGTGCCCGGCGAGCAGCTCGCGGGTCCCGGGATCGAGCACGGCGCCGCCGCCGAGCGCCAGCACCCCGTCGTGCTCGGCCAGCGCCGCGGCCACGGCCGCCCGCTCGAGCTCCCGGAAGTGGTCCTCGCCGTCGTCGACGAAGATCTCCGAGATCTCACGCCGCTCGGCGGCCTCGATGTCCTGGTCGGTGTCCCGCACGGGCAGCCCCCACCGGGCGGCCAGCAGCTGCGCGACCGTCGTCTTTCCGGCCCCCATCGGGCCGACCAGCACCACCCGTGGGCTCACGAGAACCTCAGCGTGTCGAGGTAGCTCTCGACGTTGCGCCGGGTCTCCGCGACCGAGTCCCCGCCGAACTTCTCCAGCAGCACGTCGGCCAGCACCAGCGCCACCATCGCCTCGGCGACGATCCCCGCGGCCGGCACCGCGCACACGTCGGAGCGCTGGTGGTGCGCCACCGCCGCCTCGCCGGTGGCGACGTCGATGGTGCGCAGCGCCCGCGGCACCGTGGCGATCGGCTTCATCGCCGCTCGCACCCGCAGGATCTCGCCGGTGGACATCCCGCCCTCGGTGCCGCCGGAGCGTCCCGAGGTCCGGCGGATGCCCTCGTCGGTGCTGACGATCTCGTCGTGGGCCAGCGAGCCGGGGTCCGCGGCCAGCGCGAAGCCGTCGCCCACCTCGACGCCCTTGATGGCCTGGATGCCCATCAACGCCCCCGCGAGCCGCGCGTCGAGGCGCCGGTCCCAGTGCACGTGCGAGCCCAGCCCCGGCGGCAGCCCGTGCACCACCACCTCCACGACGCCGCCGAGGGTGTCGCCGTCCTTGTGGGCCTGGTCGATCGCGGCGACCATGGCCGCGCTGGTGTCCGGGTCCAGGCAGCGCACCGGGTCCTCGTCGAGGTAGGGCACGTCGGTGGCCAGCGGCACCGACCCGGCCGGGGCCGCGACCTGGCCGAGCCCGACCACGTGCGAGACGACCTCGGCGCCGACCACCTGGCGCAGGAACGCGGTGGCCACCGCACCGAGCGCGACCCGGGCGGCGGTCTCCCGCGCCGAGGCCCGCTCCAGGATCGGCCGGGCCTCGTCGAAGGCGTACTTCTGCATGCCCACCAGGTCCGCGTGCCCGGGCCGCGGCCGGGTGAGCGCGGCGTTGCGGGCCAACGCCTCGAGCTCGACCGGGTCCACGGGGTCGGCGGACATCACCTTGTCCCACTTGGGCCACTCGCTGTTGCCGATCCGGATCGCCACCGGGCTGCCCAGGGTGCGGCCGTGCCGCAGCCCGCCGATCACCTCGACCTCGTCGCGCTCGAACTTCATCCGGGCGCCCCGGCCGTAGCCGAGCCGGCGCCGGGCGAGGGCGTCGCCGATGTCGTCGGAGGTCACCGACACGTGGGCCGGCAGACCTTCCAGGATCGCGACCAGGGCAGGGCCGTGGGACTCGCCCGCAGTGAGCCAACGCAGCATGCGGGCAGTCTGTCACGCAGCCCCCACGCGTCCTTCAGGCGTACCACGCAGCGACACCGGGCCCGAGCAGCACGCCGACCACCGCGCCGACGAGCATGAACGGCCCGAAGGGATAGGCCTTGCGGTCCACGATCCTCAGCAGCGAGAGCAGCAGCCCGCCGACCGCGCCGAGGAGGAAGCCGGCGTACACCCCGACGGCGAGCTCGCTCCAGCCCAGGTAGCCCAGCGCGAGGCCGAGCACCCCGGAGAGCCGCACGTCGCCGTAGCCCATCCCCCGCGGGTAGACGAACCACAGCACGAAGAAGCTGCCGCCGGCGATCAGCCAGCCCCAGCCCGCGGTGACCACGGCGTGCAGGTCCCCCGCGGCCAGGCCGGCCACCAGCACCAGGGCGACCACCACGGCGTACGACGGCGCGATCAGCTTGGTGGGAAGCAGCCGGGTCCGCCAGTCGATCACGGCGAGCGCCACGCCGACCGGGGCGAGGTAGAGCAGGAACATCAGCGCCGTCGACCAGCCCACCGCCGCCCCGAGCAGCCCGGCGACCACCGCGGTGGCCAGCGACGCCCGGGTCCGCAGGCCACGCTGCCGGGCGATGTCGGCGTAGAGCTCCTTGGGCTCCTCGGCCGGATCGGCGTCGGGATCGGCCTCCGGCTCGGGGACCCAGGCGATGAGCGTCGGCACCAGCCGGCCCACGAGCAGTCCGTAGAGGGCGCAGGCGATCGCCGCGTCGAGGTGCCAGGTCACGCCCGCGACCCTAGGCCATCGGGTGGCCGCCGGCTCAGATCTCCTCGGGGAACATCTGGATCGCGCCGGAGGGGCACTCCGCGACGCAGAGCCCGCAGCCCTTGCAGTAGTCGAGGTCGATGAGGTACTTCTCCCCCGGCTGCCCGAGCTTGATCACCGCGTTGTCCGGGCACACCCCGTAGCAGTTGTCACAGCTGAAGCAGTTGCCGCACGACATGCACCGCCGCGCCTCGTACAGCGCGTTGCTCTCGTCGAGCCCCTGCACCACCTCGTCGAAGGTCGACGCGCGGCGCGCCTGCTCCAGCATCGGGCGGTGCACCCGCGGTGCGTCGGCGTAGTACCAGGTGTTCAGGGTGTCGTACGTCGCCAGGGCCGGTCGGACGGCAGGCTCCGGCGCCGCCCCGGAGAGCCAGCCGTCGATGTGCCGGGCCGCCCGCTTCCCGTGCCCGACCGCCACGGTGACCGACCGCTCGAAGGGCACCATGTCCCCGCCGGCGAAGACGCCGGGGCAGCCGGTCATCATCGTCGCGTCCACCGCCACCACGCCGTCCTCGACGTCCAGCCCGGGCACGTTCTGGAGCAGCGAGAGGTCGGTCTCCTGCCCGAGTGCCAGCACCAGCGAGTCCGCCGCGAGCTCCTCGAGCTCACCGGTCGGCTGCGGGAAGCCGGTCTCGTCCAGCTCCATCCGCTCCACGACCAGCCGGCCCGCCTCCACCTGCTTCACCGTGGTCAGCCACTTGAACAGCACGCCCTCGTCCTCGGCCTCGGCGAGCTCGGTCTCGTGGGCGGGCATCCGGTCCTGGGTGCGCCGGTAGACGACCACGGCCTCGGACGCGCCGAGCCGCTTGGCGGTCCGGGCCGCGTCCAGCGCGGTGTTGCCGCCGCCGTACACCGCGACCCGGCGGCCCAGCAGCGGGGTCTCGCCCTCCTCGAGGTCGTGCAGCATGCTCACCGCGTCGAGCACGTGCGCGGCCGACCCGGCCGGCAGGTAGGCCCGCCTGCCGATCTGCGCGCCGACCGCCAGGAACACCGCGTCGTAATCGCCGCGCAAGGCGTCGAGGTCGCTGACCGCGGCGTCCAGCTCCAGCGTGACGCCGAGGTCGAGGATCCGCTGCACCTCGGCGTCGAGGACGTCGCGGGGCAGGCGGTACTTCGGGATGCCGAAGCGCATCATCCCGCCGGCCTTGGGACCGGCCTCCTTGACGGTGACGGTGTGCCCGCGCAGCGCGAGGTGGTACGCCGCGGAGAGGCCGGAGGGTCCCGCGCCCACGACGAGGACCCGCTTGCCGGTCGGCGGGGCCTCCACCGAGACTGTCCACCCCCTGCGGATCGCCTCGTCGCCGAGGAACCGCTCGACGGAGTTGATGCCGACCGCCTCGTCGAGCTGGCCGCGGTTGCAGGCCGACTCGCACGGGTGGTAGCAGACCCGGCCCATGATCGCGGGGAACGGGTTGTCCGCCATGATCTTGCGCCAGGCCCGCTCGTAGCCGGCGCCGCCCTCCTCGCCCTCGTAGAGCCAGGACTGGATGTTCTCCCCCGCCGGGCAGGCGTCGTTGCACGGCGGCATCCGGTTCGTGTAGACGGCCCGCTCGGTGCGCCAGGAGCCGGTCTTGTTGGCCTTGCTGGAGCCGATGTCGAGGGTGATCGCGAACGGCTTCTCCATGGTCATGGCCGGGCTCCCGGGAGGTCGGAGGTGTCCGGGTCGTCGAGCAGCCCGAACCGGGCGATGTTGCGGTCCGCGCCCGCCTGGATGCGGTCGATGAGGTCGCGTCGCGGCGGGTCGCCGAACAGGTGCGCGTAGCGGCGCTGCGGCCGCAGGTAGTCCTCGACCGGCACCTGGTGCCGGATCCGGGAGACCTCGGTGACGACCCCGTGCTCGGCCTCGAACACCGGGAAGATGCCGGTCTCCTTCACCAGCCGGGCCAGCCGGATCGTGTCCGCGGGCGCCGCTCCCCAGCCCAGCGGGCAGGGCACGTAGACGTGCAGGTAGCGCGCCCCGCGGAACTCCATCGCCCGCTCCACCTTGTGCTCGAGGTCGCGCAGCTCCGCGACCGTCGCGGTGGCGACGTAGGGGATCTCGTGGGCCATCGCGATCTGCGGGAGGTTCTTGCCCTGGCCGAAGACGTTGCCGGTGGTGCCGCCGACAGGCTTGGTGTTGGCGGTCCGGGCGGCCGGCGGTGTCGCCCCGGAGCGCTGCACACCGGTGTTCATGTAGCCCTGGTTGTCGTAGCAGACGAACAGCACGTCGTCGTTGCGCTCGAACATCCCCGACAGGGTGCCGAAGCCGATGTCGACGGTGCCGCCGTCGCCCGCCTGGGCCACCACCCGGATGTCCTCCCGGCCCTGCGCCTTCAGCGCGGCCGCCATCCCCGAGGCGACCGCGGGCCCGTTGCCGAACAGCGAGTGCAGCCACGGCACCTGCCACGAGGACTCGGGGTACGGCGTGGAGAACACCTCGAGGCAGCCGGTGGAGTTGGCCGCGATCATCTTGCCGTCGGTGGCCCGCATCGCCGCGTCGAGCACGTAGCGGGCGCCGAGCGCCTCACCGCAGCCCTGGCAGGCGCGGTGGCCCGAGGTGAGCGAGTTCGAGCGCCCCATCCGGGCCTGCACCGAGCGTTGCTCCGGGTCGAGCAGCCGGTTGCCGGCGACGAAGGTGCCGACCTGGTAGAGCTTGATCTCCTGGAACGCCATCTCTCCTCCTACAGGGGCCCGGAGCCGACGACGCCGAGGTCGCGGAGCATGTTCTCCGCGTGCGGGCCGGGCCGGACCCGGTGCCGTGACCGTTCGAGCTCGCGCTGGACCAGCGCGGTGTCGAGGTCGAGGAAGTGCAGCTCGTAGGGGTCGAGGCCGCCGGCGAGGAGGACGTCGAGCAGCCGGCGCAGCGAGGCCCGGGTCACCGCCCGGCCGCCCAGGCCGGCGACGACGTCGTACACCTCGACGGGCAGGTCCTGCAGGGCCAGCCGGAGGTTCTGCCCGACGATGCCGCCGGCGCCGACCGCGAAGGCCTTCTCCACCACGACCACCCGCCTCGCGTGGCTCAGCGCCTCCCGGATCTCGTCGCGCGGCCAGGGCCGGAAGCACTTCACCCCGAGCACGCCGACCGAGACGCCCTCGTCGCGCAGGCTGTCCACGACGTCCTCGAGGGTGCCGAGCATCGAGCCGAGGGCCACCACGACGGTGTCGGCGTCGTCGAGGCGGTAGGCGCTCAGCAGCCCGCCGGAGGACCGTCCGAACTGCTCGGCGAACTCGGCGGCGAGCCGCGGGATCTCGTCGAGGGCCTGCATCTGCTTGGCGTGCATCAGGTACTTCACCTCGGTGAACGCCTCCGGACCGACCATCGCCCCGATCGTCACGGGATCGTCCGGGTCCAGCATCTGCTGCGGCACGAACGCGGGCAGGTAGCGGTCGACCTCGTCCTGGCCCGGCAGGTCCACCTGCTCCACGGCGTGGGTGAGCACGAAGCCGTCCATGCAGACCATCACCGGCAGCGAGAGCGACTCGGCGAGGCGGTAGGCCTGCACGTGCAGGTCCACGGCCTCCTGGTTCGACTCGGCGTAGAGCTGGACCCACCCCGAGTCGCGCATCGACATCGCGTCGGAGTGGTCGTTCCAGATGTTGATCGGCGCCCCGATGGCCCGGTTCGCCACCGTCATCACCAGCGGCAGCCCGAGGCCCGAGGCGTTGAACAGGGCCTCGGCCATGAACAGCAACCCCTGGCTGGAGGTCGCGGTGTAGGTCCGGGCACCGGCGGCGGAGGCACCGATGCAGGCCGACAGCGCCCCGAACTCCGACTCCACCATCAGGTACTCGCACGGCTCCAGCTCACGGGTGCGGACCAGGTCGGAGAGCTTCTCCACGATGTGCGTCTGCGGCGAGATGGGGTAGGCGGCGATCACCGCGGGGCGGCACAGCCCGACGGTGCGGGCGACGGCCTGCGACCCTTCGATCTGCTCAAGCATCGGCGTGGCTCCTCAGCTGCTCCTGGACCCGGTCGTACGCCGCGCGCGCGGCCTCCGCGTTGGCCTCGCCGACCCGGCCGGGGAACTGCGCCTGGATCGCGGCCACCACCGCGACGAGCGACACCTGGCCGGTCAGCGCCGCGAAACCCCCGAGCAGCGCCGCGTTGGGCAGCGGCCGGCCGAGGTGCTCGCGGGCCAGCTCGGTGGCGGCGACGGTGGCCGTCCGCTCGGGGCGCATCTCCCCGACCAGCTCGAGCAGCCCGAGCTCCTCGAGCGTGCGTGAGGTGTTGACCAGCAGGTAGCCGCCCGGCCGGAAGCCGGCGAAGAGGTCGACCTGGTGCAGCAGGGTGGGGTCGGCGACCACCAGCGCATCCGGGTCGGCGACCGGCTCGCGCAACCGGATGGCGCGGTCGTCGATGCGGCAGAACGCCACGACCGGAGCCCCGGTGCGCTCGGAGCCGAAGGTCGGGAAGGCCTGCGCGTGCCGGCCCTCGCGGAAGGCGGCGACCGAGAGCATCTCCGCAGCCGTCACGGCCCCCTGCCCGCCGCGACCGTGGATCCTCACTGAGAACATCTCCCCTCCCTCACCGGACGCTAGGTGGCGAGGGCGGGGCTGATCAGGGCCGTTGGGCCCGGCGGACCCTGCCGACCGGCCGGTCAGCGGTCGCTCAGCGGTCGAGCAGGGCGCGCTCCCCCGCCGCGCGCAGCACGTCCAGCGACGGCAGACTGCCGGTCATCAGCTGCACCTGCAGCACCGCCTGGTGCACGAGCAGGTCGAGGCCGCCGACGAGCATTTGGTCCCGCTCCCGGGCTGCGAGCGCCAACGGCGTCGGCCACGGGTCGTAGAGCACCTCGAAGACCACCGTCGCAGCCGCGCAGGCGGCCAGCACGGTCGGCGTCTGGGCGGTCACCGGCACCGTCGAGGCCACCAGGTCGACCTCGTCGAACAGGTCGGACATGGCGGTCGGTGCGGCCGCCAGCTCCGCGAAGGTGCGGACCTCAACCCGCGGAGGCGTCGGGTGCCGCGCCACCGCGGCCAGCGTCTCGCCCGCCCGGCCCGGGTCGCGGACCACCAGGTCGGCCCGCGGGCAGCCCAGGTCGCCGAGCGCCAGCAGGACCGAGGCCGCGGTCGCTCCGCCACCCAGCACGACGGCGCTGCGCAGCGGCCCGTCGTACCGCTCCCGCAACGCAGCGGCCACCCCGGGAACGTCCGTGTTGTGGCCGACCCGGCGGCCACCCCGCAGCACGACGGTGTTCGCGGCGCCGGCCTGCCCGGCCCGGGCGCTCAGCTCGTCCAGCAGCGGCACCACCGCCCGCTTCAGCGGCATCGTCAGCGACAGCCCCCGCCAGCTGCTGTCCAGCCCGTCCAGGAACCCCGGCAGGTCGGCCTCGCGCACCTCGCAGGCGTCGTACTCCCAGTCCAGGCCGAGCTCGGCGTAGGCGGCCCGGTGCAGCACCGGGGACAGCGAGTGCGCGATCGGGCTGCCGAGCACCGCGCAGTGCGTGGTCACGACCCGGTCCCCGGGCAGCCGCGGCTCAGCAACGGTCGGAGGTGTCGCACCACGCCTGCAGCTGCTTGCGGTACTTCAGGAACTGGTCGTAGTCCTTCGCGAACTTGGTCTCGCCGGTCTCCAGGTTGACCGTCACGTAGTAGACCCACGGGCCGGGGGTCGGGTGGGCGGCCGCCGCGATCGCCTTGTCGCCCGGCGACTCGATCGGGCCCGGCGGCAGCCCTGGGTACCGGCGGGTGTTGTACGGCGAGTCGACCCGCAGGTCCTCCTCGGTGAGCCCGAGCCCCAGATCACGGCCGAGGGCGTAGTTCACCGTGGCGTCGATCTGCAGCAGTCCGTTGGTGACGTCGGACTCCAGGCGGTTGTAGATCACCCGGGCGACCTTGCCCCGGTCGACGTCGCGGTTGGCCTCCGACTCGACCAGGCTGGCGACCGTCATCAGCTCGGCGGGCGTATAGCCCAGCTGCTGCGCAGCCGCCTCGAGGTCGGCCTCGTCCGCTGCCTGGCGCCACCGCGCGACCATCGCCTGCAGCATGGTCATCGGGGTCTCGTCCGGACCGAAGGAGTAGGTCGCCGGGAAGAGGTAGCCCTCGGGGTTGCCCTTCGCGTAGTCGGGCAGGCCCAGCCGGCCGGGCTTGGCCAGCGCAGCCTGGAACTGCTTGACGGAGTAGTCGGTCTTCTTGGCGAGCAGCTTCACGACCTGCTCGACGCGCAACCCCTCGGGGACGGTCACCGAGGTCTGCACCATGTTCTCGGGGTCGATCAGCACACCGAGCGCGTCCACGGCCGGCACCTGCTTCTTCAGCTGGTAGAAGCCGGGCTGGATCTGCATCGACCGCGGCTCGTCCTGGGCGGCCGCCACGAACGCGCCGACGCTCTTCACGACGTCCTTCTCCACCAGCCCCCGGCCGATCTCCGAGGCGGTGTCCCCCTGCTCCACCTCGAACAGGACCTTGCCGTGGCCCGGGCCGTCGTAGTCCGCGGGCGGGGCGAACACACCCCGGAGCGCGCTCATGCTCGCGGTGGCCACTGCATACCCTCCGCCGACCAGCACCGCGAGCGCGATCAGCACCGCCAGGCAGCCCAGGCCGCGTCGGGAGCGCGGCTTGCGGGAACTGCTTTGCTCGAGCTCGAGTCCGAGGTCGCTCACCGGTTCGTCTCACACCCATCCGTGCTCGGCCCCGTGCGGTCGGTCTGGTCGCTCTGGTCGGTGGGGGCAGCGGAGGGATCGGCGACGATCTCGCCGGGCACCCTGCCGCTGCTCCGTTCCGTCTCCAGTGCATTCTGCAAGATGACGACCGCCGCGGCCTGATCGACCACGGCGCGTCGCTTCTGTCCTTTCTTGCCCCGTTCGCGCAGGACGTTCTCCGCGGTGACCGTCGTGAGCCGCTCGTCGCACAGGCGCACCGGCACCGGCGCCAGCGCGGTGGCCACCTGGCCGGCGAACACGCGCACCTTCTCGGCGGCCGGTCCCTCGCGCCCGGACAGGCTGCGGGGCAGCCCGACGACCACCTCGACGGCGCCCTCCTCCTCGGCGATGGCGCGCAGCCGGGCCAGGTCGCCCGCTCCGCGACGCACCGTCTCGACCGGCGTGGCGATCAGGCCCGACGGGTCCGAGCGCGCCACGCCGATCCGGACGTCACCGACGTCGACGCCGAGCCGCACCCCCGGTCTCATCGGGTGGTGGCCACCCGGCCGACCTCGTGCTCGACCTCGCGCAGCGCCTGGTCGACGTGGGTCACGTCGGCCCCGCCGCCCTGCGCCACGTCGTCCTTGCCGCCGCCGCTGCCGCCGAGCGCCGTCGCCGCAGTCTTCACCAGCGCGTTCGCGGAGATCCCCCAGGCACGCGCCTCGTCGTTGACGGTCACCACGACCGCGGGCTTGCCGTTGGTCGAGCCGATCACCGCGACCACTCCGGGCCGCCCGACCGGCATCCGGCCGCGGATGTCGAGGGCGAGCTTGCGGACGTCGCCGGCCCCGGCGCCGTCGACCCGGTGCCCGACGAAGCCGACCCCGTAGACCTCCCGGGCGCCGGCGGCGAGCTCGCCGGCCGCAGCCAGCAGCTGCGACATCCGGACCCGCTCGATCTCCTTCTCCGCGGTCCGCAGCCGCTCGACGAGGTCGTGGACCCGCTCGGGCAGCTCCTCGGGGCGTGCCTTCAGCGCCTCGCTGAGCTGCGCGACCAGCACGTGCTCGCGGGCCAGGAACTGGTAGGCGTCGGCCCCCACGAGCGCCTCCACCCGTCGTACGCCCGAGCCGATCGACGACTCCCCGAGCAGCTTGACGACACCGAGCTGGCCGGAACGGCCGGCGTGCGTGCCGCCGCACAGCTCGCGGGCCCAGTCGCCGACCGAGATGACCCGCACCTCGTTGCCGTACTTCTCGCCGAACAGCGCCATCGCGCCGGAGCGGACCGCCTCCTCCTGGGTCATCAGCTCCGCGTGCACGCCGAGGTCGGCCATCACCAGGTCGTTGACCCGCGCCTCCACGTCGGCCATCGCCGACGCGGGCACCGCGCCGGTGGCCGAGAAGTCGAACCGGAACCGGCCCGGGGCGTTCTCGGAGCCCGCCTGGGTCGCGGTCTCCCCGAGCGCCTCGCGGAACGCCTTGTGCACCATGTGGGTCGCGGTGTGCGCGCGGCTGATCGAGCGCCGTCGCTCCACGTCCACCATCGCCTGGGCATGGTCGCCGACCATCACCTCTCCGGAGAGCACCCGCGCCTTGTGGACGACCAGGCCGGTGATCGGCGACTGCACGTCGAGCACCTGCACCGTGGCGCCGTTGCCGAGCTCGATCAGCCCCTGGTCGGCGAGCTGACCTCCGCCCTCGGCGTAGAACGGCGTGCGGTCGAGCACCAGCTCCACCTCGTCGCCCTCCCGTGCCGCGGCCACCGGGCCGGCCGGGCCGACGATGCCGCCGACCCTGCCCTCGGAGAGCACCTCGCTGTAGCCGGTGAACTCGACCGCCCGGCCGAGCTTGTCGGCGATCTCGCGGTAGAAGTCGGCCCCGCGTGCTGGCCCTTCTTGGCCTTCGCGTCGGCCTTCGCCCGCTCCCGCTGCTCGCCCATCAGGCGACGGAAGCCCTCCTGGTCCACCTCGAGGCCCTGCTCCGAGGCCATCTCCAGGGTCAGGTCGATCGGGAAGCCGTAGGTGTCGTGCAGCGCGAACGCCTGAGAGCCCGACAGCTGCTTCTGCCCCGTCGCCCGGGCGTCCTGCGCGGCGAGGTCGAAGATCGTCGTACCGGTGCGCAGCGTCTGCCGGAAGGCGTCCTCCTCGGCGTAGGCGATGGTGCTGATCCGCTCCCAGTCGCGCTCGAGCTCGGGGTAGGAGCGCTCCATCCGCTCCTTGCTGACCGGCAGCAGCTCCGGCAGCGTGCGCTCCTCGACGCCGAGCAGCCGCATCGAGCGGACCGCGCGGCGCAGCAGCCGGCGCAGCACGTAGCCGCGCGCCTCGTTGCCGGGCGTCACGCCGTCGGCGATCAGCATCATCCCGCTGCGCACGTGGTCGGCCACCACCCGGAAGCGGACGTCGTCCTCGTGGTCGACGCCGTACCGGCGCCCGGACAGCTCCGAGGCCTTCTCGATCACCGGGAAGATCTCGTCGATCTCGTACATGTTGCTCTTGCCCTGGAGCAGGTAGGCCACCCGCTCCAGGCCCATGCCGGTGTCGATGTTGCGGTTCGGCAGCGGCCCGGCGACGTCGAAGTCCTCCTTGCTGCGGACCGCGCTGAGCTCCTCCTGCATGAACACCAGGTTCCAGAACTCCAGGTAGCGGTCGCCCGCCTCCCAGTCCCGGTCCGCACCGAACTCGGGGCCCCGGTCGATGAGGATCTCGCTGCACGGTCCACCGGGACCGGGCACGCCCATGTTCCAGTAGTTGTCCTTCTTGCCCAGCCGGACGATCCGGTCGTCGGGCAGCCCGGCGACCCGCTTCCAGAGCGCGATCGCCTCGTCGTCGTCCTGGTAGACGCTGGCGTAGAGCTGGCTCTCCGGCAGCCCGTAGCCACCCTCGGCCTGGGGCTTGGTGACCAGCTCCCAGGCCAGCTCGATCGCGCCTTCCTTGAAGTAGTCGCCGAAGGAGAAGTTGCCGTTCATCTGGAAGAACGTGCCGTGCCGGGTGGTCCTGCCGACCTCTTCGATGTCGAGGGTGCGCACGCACTTCTGCACGCTGACCGCGCGGCTGTACGGCGGCGTCTCCTGGCCGAGGAAGTACGGCTTGAACGGCACCATGCCCGCGTTCACGAACAGCAGGTTCGGGTCGTCGAGGAGCAACGAGGAAGACGGCACCACCTGGTGCCCGCGCTCCTCGAAGTGGGCGATGAACCGGCGGCGGATCTCCGCGGTATCCATCAGTCGTTGGCCTTCCTCGTCAGTTCCGGGTGTTGCGGGGGGTGTCCATGGAGCGCCGGGCCGAGCCGGTCGCGCAACTCTGTTTCCTTCTCCGCCATCCCGGCCCGCACCTCTTCGCCGAACAGGTGCATGCCGACGGCGAGCCCGGAGAGCCGGTCGGAGAGCCCGTCCGGGGTCAGCGCCTCGGCGACCCGGCGTGCCTTCGCCATCGCGTAGACGCCCGCTCCGGCTCCGGCGACGAACCACAGCGCGCGGCTCATGTGCGACCACCGTTCATGCGGCGTCCTGGTCCGGGACCGATCGCGGCGCGCGCAGGGTGCGCCGCAGCAGCCGCAGCTCGCGCTTGCGCTCCTTGCGGGCCCGCCGGGTCTCGCGCCTCATCTCGAAGCCGATCCGGTTGCGGTTCTCGGCCGAGAGCGCCCGGCGGACGCCGTACCCGAGGGAGACCACCCGGACCAGCGACTCCGCCACCGCGGTGCTCACGAACTGACGTCCGTCGAGGGCCTCGACCTCCTGGCCCGGGACCTGCGCGTCGGGACCGGGTGGGCCCGCTGGGCCGGCACTGGTGATGACGTACTCGACCTCGTCCGGCTCCGCACGGGGGGCCGGACGGTGCTCCAGCTCCTGGTGCAGCGCGTCCAGCCGACGGTGCAGGTCGGCGACCTCGCGGCTGCGACGCGCGCCGGTCAGGAGTACGGCGGCGAGCAGCACGAGCAGCACGACGCAGAGCGCCGCGAGCACGACGACGAGGCCCGGACCCATAGGACGGGACCTTACCGTGCCGACCGGTTGCGTCCCTTCGTGCCCTCCGGCCCCCCGTGACCGCGGATCAGCGCCCGGACCCGCTGCCAGCGCTCCTTGAGGCCGGCCTCGGCGCCGAGGGAGGTCGGCCGGTAGTAGGTGGCGTCGGCCACGACGTCGGGGGCGTACTGCTGCTCGGCGATGCCGTAGGGCTCGTCGTGGGCGTAGCGGTAGCCCTTGCCGTGACCGAGCTTCTTCGACCCGCCGTAGTGGGCGTCGCGCAGGTGCGGCGGGACCGGGCCGATCTTGCCCGACCGGACGTCCGCGGCGGCCGCGTCGATCGCGGTGATCACGGCGTTCGACTTCGGGGCCAGGGCGAGCGCGATCGTCGCCTGCGCGAGGTTCAGCCGGGCTTCCGGCATCCCGATCAGCTGGACCGCCTGTGCGGCCGCGACCGCGGTGGTCATCGCCGTCGGGTCCGCCAGGCCGATGTCCTCGCTGGCCAGGATCACCAGCCGCCGGGCGATGAACCGCGGGTCCTCGCCCGCCTCCATCATCCGGGCCAGGTAGTGCAGGGCTGCGTCCGCGTCCGAGCCGCGCACCGACTTGATGAACGCGCTGATCACGTCGTAGTGCTGGTCCCCCTGGCGGTCGTAGCGCACCGCGGCCCGGTCGACCGCGGTCTCGGCCGTGGTCAGGTCGACCGACGGCTGACCCTGCGTGGTGGCCGCGCCGGCCGCCGCCTCCAGGTAGGTCAGCGCACGGCGCGCGTCTCCCCCGGCGAGCCGGACCAGGTGGTCGCGCGCGTCTTCCTCGAGGGTCACCTCGCCGGCCAGACCCCGCTCGTCGACCAGCGCGGAGGCGATGACGTCGCGGATGTCGTCGTCGGTCAGCGGCTCCAGCGTGAGCAGCAGGGACCGGGAGAGCAGCGGCGAGATCACCGAGAAGAACGGGTTCTCCGTGGTCGCCGCGACCAGCGTGACCCAACGGTTCTCGACCCCGGGCAGCAACGCGTCCTGCTGGGCCTTGGTGAACCGGTGCACCTCGTCGACGAAGAGCACCGTCTCCGGGCCGCCCTTGGTGAGGACCGTGCGCGCGCCGTCGATGGCGGCGCGCACCTCCTTGATCCCCGCAGCGACCGCCGACACCTCGACGAAGCGCCGGTTGGTCTGCTGGGAGACGATCGAGGCGATGGTGGTCTTCCCGGTGCCGGGCGGGCCCCACAGCAGCAGCGACATCGGCTGGTCTCCCTCGACCAGTCGCCGCAGCGGGGCGCCGGGGGCCAGCAAGTGCGCCTGGCCCACCAGCTCACCGAGCGTGCGCGGCCGCATCCGGACGGCCAGCGGCGCGGAGGAGTGCGTGTTCCCCGCGAGCGAGCCGCCCGAGGGACCCGAGCCGGCCGGGCCCGCGTCCGAGGACCCGATGTCGAAGAGCCCGTCCACGCTCAGCGCGCCCGCAGCACGGTCAGGACGGCTGGTCCGTGACGCTGGTGCTGGTGGCCCCGGTGCTCCCGGTGTCCTCGGCCGGGTGCTCACGGTTGATCTCGTCGGACGCGACCGCGTGCGTGGTGAGGTCGGTCCACGAGTCGGAGAAGCCGGCCTTGTCGAGGTCCTCGGTGCTCGGGGTGGCGCCGGCCACGGGCGTGCCCTCGCGGTCCACGCCGAGCGCGCTCAGCGTGATCGGCGTGGACGACTCCTGGCCGAGCTCGCCGGCGAAGTGGCAGGCGACCTTGTGGGTGCGCCCGATCTGCAGCAGCGGCGGCTCCTGGCGCGCGCAGATCTCCTCCGCTCGCCAGCAGCGGGTGCGGAACCGGCACCCGGACGGCGGGTTGATCGGGCTCGGCACGTCGCCCTCGAGCCGGATCCGCTCGCGACGGCCACCGATCGCGGCCTGCTTCACGTCCGGCGCCGCGGAGAGCAGCGCCTGGGTGTAGGGGTGGTGGGGCCGGTTGTAGAGCGTGTCCCGGTCCGCGATCTCGACGATCTTGCCGAGGTACATCACCGCGATCTCGGGGCAGAAGTGCCGGACGATCGCGAGGTCGTGCGCGATGAAGAGGAACGCGATCTGGAACTCCTTCTGCACGTCCTGCAGAAGGTTCACCACCTGGGCCTGGATCGAGACGTCCAGCGCGGAGACGGGCTCGTCGGCCACGAGCAGCTTCGGCTGCAGCGCGAGCGCCCGCGCGATGCCGATGCGCTGGCGCTGACCGCCGGAGAACTCGTTGGGGTAGCGGTTGTAGTGCTCCGGGTTCAGCCCGACGACCTCGAGCAGCTCCTGGACGCGCGCGAGCACCTTCTTCTCCGGGACCATCTTGTGCACCCGCAGCGGCGTGCCGACGATCGTGCCGACGGTGTGGCGCGGGTTCAGCGAGCTGTACGGGTCCTGGAAGATCATCTGGATCTCGCTGCGCAACGGCAGCATCTGCTTGTTCGACAGGTTGCCGATCTCGCGGCCGTCGAACTTCATCGACCCCGAGGTCGGGTCGTAGAGCCGGGTGATCAGCCGACCGGTGGTCGACTTGCCGCAACCGGACTCCCCCACCAGACCGAGCGCGCTGCCGCGGCGGACCTGGAAACTGACGCCGTCCACGGCCTGCACCTGGCCGATGGTGCGCCGGACCAGACCGGAGGAGCGCACCGGGAAGTACTTGCGGAGGTTGGTGACCTCGAGGATGGGGGTGTCTGCGCCGCTCTGCTCGGTGCCGGCAGGCGTGACGACAGGGTTGGTCATAGCAGTCATTGTCCTCGTCACCTGTCGTCTCGGGCAAATGCCTCGTCGGCGGGCCCGTCCTGCTGCTGGATCGCGGCGGCGAGGTCCGGCGCCATCACCGGCAGCACCTCGGCCTCGTAGACCGCGTCGGGGTCGGGCAGGTGGCAGCGCTTCAGGTGCGGCGGCCGGGCGCCGACCTCGAGGGGCGGCAGCTCGGTGCGGCACAGGTCGCCGGGCACCTTGTCACGGTGCGGGCAGCGGGGGTGGAACGGACACCCGCTGGGCGGCGAGAGCAGGCTCGGCGGGTTGCCCGGGATCGGGATCAGCCGACCGTCGGTGTCGCCGGCCACGTCGGGGATGCTGGAGAGCAGGCCCCAGGTGTAGGGCATCTCGGGGTGGGTGAGGATCTCCTTGGTGGAGCCGTGCTCCACCGCCCGGCCGCCGTACATCACCAGGACGTCGTCAGCCATCTCCGCCACCACGCCCAGGTCGTGGGTGATGATGATGATGGCCGAGTTGAAGTCGTGCTGGAGCTCTTGGAGCAGGTCGAGGATCTGCGCCTGGACGGTCACGTCGAGAGCGGTCGTCGGCTCGTCGGCGATCAGCAGCTTCGGGTCGTTCGACAGCGCCATCGCGATCATGGCCCGCTGACGCATGCCGCCGGAGAACTGGTGCGGGAAGTCGTCGACCCGGCTGCGCGCCTGGGGGATGCCGACGCGGTCGAGCATCTCGATCGCCTTGGTCCGGGCCTGCGACTTGGAGACGTCGTTGTGCGCGCGGTACGCCTCGGCGATCTGCGCACCGATCGAGTAGAAGGGGTGCAGCGCCGACAGCGGGTCCTGGAAGATCATCGCGACGTCGGCACCGCGCACCGAGCGCATCTGGTTGTTGGTCAGCCCGATGATCTCGCGGCCGCCGACCCGGATCGAGCCGGACATCTGCGTGCGCTTGTAGTCGTGCAGACCCATGATCGCCATCGAGGAGACGCTCTTGCCGGAGCCGGACTCGCCGACGATGCCGAGGGTCGAGCCCTGCTCGAGGGTGTAGCTCATGTCGGTGACCGCGTGCACGACCCCGTCGGCCGTGGGGAACTTGACCGTCAGGTTCTCCACCACGAGGAAGGGTTCCTCACCCTTGGTCGCGGTCGAGCCCTGCGGCTGCTCGTTGAGGTAGGTCTCGGTCATGTCAGGCGCACCCTCGGGTCGATCACGCTGTAGATGATGTCCACAATGATGTTGGCCACCACGATGAAGGCAGCGGCGATGAGGACCGTGGCGGAGATGACCGGCAGGTCCTTGTTGCCGATCGCGTCCAGCGCCGTGACGCCGATCCCCTGGATGCCGAAGATACGCTCCGTGAAGATCGTGCCGGTGAGCAGGTAGGCAAAGTCCAGGCCGAAGATCGTGACCACCGGGACGATCGCAGCGCGCAGCCCGTGCTTGAGCGTGACCTGCCGCTCGGAGAGGCCCTTCGCCCGGGCCGTGCGCACGTAGTCCTCGTTGAGGGACTCGATCATGGAGCCGCGGCTGAACCGGGCGTACTGGGTGGAGTAGGAGAGCCCGATCACCAGCCAGGCCAGCAGCATGCCCTTCACCCAGGCGAGTGGACCCTCGGTGAACGGCCCGTAGTAGCCGCTCTCGGGGAAGATCGCCCACTGGCTGATCAGGAAGAGGTAGGCGAGCAGGGCGAGCAGGTAGTACGGGATCGCGTTGATGAACAGGCTCACCCCCACGATCCCCTTGTCGGTGCCGGTGCCGCGTTTTCGCGCGGCCATGATGCCCATGCCGACGCCGGTGGTGAGGAAGATGACGGCACCGCCCAGGGCCAGGGACAACGTGGCGGGGAAGCGGCTGATGAGGTACTCGGTGACCGGGAGCCGCAGCTTGAAGGAGACGCCCAGGCACGGGGCCGGGCACTCGATCGCGATCGAGCCGAGCTGGAAGTCGTTGCCGGTGAAGATCCCGGCCATGTAGTCGGTGTACTGCTGGACGACAGGCTCGTCGAGGCCGAGGGAGGTCCGCACCGCCTCGAGCCGCTGCGGCGTGCACCGGGTCTCCGGGCAGTAGGCCAGCGCGGGGTCGGAGGGCCCGTAGAAGAACAGGGCGAAGACGGATACCGAGACCACCAGGAGCACGAGCACTCCGGAGATGAGTCGTCGGATGATGTAGCCGAACATGTCGCGGGTCTCCCTCGCATCAGACGGGCGGCCCGATGGGGGCGGGTGGTGAACCCGCCCCCATCGGGGTGACTCAGATGATCCTGAGCGGTGCTCTCGAGACGTACGTCACTTGGTGATGTACATGCGGGCCAGGGTGGGCATTCCGCGAACGTTGTCGTTCGCCATGCCGCCGACCTTCGAGCCGTGGATCATCGCGACGCCGCCGTAACCGGTGACGACCGCGGGGTACTGCTCGGTCTCCATCATCTGGTCGAAGTCGCCCCAGGCCTTGGTGGCCTCCTCAGGGGAGAGGTCGTCCAGGATGTGGTTCTGGAGCTTGTCGAACTTGGCCACCTTGAAGTTGGCCGGGTTCGGCATGCCCTCGAGGCCGACCAGGTCGCCGGACCACTGGGCCGGGAACCAGGAGCCGCCCGACGGCCAGTCCGAGCACCAGCCGCTGGAGCGGACGTTGATCGGGCTGTTGTAGTCGGTCCGGTCGGTGCGGATCGTCTCGGTGCTCGAGGCGATCGGGGTGGCCTTGAAGCCACCCTCCTCGAGACCCTTGACGATGGCGTCCTTCGCGGCGATCGACTGGTCGTCGTCGGTGGCGTAGAGGAACTTGATCTCGAAGCCCTCGGCGCCGGCCTCCTTCAGCAGGGCCTTCGACTTCTCCGGGTCGGTCGTCTGACCGTCCTGGCCGTCGAGGGCCTGGTAGTCCTTGCGACCGGCGGTGCCGGGCGGCAGGATCGCGGTGCCCGGGACGCGCGTGATGCCGACGAGCTCACCGGCGGCCTTCCACGCGTTCTGGTAGGGGTAGGCCCAGCCCAGCGCCTGACGGACCTTGAGGTCCTTGATCTTCGTCATGTCGATGAACCACATGAACGTGCACGGCTGCGTGCCGGTCACGAGACGGTCCTTCTCCTGCGAGATCTGCCGGTAGGACGCCGCGGTCACGTTGTCGTAGGTGAGCGTGGTCTGCGCCGAGCCCGTGTCGTTGATGATCACGTTCTCGAGCTTGGCGGTGTCCTGGGCGAACTTGAAGTCCCACCCGTCGACGGCCTGGATCCGGCCGGCGTCGGTGTTGGGGTCCCACTGGTCGTTCTTCTCCAGGGTCAGGCTCGAGCCCGCCTTGTAGTCGGAGAACTTGTACGGACCGGTCGCCAGCGGGTGCTGGCCGTAGGTCTGCGGGTTGTCCTTCGCCTCGGGGATCGCGGTGAACGCGGGGAACGAGGCGTAGTAGTCCATGTCGGAGAACGGACGACGCATCTTGATGGTGATGTCGTTGCCGCTGACCGAGACGCCGGCGTAGTCGCCCTTGTCGGAGAACGGACCCTTGTACTTGTCACCGTCGAGGAAGAAGGTGGTCTGGTACGTCGGGCCGTCCGGCAGCTCGGCGATCGCGAAGGACCGCTTGATCGCGTACGCGACGTCCTCTGCCTTGACGTCGGTGCCGTCCTCGTACTTCAGGCCGTCACGCAGCGTGAAGGTCCACTCGGTGTTGTCCTCGTTGGGACGGCCGAGGTCGGTGGCCATGTCCGGGATCAGCTGCATGTCCTGGGTGTCCTCGTTGTACGCGTACTGCGTCAGCGAGCGGGTGACCAGGTCGGACAGGATCGCGGTCGAGTCCGTGTAGTAGGCCTGCGTCGGGTCCAGGGTGCTCGGCGCGACCGAGGTCAGCACGGTCAGCCGGCCACCCTCGGAGGCGTCGTCCGGCACGGCGACCGGGGCCTCCGCGTCGGGGTTCTTGAAGGAGCCGGCGTTGCCGCCCTCCTTGAACGTCGGGTCGTCCGTGGCGTTCTTGCTGTCGGTGCTGCTGCTGCCACCACCACAGGCAGCGAGCGTCATCAGTGCAGCAGTCGCGAGAGCGACGGCTGGTTTCTTCATGCGCATCTAGGTGTACCCACCTCTCTTGGCTGGTCGATGCATCCCACCGGTGTGGATTTCACCGGCGAGTCTTGGGGTCGAAGGCGTCGCGCACGGCGTCGCCTAGGAGGTTGAGCGCGACCACGAGGAGGAAGACCCCCAGGACGGGCGCGTACAGGTAAAGCGGATAGGTGTTGAAGAAGGGGACGGCCTTGTCGATCGTCTGGCCCCAGGACGGCTTGCCGACCGCTCCGATGCCCAGGAACGCCAGCCCGGCCTCAGCGGTCACGAACGCCGGCAGCCCCAGCGAGATCGACACGATGATCGGCGCGATCAGGTTCGGCAGCAGCTCCTTGAAGAGGATGCGCCGGGTCGGCACGCCGATCACACGGGCGGCCTGGATGAACTCACGCTCACGCAGCGAGAGCACCTCACCGCGCACCAGCCGGGCCAGCAGCATCCACCCGAAGAGGGACAGCACCAGCAGGAGGGAGACGAACTGCCAGTTCTCGAGCTGCTGCGGCTTGTTGCCGAAGCGGGTCACGATGATCGGGGAGATCGCCAGGGCGACGATGAGGAAGGGCAACGACAAGAAGACGTCGATGAGGAAGTTGACCACCTTGTCGACCCAGCCCCGGCTGAAGCCGGCGACGAGGCCGATCGCCACGCCGATGAACGTGGCCGCCAGGGTGGAGACCGTCGCGACGATCAGCGAGGTCCGCGCCCCGTAGAACCACTCCGCCAGGTTGTCGTCGCCGCTGTTCGGCGCCAGGCCCAACGGGGCCTCCCACGTGAAGCCGTGGTCCGGCGGGCCGATGAGCGGGAAGTTGAACTGGTCCAGGTCCTTGGAGGGCGAACCGGCGTCCACCTCGACACCGAACATCTTGGTGAGCAGCGGCGCGAAGATGGCGATCAGGGCGAACAGGATCACGACGGCCAGGCAGATCATGGCGATCTTGTCCTGCTTGAGCCGCGCGACCGCGATCTGGATCGGGGACCGGCCGGCGATCTCCTGACGGACGAGGGTCGGCTCCTGCTCGGTGATGTCCGACTCGGGCATCTCCGTGGGCTGAATCCCCATGCTCACCTTTCTGGTCGAGGCTGGCTGCAAACGGTCGCTGCGTGGTGCCTGGTAAGGCACGTCACAGTTTCGGACCGTCCGAGCCGATGTGACTGTAAACGACGGTTGGCGTCAGTTTGGGTCACAGTCGGTAACGAATTGGTACCGGCTGTTCCCGGGCGGTCCGCAAACCCTCAGGGCTGGGACTTCTGGGGCTTCTCCGGGACGGCGTCCACGCCTGCCTCCTTGCGCTGCGCAGGGGTGATCGGCGCAGGCGCCGCGGTGAGCGGGTCGTAGCCGCCGCCGGTCTTCGGGAAGGCGATGACGTCGCGGATCGAGTCCGTGCCGCTCAGCAGCGCGCAGATCCGGTCCCACCCGAACGCGATGCCGCCGTGCGGCGGCGCGCCGAACTTGAAGGCGTCGAGGAGGAAGCCGAACTTCTCCTGCGCCTCGGCCTCGCCGAGACCCATGACCGCGAAGACCCGCTTCTGGATGTCCTCGCGGTGGATACGGATGGACCCGCCACCGATCTCGTTGCCGTTGCAGACGATGTCGTAGGCATAGGCCAGCGCCGAGCCGGGGTCGGTGTCGAAGGTGTCCATCGACTCGGGCTTCGGCGAGGTGAACGCGTGGTGGACCGCGGTCCAGGCACCGCTGCCCACCGCGACGTCACCGGCCGCGGTGGCGTCGCCGGCAGGCTCGAACAGCGGCGCGTCGACCACCCACAGGAAGCTCCAGGCCGACTCGTCGAGCAGCCCGGTGCGGCGACCGATCTCGAGACGCGCGGCACCGAGCAGGGCCCGCGCCGACTTCGCGGGGCCGGCGGCGAAGAAGATGCAGTCCCCCGGCTTCGCCCCGACGTGGTCCGCGATGCCCTCGCGCTCCTTGTCGGTGAGGTTCTTCGCGACCGGCCCGCCGAGCTCGCCGTCCTCGCCCACCAGGACGTAGGCGAGACCCTTGTGCCCGCGCTGCTTGGCGAAGTCCTGCCAGGCGTCGAGCTGCTTGCGCGGCTGGGACGCTCCACCCGGCATGACGACGGCACCGACGTACGGCGCCTGGAAGACGCGGAACGTGGTCTCGGAGAAGAAGTCGGTGCACTCGACCAGCTCCTGGCCCATCCGCAGGTCGGGCTTGTCACTGCCGTAGCGCGCCATCGCCTCGGCGTAGGTCATCCGGGGAAGCGGCGTGGGGACGTCGTAGCCGACGAGCCGCCACAGCGCGGCCAGGACCCGCTCGCCGACCGCGATGACGTCGTCCTGGTCGACGAAGCTCATCTCGACGTCGAGCTGGGTGAACTCCGGCTGCCGGTCGGCCCGGAAGTCCTCGTCGCGGTAGCAGCGGGCGATCTGGTAGTAGCGCTCGAGGCCGCCGACCATCAGCAGCTGCTTGAACAGCTGCGGGCTCTGCGGAAGGGCGTACCAGCTGCCGGGCTGCAGGCGGGCCGGCACCAGGAAGTCGCGGGCCCCCTCGGGGGTGCTGCGGGTCAGGGTGGGCGTCTCGACCTCCACGAACCCCTCGCCGGCCAGCACCTCGCGGGCGGCCCGGTTGACCTCCGAGCGCAGCCGGATGGCCGCGGCCGGGCCGGACCGGCGCAGGTCGAGGTAGCGGTGCGCCAGCCGGACCTCCTCCCCCACCTCGACGTGCTCGTCGATCGGGAACGGCAGCGGGGCGCTCGCGCTCAGCACCTCGACGTCGGTCGCGATCACCTCCACTTCGCCGGTCGGCAGGTTCGGGTTCTGGTTGCCCTCCGGCCGCGCCGAGACCTCGCCGGTGACCTTGAGGCAGTACTCCGCACGCAGGTGGTGGGCGACCTCCTCGTCACGGATGACGACCTGGACGACGCCCGAGGCCTCACGCAGGTCGATGAAGGCGACGCCGCCGTGGTCGCGCCGGCGGGCGACCCAGCCGGCGAGGGTGACGGTCTGTCCGACGTGCTCGGCGCGCAGGCTGCCTGCGTCATGGGTGCGGATCACGAGAGCTGCTCCTTGAGGGTGTGCTCGAGACGATCGAGCGGGACGGCGATCTGCTCGCCGGTGGACATGGTCTTGACCTGGGCCTCTCCGGCCTCGATATCTCGGTCGCCGAGGACGACGGTCAGCCGGGCGCCGGAGCGGTCGGCGCCCTTCATCGCACCCTTGAGGCCGCGGCCACCGAAGGCCATGTCGACGCGGACGCCGGAGCGTCGCAGCGCGGCGGCGATCAGGGCGGCCCGGTGCCGGGCCCGGTCGCCGAGCGGTACGACGTACACGTCGACCCGTGCCGGGTCCGCGACCGTCAGACCCTCGACCTGGCAGGCGAGATAGGTGCGGTCGACGCCGAGCCC
Organism: Nocardioides mesophilus; assembly: GCF_014395785.1. Classification (GTDB taxonomy): domain Bacteria; phylum Actinomycetota; class Actinomycetes; order Propionibacteriales; family Nocardioidaceae; genus Nocardioides_B; species Nocardioides_B mesophilus. The sequence continues at coordinate 3,977,528 of NZ_CP060713.1, read as the reverse complement.
GAAGCCGATGCCCGACAGCTCCTGGCCGCCGAGCTCGGCCATCAGCCCGTCGTAGCGACCGCCGCCGCCGATCCCCGACTGGGACCCGAGCCCGTCGTGGACGAACTCGAAGGTGGTGCGCGTGTAGTAGTCGAGGCCGCGCACCATCCGGCCGTTGACCACGTAGCCGACCTCGAGCGCGTCGAGCAGCTCGCGGACCGCGGTGAAGTGCGCCGCGCACTCGTCGCAGAGGTGGTCCAGCATCAGCGGGGCCCCGGCGGTCAGCGCCCGCACCTCGGGACGCTTGTCGTCGAGCACGCGGAGCGGGTTGATCCTGGCCCGCTCGCGGGTCGCCTCGTCGAGGTCGAGCCCGGACAGGAAGTCGACCAGCAGCTCGCGGTAGCCGGGCCGGCACGCGGCGCAGCCCAGCGAGGTCAGCTCGAGGCGGTAGCCGGTCAGGCCCAGCGCCCGGAAGCCATCGTCGGCGATCGCGATCACCTCGGCGTCCAGCGCGGGGTCGTCGCTGCCGATGGCCTCCACACCGACCTGCTGCAGCTGGCGGTAGCGACCGTGCTGGGGTCGTTCGGCGCGGAAGAACGGCCCGGCGTACCACAGCTTCACGGGCAGCTGGCCGTGGTCGAGGCCGTGCTCGATCACCGAGCGCATCACGCCGGCGGTGCCCTCGGGCCGCAGGGTCAGCGAACGGTTGCCACGGTCGGTGAAGGTGTACATCTCCTTGCTGACCACGTCGGTGGACTCCCCCACCCCGCGGACGAAGAGGCTGGTCTCCTCGAAGACCGGCAGCTCGACGTAGCCGTAGCCGGCGTGCACCGCGGGAGCGGTCAGCGCGTCCCGCACGGCGAGGAAGGCCGCGGAGTCCGGCGGGAGGTACTCGGGGACGCCCTTCGGGGCGACGATCTTGTCGTTCATGCTCACAGCCCTCGTCGGGGGTGGAACCGGGGCTCCGTCGGCGTCGCCGCCGGTGTCCAGCTCCAGGAGGTAAGGGTTGGTGGCGCGCTCGCGGCCGATGCTGGTCTGCTCGCCGTGACCGGGCAGCACCACCACGTCGTCGCGCAGCGGCAGCACCCGCTCGCGCAGGCTGCGCAGCATCGTGGCGTGGTCACCGCCGGGCAGGTCGGTGCGGCCGATCGAGCCGGCGAACAGCAGGTCTCCGCTGAACATCACCTCCGAGACCCCTTGCTCACCGTACGGCGTCCGGAAGGTCACCGAGCCGGGGGTGTGACCGGGCGTGTGGTCGACGACGAGCTCGAGGCCCGCCAGCTCCAGGGACTGCCGGTCGGCCAGCTCCGCCACCTCGTCCGGCTCGGCGATCTCGTAGCTGCCGCCGAGCAGCATCCCGGCCGACTCCGGCGACAGGCCGGCCATCGGGTCGGTGAGCAGGTGCCGGTCCGCGGGGTGGATCCAGGCGGTCGCGTCGTAGCTGCCGGCCACCGGGGCCACGCACCACATGTGGTCGACGTGACCGTGCGTGACCAGGACCGCCACCGGCTTGAGGTGATGCTCGCGCACGACGTCGGCGACTCCGGAGGCGGCGTCCTTCCCCGGGTCCACGACGACGCACTCGGCGCCCGGTCCCGTCGAGACGACGTAGCAGTTCGTGCCCCACGGGCCGGCGGGGAAGCCAGCGATCAGCACGGGATCAGCGCTCCTGGAAGGTCAGGCAGTCGGACAGCGGACCGACGCAGCCTACCGACGGGCGTTACCGGGTCGTGTCATGCCCCCGGGGCGGTATCCGTGACCCGGAGGGTCGTGCACCTTAGACTCCCTGCGTGGCCACGAAGAGGAAGCGGCGGAGCCAGCTCGCACGTGAGAGCGCCCGTCGCAGGTCCGAGCGGCTCGCCGCCCGGGAAGCACGGCGGCGCAGGACACGCACGCTGCTCGCCGCCGTCGCCGTGGTCGCGGCCCTGACAGCGCTGGTCCTGTGGATCGCGCTCCACGACGGGAACGGCACCGGAGCCGCCGCGGCGTCCCCGGACTACGATGCCGGTCCTGCCAACTCGTCCACGACCCGATCGAGGTAGCACGGTGAGCACCCCCGAGTCCGACCAGACCGCAGCCGAGGCGGAGGCCGCACCCGCGCCCACGCCGCCCGTGCCGCCCGTGCCACCCGTGCCCGGCCCGACACCCGTGCCGACCCCCCGGCCGGGCGCGATGGCTGCCGCGGCGTCGCCCGCGGTCGTCGCCGCACCCGAGGCAGACGAGCCCGGCGAGACCGGCGAGACCGGCGAGGTGTGGGGGCGCGTGGCAGAGGACGGCACCGTCTACGTACGCACCGCCGACGGCGAGCGGTCGGTCGGGCAGATGCCGGACGCCACCGCCGAGGAGGCCCTGGCGTTCTTCACCAAGCGCTACGACGACCTCGCCTTCGAGGTGGACCTGCTCGAGAAGCGCGTGCGCGCAGGGGCGCTCGCGCCCGACGAGGCCGCCGCCTCGGTCAAGAAGGTGCACGGCACCCTGCAGGACGCCCAGGCGGTCGGTGACCTCGCCGGACTGGAGGCCCGGCTGGACCAGCTGTCGGTGACGATCACCCGGCAGCGGGAGAAGAAGAAGGCCGAGCGCGCCAAGAAGCTCGAGCGCGCCCGCGGCGAGAAGGAGCGGATCGCCGGGGAGGCCGAGAAGCTCGCCGAGAGCGAGGACTGGCGCAACGGCGCCAACCGGCTCCGCGACCTGCTCGAGGAGTGGAAGGCCCTGCCGCGGCTCGACAAGGCCGTCGACGACGCGCTGTGGCGACGCTTCTCGACCGCCCGGACGACGTACACCCGTCGGCGGAAGTCCCACTTCGGGGAGCTCAACGAGAAGCGCGACAGCGCCCGCAGCGTCAAGGAGCAGCTGGTCGTCGAGGCCGAGAAGCTGGCCGACTCCACCGAGTGGGGTCCGACCGCGGGCCGGTACCGCGACCTGATGCGGCAGTGGAAGGCGGCCGGTCCGGCACCGCGGGCGCTCGACGAGCAGCTGTGGAGACGCTTCCGTGCTGCGCAGGACGCCTTCTTCGGGGCACGCGACGCCGCCAACACCGAGCTCGACCGCGAGTTCGCGGCCAACGCTGCGGCCAAGGAGGAGATCCTGGCCGAGGCGGAGAAGCTCCTGCCGGTGACGGACCTGCGAGCCGCCAAGGAGGCGTTCCGGGACCTCGCCGACCGCTGGGACGCCGCGGGCAAGGTCCCCCGCGACCGGATCAAGGAGCTCGAGGGCCGGATGCGGACCGTCGAGCAGGCGATCCGCGGCGTCGAGGACGACCAGTGGCGCCGCTCCAACCCGGAGGCCCGCGCCCGTGCGGCCGACACCGTCGCCCAGCTCGAGGCCTCGATCGCCGACCTGGAGACCAAGCGCGAGAAGGCGGCCGCCGCAGGCAACAGCGCCAAGGAGGCCGAGCACGCGAGCGCGCTGGAGGCCCGGCGGTCGTGGCTGACGGAGGCGCAGCGCGCACTCGACGACTTCTCCTGAGAGGTCCGCTCGTCGGTCAGCCGGTCACTGGGTGACCCGGTAGGCGTCGAAGACGCCGTCGACGGAACGGACCGCCTTGAGCACGTGGCCGAGGTGCTTGGGGTCGGCCATCTCGAAGGTGAAGCGGCTCTTGGCGACGCGGTCACGCGTCGTGGCCAAGGACGCCGCCAGGATGTTCACGTGAACGTCGGAGAGCACCTTGGTGATGTCCGAGAGCAGGCGGGCCCGGTCGAGGGCCTCGACCTGGATGTTCACCAGGAACATCGACTGCGCCGTCGGCGCCCAGTCCACCTCGACGAGCCGCTCCGGCTGCGAGGTCAGGCTCTTGGCGTTGGTGCAGTCGGCCCGGTGCACCGAGACCCCGGCGCCGCGGGTCACGAACCCCAGGATCGCGTCCCCGGGGACGGGCGTGCAGCACTTGGCGAGCTTGACCCAGACGTCGGAGATGCCCTTGACGATGACCCCGGCGTCGCCGCCGGCCGCCTGCGACCGGCCCCGCCGTGCGGTGATCGTGACGCCCTCGGCGAGATCCTCCGACGCGCCCTCCTCGCCGCCGAAGAGGTCGATGACGCGCCGGACCACCGTCTGGGCGCCGAGGTTGCCCTCGCCGACCGCGGCGTAGAGCGACGACACGTCCGGGAGCCGTAGCTCGGTCGCGACCGTGGAGAGCGTCTCGTGGGTCAGGAGCCGCTTGAGCGGCTGCCCCTCCTTGCGCATCAGGCGGGCGATCTGGTCCTTGCCGTGCTCGATGGCCTCCTCGCGGCGCTCCTTGGTGAACCACTGCCGGATCTTGTTGCGGGCACGCGGCGACTTGACGAAGCCCAGCCAGTCGCGGCTCGGGCCGGCGTTCGGGGCCTTGGAGGTGAACACCTCGACGACGTCGCCGTTCTCCAGCGTCGACTCCAGCGGCACCAGCCGCCCGTTGACCCGCGCGCCGATGGTGCGGTGGCCGACCTCGGTGTGGATGGCGTAGGCGAAGTCCACGGAGGTCGAGCCGGTGGGCAGCGCGATGACGTCGCCGCGCGGCGTGAAGACATAGACCTCGGCGGAGTTGATCTCGAAGCGGAGCGACTCCAGGAACTCCCCCGGATCCTCGGTCTCCTGCTGCCAGTCGAGCAGCTGGCGGACCCAGGCCATGTCGGCGTTCCCGGACTCGGCGAGCGAGCGGTCGGTGGCCGCGCCGGCGCCGGCGGTGGCGCCCATGTTCTCCTTGTACTTCCAGTGCGCGGCGACGCCGTACTCGGCGCGGCGGTGCATGCTGTAGGTCCGGATCTGGAGCTCCACCGGCTTGCCCTGCAGACCGATCACCGTCGTGTGCAGCGACTGGTACATGTTGAACTTCGGCATCGCCACGAAGTCCTTGAACCGGCCCGGCACCGGGTTCCACCGGTTGTGCAGCACGCCGAGGACGGCGTAGCAGTCCCGGTCGCTCTCCACGAGGATCCGGATGCCGACGAGGTCGTAGATGTCGGAGAACTCCCGGCCCCGGACGATCATCTTCTGGTAGATCGAGTAGTAGTGCTTGGGCCGGCCGGTCACGGTGGCCTTGATCTTCGCGTCACGGAGGTCGTGCTCGACCTGCGCGATCACCTGCGCGAGGAACTGGTCGCGGGAGGGGGCCCGGTCCGCCACCAGCCGGACGATCTCGTCGTACATCTTCGGGTGCAGCGTGGCGAACGCGAGGTCCTCGAGCTCCCACTTGAGGGTGTTCATGCCCAGCCGGTGGGCCAGCGGCGCGAAGATGTCCAGCGTCTCGCGGGCCTTGCGCTCCTGGGTCTCCTGCTTGAGGTAGCGCAGCGTGCGCATGTTGTGCAGCCGGTCGGCGAGCTTGATGACCAGCACCCGGATGTCCCGGCTCATCGCGACGATCATCTTGCGGATCGTCTCGGCCTGCGCCGAGTCGCCGTACTTCACCTTGTCGAGCTTGGTGACGCCGTCGACGAGCACCGCCACCTCGTCGCCGAAGTCCGCGCGCAGCTGGTCCAGGGTGTACGGCGTGTCCTCGACGGTGTCGTGCAGCAGGGCTGCCACGAGCGTCGGCTCGGTCATGCCGATGTCGGCCAGGATCGTCGCGACGGCCAGCGGATGGGTGATGTAGGGATCACCGCTCTTGCGGGTCTGCGGCGCATGCATCCGCTCGGCGACCAGGTAGGCACGCTCGAGCAGGGCCAGGTCGGCCTTCGGGTGGTTCGCACGGACCGCCCGGAAGAGCGGCTCGAGCACCGGGTTGCCGGCCTGGGTCTTGGTGGCCATCCGCGCCAGCCGGGCACGCATCCGCCGCCCCGCGGGGGCGGTCTCCGGGGCCGACGCCGGGCTCGGCGCGACGGCCTCGGTGTGCGGGGGCAGCACCTCGGGGAGGTCAGCCACACGCTCGTCGGCCATGACTACTCCCGTCCTCGAGATCCCAAAGGGTAAGTCTAGACGGCCCCCGCAATCAGAGCGTGGTCAGTGCATGCAACGGCAGCCCGGTCAGCACGTCACGGCCGTTGAGGAAGCCGAGCTCCATCAGGACCGAGAGGCCGATGACCTCGGCCCCACAGGCCTCCACGACCTTCTGGGTGGCCTGCGCCGTGCCGCCGGTGGCGAGCACGTCGTCCACCAGGAGCACCCGGTCGCCCTCCTCGAAGGCGTCCTGGTGCACCTCGAGGGTGGCCTCGCCGTACTCCAGGGCGTAGGAGACCGCGTGGGTCGGACCGGGCAGCTTGCCGGACTTGCGCACCGGGACGAAGCCGGCGCCGAGCGCCAGCGCGACCGGTGCGGCGAGGATGAACCCGCGCGCCTCCATGCCGACCACCTTGTCGACCGCGGCCGCGCCGCTGGCGTCGCGCCCGGGCGCCGCGAGCGCCTCGATGACGGCCGAGAAGCCTTCGTGGTCGGCCAGCAGCGGGGTGATGTCCTTGAAGACGACACCCGGCTGCGGGAAGTCGGGGACGTCGCGGATCAGCGTGGCGAGCAGCTCGTCGAGCCCGCGGACCTTCATCGCTTGCCTCGTTGGGAACGCGGCTTGCGCTGCGGCTGGGCCCGCTTGGCCGACGCCGACGGGCTCACCGCGCGCGAGGCGGGCCGCTCACCGGCGGTGGACCGCGGGGCCCGGACCGGACGGGCCGGCGGCGCCGGCTCGGCGTCGTCGACCTGCGGCTCGACGCCGCCGCGGGGGGCCGCGGTGCGGGCCCCCGAGCCCGGCTCGTCGTAGACCGGCATGTCCTCGGTGAACGCCGGCACGTCCGCGAAGCGGTCGGCCTGCTTGGCGTTGTGGTGCCGGATCGCCCGGGCGTCGCCGGCCCTGACCCCGGGCTCGCGCTCCTTGAGCTGCACGACCAGCGGCGTGGCGATGAAGATCGACGAGTACAGACCGGCCGCCATCCCGACGAACAGGGCGAGCGCCAGGTCCTTCAGGGCGCCGGAGCCGAGCGTGAAGACGCCGACGTAGAGCAGCGCTCCGACCGGCAGCAGCGCCACGATCGAGGTGTTGATCGACCGGACCAGGGTCTGGTTGATGGCCAGGTTGGCCGCCTCGCGGTAGGTCTTCCGGGTCCGCGCCAGGTTGTGGGTGTTCTCGCGCACCTTGTCGAACACCACGACGGTGTCGTAGAGCGAGAAGCCAAGGATCGTCAGCACACCGGTGACCGTGGCCGGCGTGACCTCGAACCCGGACAGCGCGTAGACGCCGACGGTGATGATCACGTCGTGGAAGAGCGCGACCAGGCCACCCACCGACATCTTCCACTCGCGGAAGTAGGCCCAGATGAACAGGACCACCAGGACGAGGAACACTCCCAGCCCCAGCAGCGCCCGGTCGGCCACCTGTTGACCCCAGGTGGCACCGATCGCCTGCTCGCTGAGGTCGTCCGCCTTCACCCCGGCGGTCTCCCGGATGACCTGCTCGAGCTGGGCCGCCTGGTCGTTGGTCAGCGGCTCGGTCTGCACCCGGATGTTCGTGTCGCCGGAGGTGTTCACCACCGGCGAGGAGGCGGCGTCGATGCCGGAGCTCGCCACCGCGTCGCGGATCTTCTCGACGTTCTGCTGGTTCGCCTGGCCCGAGGGCATCGACACGCGGTACTCCGTGCCGCCCTCGAACTCGATGCCGAGGTTGAGCCCCTTGAAGAGCAGCCCGGCCAGCGCGATCGCGATGATCACGGCGGAGATGGAGTACCACAGCACGCGACGGCCGACGAAGTCGATCGAGACGCTGCCGTCGTACAGCTGCTGACCCAGGCGTGACATCTTGCTCATCAGGCTTTACCCCCTGCGACGGACGGGCGGCGACCGCCGGAGATGCGGTCGATGCCGATCGCCTCCGGGGAGAGCCCGGACATCTTGTGGCCGGTGTTGAAGAACGGGAACCGGGCCAGCCAGGTGACCATCGGCTTGGTGAACATGAAGAACACCGCGAGGTCGATGACCGTGCTGATGCCCAGCGCGAATGCGAAGCCCTTCACCACGCCGATGGCGAAGATGTAGAGCACCACCGCTGCCAGCAGCGAGACCGTGTCGGCGGCCAGGCAGGTGTTCCGGGCCCGGACCCAGCCGGACTCCACCGCCACCCGCATCGACTTGCCGTCCCGCATCTCGTCGCGGATCCGCTCGAAGTAGACGATGAACGAGTCCGCGGTGATGCCGACACCGACGATCAGTCCGGCGATGCCCGGCAGCGTCAGGGTGAAGTTGACCGCCTGGCTCATCGCCAGCACCACGCCGTAGGTGATGACGCCGGCGACCGCCAGCGAGGCGACGACCACCAGGCCGAGTCCGCGGTAGTAGAACAGGCAGTAGATGATCACGAGCAGCAGCCCGATCGCACCCGCCCAGAGGCCGGCGCTGAGCTGGTCGGCGGCGAGCGTCGGCCCCTCCTCGCTGACCACGGGGACGGTGAAGGTCAGCGGCAGCGCGCCGTACTTGAGGCTGTTCGCGAGGGTCTGCGCCTCGGTCTGGGAGAAGTCGCCGCGGATGACCGCCTGCCCGTTGGGGATCGGCTGGTCCACGACGGGGGCGCTGATGACCGTGCCGTCGAGGACGATCGCGAACTGCTTCTGCTGCCCGGTCAGCGGGCTGGTCGCGTTGGCGATCTGACGCGTCACGTCCGCGAAGGTGGTGCGGCCCTCGCTGTTGAAGCTGAGGTCGACCACCCAGGTGAACTCGTTCTGGGGGATGCCGGCCTCGGCGCGGGTCAGCTGGGTGCCCTCGATCACCGACGCCGAGAGGAGGTACTTCATCCCGGCGGAGTCACAGGTGACGAGCGGCTGGTCCTTGCGGTCGACGACCGGCGGCACCGGCTTGCCCGGCTCGGGGCACGTGAACGCCGCGAACTTCTTCAGCCACTCCTCCCCCGGGTTGTCCATCCACTGCAGCGGCTGGTCGACCGGGGCGCCCTTCTGGCTGGGCGCGTTCGCGCTGGGGGCGGCACTGGGCAGCGCGCTGGGCGCCGCGCTCGGCGCCGGGGTGGCCGTAGCGCCCTTGTTCTTCTTCTTCTGGTCCGCGGCGAGCAGGCCACCGGAGATGGCGCGACCCTTGGGGGAGGCGGAGGGGGCGGTGGAGGGAGCGGTCGCCTTCTCACCGGTGCCGCTGGCCTTGGCGGACGGCGAGCCGGAGGCCCCCGAGGCCGACGGGCTCGGCGACGCCGAGGGCTGCTGGCTCGGCCGGCCCGGCGCCATCGCGGCGACCAGGCGGAAGCGCAGCTGCGCGGTCTGCTTCACCGAGTCCACGAGGTCCTTGCGGGTCTTGCCCGGGATCTCGACGACGATGTTGCGGCTGCCCTGCACGGCGACCTCGGCCTCGGCGACGCCTTGGCCGTTGACGCGCTGGTCGATGATGTCGCGGGCCTCGGCGAGCTTCTCCGGGGTGATCGCGTCACCGGTCGCGGTGCTCGCCTCGAGCGTGATCCGGGTGCCGCCTTGCAGGTCCAGGCCGAGCTTCGGCTTCCACACGCCACCGATCGCCACGCCGCCGTACAGCGCTGCGATCAGCAACGCGAAGACGATGAGCCTGCGCCCGGGACGGGACGCTTTTTTCGCCACTGCTACTCGCTCCTCCAGGTCCGGACCGTCGGCCCGGACACGTTTACTGGTCCTGCTGCTCGGGACTGGTCGGGTACTCCGGCGGTGCCGGCTCGAGCACGCGTACGACGGCCTGTCGGGCCACCTTCACCTGCGTGCCCGGGGCTATCTCCAGCTGCAGGGTCTCCTCGTCCAACGAGGCAACGCGTCCATAGATCCCCGAGCCGAGCATGACCTCCGAGCCGATGGCGATGCCCGCCTGCGTCGCCGCGAGCTTCTGCTGCTGACGGCGCGCGGGGCGAGCCACCAGGAACCAGAAGACCACCACGATCAGGACGAACGGGAGAAGGGACTCCCAACCAGACACGAGCGACTCCTAGCTAGGGGTATTGCGGGCATGGCACGACACCCGAGGGTGGCCGACGGTCGAGTGTAACGGCCGCGGTCCGGCAGCCCGGAGGAAGCCCGGAGCCGGCAGGTCACGGTTCGGTGAACAACCCCGGATCGGTCGCGAAGGGCGACCCTGCAGGCGCACGGAGGCCCAGGTGCTCCCACGCGGCCGGAGTGGCGACGCGGCCGCGAGAGGTGCGTGCCAGGAACCCGGACCGGACGAGGAACGGCTCGGCCACCTCCTCGACGGTCTCCCGCTCCTCCCCCACGGCCACCGCCAGGGTGCTGAGGCCGACCGGTCCGCCGCCGAAGCGGCGGCACAAGGCGTCGATGACCGCACGGTCCAGCCGGTCGAGACCGAGCCGGTCCACCTCGTAGAGGTCGAGCGCGCGGTGGGCGATGTCGAGGCTGACCACCCCGTCGGCGCGGACCTGGGCGTAGTCACGGACCCGGCGCAGCAGCCGGTTGGCGATCCGGGGCGTGCCACGCGAGCGCGACGCGATCTCCGCGGCGCCGTCATCGGTGAGCTCGACCCCCAGCAGACCCGCGGAGCGGCGCACGATCAGGTCGAGCTCGGCGGGCTCGTAGAACTCCAGGTGCGCGGTGAAGCCGAAGCGGTCGCGCAGCGGACCCGGCAGCAGCCCGGCCCGGGTGGTGGCGCCGACCAGTGTGAACGGGGGGATCTCCAGCGGGATCGCGGTGGCACCGGGCCCCTTGCCGATCACCACGTCGACCCGGAAGTCCTCCATGGCCATGTAGAGCATCTCCTCGGCCGGCCGGGACATCCGGTGGATCTCGTCGACGAACAGCACGTCGTTGTCGTTCATGCCCGACAAGATGGCCGCCAGGTCGCCGGCGTGCGTGATCGCCGGACCGGAGGTCAACCGCAGGGGGCTGCCCATCTCGGCGGCGATGATCATCGCGAGGGTGGTCTTGCCGAGGCCCGGCGGCCCGGAGAGCAGCACGTGGTCGGGGGCGCGGTCCCTGCCCAGCGCGGCCTGCAGGACCAGGGACAGCTGCTCGCGCACGCGGTCCTGGCCGATGACGTCGTCGAGTCGACGCGGTCGCAGGGCCGCCTCGACGGCGCGCTCGTCACCCTCCGCCTCGGCCGCCACGACCGCCCGGCTCTCGACGTACTCCAGCTCGGCGGCACTCAGGTCGTTCTCCCCCGGCAGCCCGGACAGCCCCGGCACCCCGGCCTCACCGCGCTCGTGGCGCATCCGGCTCATGCCCGGCTCAGCGTCCGCAGGGCCGCCCGGAGCAGAGCGGCGACGTCCGGCTCGGCGCCGCCGTCACGAGCGGCCTGCGCCTCGGGCGCGACCGCCTCGACGGCCTTGTCGGCCTCCCTGGTCGACCAGCCGAGCCCGACCAGACCGCCGTGCACCTGCTCTCGCCAGGCGGCGTCCCGGGCATGGGCCGGCGCGGCCGCGCCGGTCGAGCCGGTGGGCGGCCCGATGCGGTCCTTGAGCTCGAGAATGATCCGCTGGGCACCCTTCTGGCCGATCCCGGGCACGGTGGTCAGCGTCTTGACGTCCTCGGTGGTCACCGCCCGACGCAGCTGGTCGGGTGAGTGGACGGCGAGCATGGCCTGCGCCAGCTTGGGCCCCACGCCGCTGGCGGTCTGGAGCAGCTCGAAGACGGACTTCTCGTCGTCGTCGAGGAACCCGAACAGCGTCAGCGACTCCTCGCGCACGACCATGCTGGTGGGGAGCTGCGCCCGGTGCCCGATCCGCAACGTGGCCAGGGTGTTCGGCGCGCACTGGAGCTCGAGCCCCACGCCGCCCACCTCGAGCACCACCGAGGCGAGGCCCACCGAGGCGACCGTGCCGTTGACGAAGGCGATCATGGCGTTCTCCTCCCCGCGGCGGCGACCGCGGCGTCGATGCGCGCCTGGGCCCCTCCGCGCCAGATGTGACAGATGGCCAGGGCCAGGGCGTCGGCGGCGTCGGCCGGCTTGGGCGGGGCGTCGAGCCGCAGCAACCGAGCGACCATCGCGCCCACCTGGGCCTTGTCGGCACGGCCGTTGCCGCTCACGGCCGCCTTGACCTCGCTGGGGGTGTGCAGGGCGACCGGGATGCCCCGGCGGGCGGCGGCCACGAGGGCCAGACCACTGGCCTGCGCGGTGCCCATCACCGTGCTGACGTCGGAGCGGGCGAAGACCCGCTCGACGGCGACCGCGTCGGGTTCGTACTCCTCGATCCAGGCGTTGATGCCCTTCTCGATCGTCACCAGGCGGATCGCCACCGGCACCGAGGCGGAGGTGCGCAGCACATTGACGTCGACGAGCCGCAGCGGCCGGCCGACGTCGCCCTCGACGACGCCCATGCCGCACCGGGTGAGGCCGGGGTCGATGCCGAGCACCCGCATGCCGCCTCCTCGTCGCGCCCGCTCCTCGAACGTCTGTTCGCACGCAACGGTAGACGACCGCACCCCCGGCCGACGGGACGACACACCTGCGAGGAGCGGTCCGGTGACCGGAACCGCTCAGGCCTCGACGGCCTCCATGACCTCGTCGCTGACGTCGAAGTTGCCGAAGACGTTCTGCACGTCGTCGAGGTCCTCGAGCGCGTCGACGAGGCGCATCACTGCCCCGGCGGCCTTGGGGTCCTCGAGCTCGACGTTCATCGACGGCACGAACGACGCCTCGGCGGAGTCGTAGTCCAGGCCGGCCGCCTGCAGGGCGGTGCGGACGGCGACCAGGTCGGTGGCCTCGCTGATCACCTCGAACGCCTCCCCGAGGTCGTTCACCTCCTCGGCGCCCGCCTCCAGGGTGGCCTCGAGCACGTCGTCCTCGGAGACCTCACGCGACTCCTGCGACGTCGGGACCACCACGACGCCCTTGCGGTTGAACATGTAGGAGACCGAGCCGGGGTCGGCCATCGAGCCGCCGTTGCGGGTCATGGCCGTGCGCACCTCCATGGCGGCGCGGTTCTTGTTGTCGGTGAGGCACTCGATGAGGAAGGCCACGCCGTTGGGGCCGTAGCCCTCGTACATGATGGTCTGGTAGTCCGCACCGCCGGCCTCGGCGCCGGAGCCACGCTTGACCGCCCGGTCGATGTTGTCGTTGGGGACCGAGGACTTCTTGGCCTTCTGGATCGCGTCGTAGAGCGTCGGGTTGCCGGCGGGGTCGCCGCCACCCATCCGCGCCGCCACCTCGATGTTCTTGATCAGCTTGGCGAACATCTTGCCGCGCCGCGCGTCGATGACGGCCTTCTTGTGCTTGGTGGTCGCCCATTTGGAGTGGCCAGACATCGGTGGTGCCCCTACTTCCGCTCGTGGTCCTCGGGTCCTGCTGCCCGCACCGTTTCACGGACCAGGTCCACGAACAACGCGTGGATCCGGTGGTCCCCGGTGATCTCGGGATGGAATGACGTGGCCAGCAGGTGTCCCTGCCGGACGGCGACGATCCTACCGACCGCCTCGGGGCGATTGCCGGCGGCGATCCGCGCGACCACCTCGACCGAGGCGCCGATCTTCTCCACCCACGGCGCGCGGATGAACAGGGCGTGGAACCGGTCGGCCAGGCCGTCCACGTCGAGGTCGGCCTCGAAGGAGTCGACCTGGCGTCCGAAGGCGTTGCGGCGGACCACGACGTCGAGACCCCCGAAGGTCTCCTGGTCGGGGACCCCGTTCTCGACGTGCTCGGCCAGCATGATCATCCCGGCGCAGGTGCCGAAGGCCGGCAGGCCCTGCCGCAACGCGGTGCGCAGCGGGTCGAGCAGGCCGAAGGTCCGGGCCAGCTTGGAGATCGTGGTCGACTCCCCGCCGGGCAGCACGATCCCGTCGAGCCCGGCGAGCTCCTCGGGCCGGCGGACCGCGACGGTGGCGGCACCGGCGCGCTCCAGCATCGCGCGATGCTCGCGCACGTCGCCCTGCAGGGCGAGCACTCCGATCGTCGGTCTCTCCACCACTCAATCGTAGGCGCGGTCTGCGCCGCTCTCCGCGGTTGCCCCCGGTTCGAGACCCCTACCAGCCGCGCTCGGCGAGGCGGTGCGGCTGCGGGATCTCCTCGACGTTGATCCCGACCATCGCCTCGCCCAGGCCCCGCGAGACCTTGGCGAGCACGTCCGGGTCGTCGAAGAAGGTGGTCGCCTTCACGATCGCCTCGGCGCGCTGGGCGGGATTGCCGGACTTGAAGATGCCGGAGCCGACGAACACGCCGTCCGCGCCCAGCTGCATCATCATCGCCGCGTCGGCGGGCGTCGCGATGCCACCGGCGGTGAACAGCACGACCGGCAGCTTGCCGGCGGCCGCGACCTCCGCGACCAGGTGGTAGGGCGCCTGCAGCTCCTTGGCGGCGACGTACAGCTCGTCGGGCGACATCGACTGCAGCCGGCGGATCTCACCGCGGATCGTACGCATGTGGGTGACCGCGTTCGAGACGTCGCCGGTGCCCGCCTCGCCCTTGGAGCGGATCATCGCCGCGCCCTCGGTCAGCCGGCGCAGCGCCTCGCCCAGGTTGGTCGCCCCGCACACGAACGGCACCGTGAAGGCCCACTTGTCGATGTGGTTGGTGTAGTCGGCCGGGGTCAGCACCTCGGACTCGTCGATGTAGTCGACGCCCAGGCTCTGGAGCACCTGCGCCTCCACGAAGTGGCCGATCCGCGCCTTGGCCATCACCGGGATCGACACCGTCTCGATGATCGAGTCGATCATGTCCGGGTCGCTCATCCGGGAGACCCCGCCCTGGGCGCGGATGTCGGCGGGCACGCGCTCGAGCGCCATCACCGCGACGGCGCCGGCGTCCTCGGCGATCCTGGCCTGCTCGGCGGTGACCACGTCCATGATCACGCCCCCCTTGAGCATCTCGGCCATGCCGCGCTTCACCCCGGCGGTCCCGGTGGCTGCCGCGTCCGGTCGGGCGGCGGTGGTGTCGGGCGTCTGCGCTTCGGTGGTGCTGTCGGTCACGATGGCCTTCTCGTCATGGGTCGTACGGGTGGCGGACGGCGTGCTGCCGCCCGGTTCCAGGGGATGCCACCAGCGTAGACGGTGGCTGCGGACCGAACGAACCGGTTCAGTCCGCCGGAATCAGTCAGCGACCAGCGCCCGGGGAGGTACGTCGTCCAGGTCGACGCTGTGCACCGGGCCGGCCCGGCCGGAGAGCCGCAGCCAACGCACCCGGCGTCGCGACCTCAGCGCCCGCGCGGAGACCACCACGTCGTTGTGGAAGCGGCGGGCCAGCTCGAGCTTGCGGCAGGCGACGGCGAGCTCGGCGAGCAGCGGCTCCACCGCGGGGTCCTCGCGCAGGGAGGCGACCTCCCGCTCGTCGGCCAGCACCGCGCGCAACGACTGGGAGAGGTCGGACTCGGCGGCTTCGTACTCCTCGGCGGGCGCCGCCCGGGCGCGGGCGGCGGCGTCGAGCAGCAGCAGCGACCGGACCGGGTCCAGCGTGCCGGAGGTGGCCAGCTCCAGCGCAGTGGCCGAGCGCCGCAGCCGCTGGCTCTCCAGGGAGGCGCGCGCCACGTCGATGCGGTGGTGCATCCGGTCCAGCCGCTGCGCGGTCCAGCTCAGCCAGAGGCCGGTCACCAGCACCAGCAGCGCCAGCAGGACGACCAGGACCTCCTCGATCACCGGTCAGCCTCCGTCACCGTCTCGTAGACCTGCAGGATCCGGTCGGCCACGCTCGACCAGTCGTAGCGCCGGGCGCCGACCCGGGCGGCCGCGGTCAGCGTGGCGCGGCGGTCCGGGTCGTCGAGCAGGTCGCCGAGCCGTCGGGCCAGGTCGTCGACGTCCTCGGAGCGGAACAGCTCGCCGTACCGGCCGCCCTCGAGCACGCGGGCGAACGCCGGCAGGTCACTGGCGAGCACCGCCGTTCCGGCGGCCATCGCCTCGATCAGCACGATCCCGAAGCTCTCCCCGCCGGTGTTGGGCGCCACGTAGACGTCGGCGGTCCGCAGCGCGGAGGCCTTGTCCGCGTCCGGGACGGGACCCAGGAGGTCGACCCGGGCCCGCACCTCCGGCGGGAACAGCCCGCCCGCCGCGGCGGTGTCGCCGCCACCGACGACAAGCAGCCGCAGCCCCGGCCGGTCCCGGGCCAGCCGGGTGAACGCCTCGGCGGCCAGCGGGAAACCCTTGCGGGGCTCGTCGATCCGGCCGACGAAGGCCACCGTGCCCTGGCTGCCGCGCCAGTCCGGCCGTTGCGCCGCCCGCTCGTAGGCGTCGACGTAGATGCCGTTCGGGATCACCACCGGCTCGCCGCCGACGTGGTTGACCAGCATCTCGCGGGCCAGCTCGGACACGGCGATCCGGGCGGCCACCTTCTCCATCGAGGGCCGCAGGATCGCTGCCGAGGCCGACATGGCCCGGGACCGGACGTTGGAGGTGTGGAAGGTGGCCACCACCGGGCACTCGGCCGCCCACAACGCCAGCAGCGAGATGCTCGGGGTTGCCGGCTCGTGCAGGTGCAGCACGTCGAAGTCGCCCTCCTTGAGCCACCGGCGGACCCGGGCGGCGACGACCGGCCCGAAGGAGACCCGCGCCACGGACCCGTTGTAGGGCACCGGCACGGCGCGGCCGGCGCGGACGACGTACGCCGGAAGGTCGGTCTCGTCGGTGGGGGCCAGCACGGACACGTGGTGCCCGCGGGCCAGCAACGCCTCCGCGAGGTCCTTCACGTGGTTCTGGACCCCGCCGGGGGTGTCGAGGGAGTACGGACAGACGATGCCGATCCTCACCGTCGCTCCTGCGGCGAGAGATGCTCGACGAAGACGCGCTGCATCATGTGCCAGTCCTGCGGATCAGCGTGGATCCCGGCGCTGAAGGCGTCGGCCACTCCTTGCATCATGTGCGCGACGCCGTCGGGACCGCTACGGTGCGGGACCGGCTCGTGGAAGGTGATCTGCAGGCACTCCCCCCGGTAGGCCAGGGTCGCCGGCACCAGCGGCGCGCCGGTGGCGCGGGCCAGCATCGCCGGGCCGCGCGGCATCCGGGCCGGCGCTCCGCACAGGTCGACCTCGACCCCGGTGCGGGACAGGTCGCGGTCCGAGAGCAGGCAGACCAGCCGGCCGGCCCGGAGCCGGCTGACCAGCGGGCCGAACACCGGCTGCTCACCGGTCAGCGACAGGATCTCCATGCCCAGCGAGGCCCGGTAGGCGACGAACTCGTCGTAGAGCCGCTCCGGCTTCAGCCGTTCGGCCACCGTGGTCAGCGGCATGCCGGTGCCGCACGCCCAGGCCCCGGCCCAGTCCCAGTTGGCCATGTGCGGCAGCGCCACGACCACGCCCTGGCCGGCCTGTTGCGGCGCCCGCAGGTGGTGCTCGTCGACGACGACGGTCCGCCGCACCAGCTCCTGCGGCGTCCAGGTGGGCAGCCGGAAGGCCTCGCACCAGTAGCGCAGGTAGGAGCCGACGCCCTCCCGGGTCAGGGCCTCCAGCGCCTCGGGGTCCAGCTCGGGGCACACCAGGCGCAGGTTCTCCCGCAGCCGCCGTACGCCGGAGCCGTCGCGACGGTGGATCTGCTCGCCGATCCGGGCGAACACCTTGCGGGCGACCGGCTCCGGCAGCCGGCGCACCAGGCGCCAGCCGGCGACGTAGCCGGTGGCCGCTCCCTGGTCGACGACGGCAGCGCGCGCCCGGGCCAGCCCCCCTTGCCGCCCTGTCATCAGAGGGCCGCGGTCGCCTGACGACGGACCAGCAGGATCCGCTGGACGACCGTGACCGTGGAGGCCGCCGCGAGCAGCCACAACGTGATCGGGATCAGCACCGGGAGGTCGAAGATGTCGGAGAGGCCGGTCATGGCCAGGATCGCCACCAGCCGGTCCGCCCGCTCGGCGATGCCGCCCTTGGCCTGCATCCCCAGCGACTCCGCGCGGGCCCGGGCGTAGGAGGTCACCGAGCCCATCACCAGGCAGTAGAGCGCGAGCACGGCGAACGTGTCCGACTCCCCGGGCCCCATGTAGTAGAGGACGAGACCGGCGAAGATGGCGGCGTCGCCGAGCCGGTCCAGGGTGGAGTCGAGGAACGCCCCCCACTTCGAGGAGGTACCCGAGAGCCGCGCCATGTGGCCGTCCAGCAGGTCGCTGAAGACGAAGACGGTGATGAACAGCACGCCGCCCAGCAGCTGCCCGCGCGGGAAGAACCAGAGCGCGCCGGCCGCCACCCCGAGGGTGCCGACCACCGTCACCGCGTCCGGGCTGACCCCCAGACGCAGGAGCAGCCGGGCGAGCGGCGAGAAGACCTTGGTCCAGAAGTCACGGAATCGGTTCAGCATGGCGAGAGAAGGCTAGCCGGTGGCGATGCCGGCCCGGAGTGAGGAGGCGTCACTCCGGCCACGCGTCGGACAACAGCTTGCGGGTGTCGCTCATCAGCTGCGGCATCGCGCGGGTGCGGCCGATGATCGGCATGAAGTTCTGGTCGCCGCCCCACCTCGGCACCACGTGCTGGTGCAGGTGCGCGGCGATCCCGGCGCCCGCGACCGAGCCCTGGTTCATGCCGATGTTGAACCCGTGCGCCCCGGAGACCTGGCGCACCACCCGCATCGCCGTCTGGGTCAGCTCGGCGACCTCGACGGTCTCCTCGCGGGTGAGGTCGGTGTAGTCGGCGACGTGCCGGTAAGGGCACACCAGCAGGTGCCCGGGGCTGTAGGGGTAGAGGTTGAGCACGGCGTACGACGTCTCGCCGCGGTGCACGACCAGGCCCTCCTCGTCCGGCAGCGTGGGGATCCGGCAGAACGGGCAGTCCTCCCCCGCCTCGCCGTGCGTGGGCTTGTTGACGCCCTTGATGTACTCCATCCGGTGCGGCGTCCACAGGCGCTCGAGCTCGTCGGGCTCCCCCACCCCGTCCTGCACCCAAGCGTCCGGGCCGGTGTCGTCGGGATCGGTCATACCTGGACCCGCCGCTGGACCGCGTCCACCACCCGGGCGATCGCGTCGGAGACCGACACCCCGTTGTCCTGCTCGCCGGAGCGGTAGCGGAAGGAGACCGCGTTCTCCTCGACGTCGCGGTCGCCCGCGATGACCATGAACGGCACCTTCTGCAGCTGCGCGTTGCGGATCTTCTTCTGCATCCGGTCGTCGGACTCGTCGACCTCGACGCGGATCCCCTGGGCGCGCAGCTCCGCGGCCACCTTCTGCAGGTAGTCGTTGTGCCGCTCCGCGATCGGGATGGCGACCACCTGCACCGGAGCCAGCCAGGGCGGGAACGCGCCGGCGTAGTGCTCCACGAGCACGCCGAGGAACCGCTCGATCGAGCCGAACTTGGCGGAGTGGATCATCACCGGCTGCTGACGCGTGCCGTCGGCGGCCTGGTACTCCAGCCCGAAGCCGGCCGGCTGGTTGAAGTCGTACTGGATCGTCGACATCTGCCAGGTGCGGCCGATGGCATCCCGGGTCTGCACCGAGATCTTCGGGCCGTAGAAGGCGGCGCCGCCCGGGTCGGGCACCAGCTCCAGCCCGGTCTCCGTGGCCGCCTCCTCGAGGATCCGGGTGGCCTCGGCCCACTGCTCGTCGCTGCCGATGAACTTGTCCGACTGCGGGTCGCGGGTGGAGAGCTCGAGGTAGAAGTCGTCGAGCCCGAAGTCCTTGAGCAGGCCGAGCACGAACGACAGCAGGTGCTTGATCTCGGCGGGTGCCTGCTCCGGCGTGACGTAGGAGTGCGAGTCGTCCTGGGTCATCCCCCGGACCCGGGTCAGCCCGTGGACCACCCCGGACTTCTCGTAGCGGTAGACCGAGCCGAACTCGAAGAACCGCAGCGGCAGCTCGCGGTAGGAGCGCCCGCGCGACCTGAAGATCAGGTTGTGCATCGGGCAGTTCATCGCCTTGAGGTAGTAGCTGCTGCCCTCCAGCTCCATCGGCGGGAACATGGTGTCGGCGTAGTAGGGCAGGTGCCCGGAGGTCTCGAACAGCCCCTGCTTGGAGATGTGCGGGGTGCCGACGTACTGGAAGCCCTCCTCGATGTGGCGGGCGCGGACGTAGTCCTCCATCTCCCGCTTGACCACCCCGCCCTTGGGGTGGAAGACCGGCAGTCCGGAGCCGAGCTCGTCGGGGAAGCTGAACAGGTCCAGCTCGCGCCCGAGCTTGCGGTGGTCGCGGCGCTCCGCCTCCTCGAGACGGTGCAGATAGGCCTCCAGCGCTTCCTTGGACTCCCAGGCGGTCCCGTAGATCCGCTGCAGCTGCTTGTTCTTCTCGTCGCCGCGCCAGTACGCCGCCGCCGATCGCATCAGCTTGAAGGCCGGGATGCGCTTGGTGGTGGGCAGGTGCGGACCGCGGCACAGGTCCTTCCAGGCGAGCTCTCCGCCGCGTCGCAGGTTGTCGTAGATGGTCAGCTCCCCGGCGCCCACCTCGACGTCGGCTCCTTCGGCGGCCTCACCGTCCGAGGCCCCCTTGAGCGCGATCAGCTCGAGCTTGTAGGGCTCGCCGGCGAGCTCGGTGCGCGCGTCCTCGTCGGAGACCGGCCGGCGGGCGAACTTCTGGCCCTCCTTGACGATCTTGCGCATCCGCGACTCGATCTTCTCGAGGTCCTCGGGCACGAACGGGGTCTCGACGTCGAAGTCGTAGTAGAAGCCGTTCTCGATCGGCGGGCCGATGCCGAGCTTCGCCTCGGGGAAGAGTTCCTGGACGGCCTGGGCCAGCACGTGGGCTGTCGAGTGCCGCAGGACCGCGAGACCGTCCGGCGAGTCGCTGGCGACACCTTCGACGACGTCGCCGTCCGCGAGCTCGTAGGAGAGGTCACGGAGCTGACCGCCGACGCGCGCCACGATCACCGAGGGATCGTCGCTGAAGAGCTCCCACGCCTTGGTGCCCGCGATCACGGTCCGTTCGTCCTGCTGCTCGGCGCCGACGACGACGACCCTGGTCTCGGACACGTTCGATCTCCTGTTCGGGCGGGAGGCTCGATCCTATGCCAACCGGCGTGCCGCCCGCCGCGCCGCGGTCGCGTCGACCCAGGGGCCGTCCTCAGTAGTCGGCCCACCTGCGGCGCGAATTATCGACGGGTCGCATTCAGTGGCACTTCACCCGATATCCACTAATCCCCCTCGGCATCCGAATCCGCTGATTTCGGATTATCGCTACGGGAGTCCCACGTCCCCTCTTCTCGACCGATGCACAGGCGGTCAGATCCCCATATGGGCAACGGTTTCACCTCCAACCATCAGGTTGCTGGCCGATTCACGCTCTCTCCGCAAATCGACGAGAACACGCATTCCGGGGTACTCCTTGTAGGTCGTCTGTGCCATTCTCATTCACTTCAGTTGCCCTCAAAGGAGGACATTCCTAGAGTCTCAAATATGCATGACGGTCGTACCGTCCAATCGAAAGGAACACCGATGTTCAAGAAGGGATTAGCGTCCACGTCAGCGGTCTTCTTGGCCGCTGTGGCCATGGCCGCACCGGCTTCGGCCATGACTGCGACGCACGGCGCTTACTCACAGGCGACCGGCCCTCTCAGCTGCGAGGGCCAGGTGCAGGGCGACGGTGACGGGGGAACCTTGTACGTCGAGGTTTCAGGCAGTGAGACCCGTCCAGCGGACAAGCACTTCCGCACCTACATGGTGAAGACGAAGCTCGTCGCCCAGGAGAAGAACTACGCGGGCGAGTGGGTGGACGTGGCCGCCACGGGCAATTTCGCCGGCAAGCTGGGCCGCGCAGTCAGTGTCGGCGGGGTCAACGTCTCGCCGTTCCGGTGGGGTGGGGACGCCAGCCCGGAGCTCTCCGTCAAGGTGACCGGCTTCGATGACCTGTTCCGCGCCAAGGTCATCACGAAGGTCTACGACGACGAGGGCGTCAGGCTGACCAAGCTGACCACCTACGAAGGGAGCTGCCGCGTCTGAAGCGGACAGTCCACGAGGGTGGGCACAGAACGCCGAAGGGCGCCTCTCCTGGGGAGGGGCGCCCTTTGACGTGCTTCGACGTTGTGCGGTTCTCGGTCCATCTCCGAACTGCCGGATGGTGGGCGATACTGGGTTCGAACCAGTGACCTCTTCGGTGTGAACGAAGCGCGCTACCACTGCGCCAATCGCCCGCATCGATCCGGGGATCGATGTGGTGCGCGGGAAAGGTTAGCGCATCCCGGCGCCGCGATCACATCCCCGGCAGGTCGGGGACCCATCCGGCCAGGCTCTGCACCCAGTCCCAGCCGTCGACCGCGAGCAACGGCCAGTCGTAGACCAGGACATACCAGGTCACCGCGCCGACGAGCACGAGGATCGCGAGACCGGTCAGCAGGAGCCGACGACGACGTACGGCCGGGTCCAGCGCGTCGTTGCGCCGCTTGGCCTCCTCGGCCTTGCGGCGGGCCCAGTCGAGCCATCGGCGCGCGAAGGCGAACTCGGTCGCCAGGATGGCCAGGCCGAGCGGGATGAGCACGAACGCCGGGCCGGGGGTCACGATCATCACCACACCGGCGAGCGTGACCAGCCCGCCGACGACCGCCACCACGGTCTTGGTGACCAGCGACAGCACCGGGTGGGCGTGCAGCTTGCGGTGCAGGCCTCCGAGCCTGCGCCCGCTGTCGGGGTTCTCCTGCGAGACGTCGGTGGCGTTGTCGGTCACGGACCCTGTCCCCTGTTGTCGGCCGGCTGTCGTTCCCGAGCCTATCGGGACTCCGGCAACGGCCGTGCGGGTGCGGAAACGCCCTAATCCGGACACAACGACCGGCTGACCCAGGCGTTGTCAAGAAAAGTTCCCAGTTTCGTTTGAAACGCCGTCATGAGGACCACTCCACAGCGTCTCCATGTCGAAGCCGGAGGGGCTGACTGGGAGGAAGAACCATGGACTACTCGATGAACACCGCACCGGTCACCGTGACGCACCCCGTCACCGTCGACCTGATCGACGCGACCGGGAACGCGACGCCGATCGAGGCCGAGCTGCACTACGACCCGACCGACCCGTTCGCCGTCACCGCGGTGTTCAAGACCGGATCGCACCAGGTGTCGTGGACCTTCGGCCGGGAGCTGCTCGTCGAGGGCCTCTACGAGCCGTCGGGCGACGGGGACGTGCACGTCTGGCCGTGCCTGGACAGCAGCGGCCACGCGGTCGTCATCATCGAGCTCTGCTCGCCCGACGGCGAGGCCCTGGTCCAGGCGCGCACCGGTGACATGCAGGCCTTCGTGGCCCGGATGAACGCTCTCGTCGCCACCGGCACCGAGTCCGCTCACCTCGACGTGGACGCCGCCATCGCAGCGATCCTGGCCACCGGCCGGGCCTGAGCTCGTCCGCTCCTCCTCACCGCCCGGTTCCTCACGGGTCGAGGTCGGCGGCCTCGCGCTCGCTCCACGTCGCCCTGCAGGCCGCAGTGACGGGGCCCGGGGTAACCAGCTCCCGGTCGTCGCAGCGCACCACCGGCTGGACGTCGCGCGTCGTCGAGACCAGGAACACCTCGTCGGCGGTGGTCAGCACCTCGATCGGCTCGTCCACCTCGCGGACCGGCCTCCCCGAACCGTCGTACCACTCCAGGAGCAGCGCTCGGCTGATCCCCGCCAGGCAGCCGGACGCCAGCGTCGGGGTGCGCAGCTCACCGTCGACGACGTAGAAGACGTTGGAGCCGGTGCCCTCGCACAGGTTGCCCGCCAGGTTCGCGAAGATCGCCTCCCCCGCCCCGCGCTCGTGCGCGTAGGCGAGCGCCACCACGTTCTCCGCGTAGGACGTGGTCTTCAGCCCGGCCAGCGCGCCGCGCTCGTTGCGGGGCCACGGCACCGTCACGACGACGGCCGGCTCGGCCCACGCAGACAGGTGGTCGGCGACCACCGCCAGGGTCGGCGGGCTGTCGCCCCGGCCGGAGCCCAGCGGAGCCACGCCGCCGGTGTAGGTGATGCGCAGCCGTCCCAGCGGCAGGTGCTCGGCAGCGAGGACCGACTCCACGCCCCGGCGTACGGCGTCGTGGTCCAGCTCTGGAAGCCCGAGCCCCTTCGCCGAGCGGGTCAGCCGGTCGAGGTGCCGGGTGAGGGCGAAGGGACGGCCCTCCACCACCTTCACCGCCTCGAACACCCCGTCGCCGACGGTGAACCCGTGGTCGGCCACGGTGACCGCGGGGGCGGTCGGATCCTCGAGCAGACGCCCGTTCAGCCATGCACGCATGCGCCGACCCTAGGCGTTGACGACCCCCGTCGACGAGGGCGAACACGCCGCCCTGGGCCCGAATTTGTCATTCCCCCGTTGTCGGCTAAAGTTCTCACGCACCGCCGGTCAGGAAACTGAACGGGTGTTGCAAGCGGACGTAGCTCAGTTGGTAGAGCGCAACCTTGCCAAGGTTGAGGTCGCGAGTTCGAGCCTCGTCGTCCGCTCGGAGAAGGGTCGCAGGTTCTCTCCTTGGTGGAGTGGCCGAGAGGCGAGGCAACGGACTGCAAATCCGTCTACACGGGTTCAAATCCCGTCTCCACCTCGATTGCCCGATCACCCCATCATGTGGGAGTTTGGGTCGTCACGGGCGATTGGCGCAGTGGTAGCGCGCTTCCTTGACACGGAAGAGGTCACTGGTTCAAACCCAGTATCGCCCACAGAGACAAAACCGCAGGTCAGACACACAATCGCCCCCGCTTCGGCGGGGGCGATTCTGCGTTCCAGGGCAGGCTCGTACGGGATTAGTGCGGAACGACGCCGAGAAATCGGAGCGCCGACCCCCGGGGGTGCCCCTGGAGCCCCTGGCGGGGCCTGTGGCCGCGGACCGGCCGGAAGTGAGGACGGATCGCCCGGACCGGGGCAGGATTGCCCCATGGCTACACGTGAGAGTGTCACCCTGGTGTGCGACGGCTGCGGCGTCGAGGGTGACGTGCGGACGCACGAGATGACGGTGGACGGGGTCGAGCTCGAGGGCGAGGCGTGCGCCCGGTGCTGGGCCCGGGTCGAGGGGCTGGTCGCCGGCTGGCGCGGCCAGCGACGCCGGCGCCGCGCCAGCTGAGCCCCGTCGCAGGTGCCGCGCCCGGTGTCGCAGGTGTGCGCCAGGTGCGAGCAGGTGTGGACGACGCAACCCCCCAAGTCGGACGGCAAAACCGCAGGTCAGCGCCTCGGCGACTTTCGTCTCCCCGGTGTGCAGGTGCGTGTCGCAGGTGTGCAGTGCGTGCGCCAGGTGCGAGCCCGGCGGGAGCCGCAGCAGGTGCGCGCCAGGTGTGGTGGCAGGTGTCGCAGGTGTGTCACAGGTGGTGGCAGGTGTGGGCGAGGTAATCCCCCAGATCGGACGGCAAACCCGCAGGTCAGAGGGCTGCCGACTTTCGAGTGACAGGTGTGCAGGTGCGTGTCGCAGGTGTGGGGGGTCATGTCACAGGTGACCGGCCCGCCGGCGGGCTTCCCCGGGCGTGCCGCGCGGCCAGCCTTTCGCGCAGCGCCCTCCCACCGGCGGGCCGGGGTCTTCAGCCGGGGCGCTCCCACTCGACGCCGAACGGCCCCACGTAGATGTTTCGGCAGTGGGCGCAGTCCAGGCGGTCAACCCATGACCATGAGCCAGACCACAGCCAGACCGTCAACCGCCCGACTCGGATGCGCGGCTTCACGCGTCGTCCTCCACGCGTGCGAGCCAGGCGCGGTACCACCGGGCACGCCGGACGACCAGGTGCGGGAGGTCGTAGATGGGTGACCGCTCGCGACAGTCGGCACACGATCCCGGGTCGTCCAGCCCCTCGCGGCTCAGGTGGCCGGGGTTCTCGCGGGCGTGCCTGCGTGCCCACGATTCACCGCTGACCATCGAGCCACCCCTCCATCGAGTCGTCATGGGCCCAGCCGCCGCGGGCGCGGTACCACCGGCACGCCGGACAGTCGGGCGCGTAGCAGCTGGGGCCGAAGTCCAGCAGCGCCAAGTGGGAGCGGATGCGGTGCCGCGGCGGCTGCTCCTCCTCGTCCTTCACCCAGACGCAGGGCCCGCACTGGTCCACGTAGGCATCGCGCTCCTGGTCGGTCAGGGCGTGACCGCAGGTTCGGCAGACCCTCACCCCCTTCACTTGAGCGCTTCCTCCAGCACCTGGAGGAGCCGGGTGATCGCCGTCAACGGGTCGGGCCCGGCGGCGTCATATTTGCCGTCACCGGTGCAGGCGTACCAGTAGCCGTGCGGGTAGCGCGGGCTGGTGGGTCGGCTGTCATAGATGAGCTTCATGTCATTCCTCGTCGTCGAACAGGTGCCGGAATCGGGCCCAGTCCTCGTGGGCGCGGCGCTCGATGTCGTCGACCTCGGCCTGCGTCCAGTAGCCGGGGAACCGGCGGCGCAGCCAGATCGGCGCCCAACGGGCGCGGAACAGGTCCAGGTGCGGCCTCGGCCGCAGGCGAAAGATCATGTGACCAACTCCTCCGTCCACGAGTCGTGTCGCACCATTGCGATGTGTCCCCAGGCGGCCTCCATCGCGCCCGACCAGTCCGAGCTGGTCGCGACAGGGCCGTGGGTGGGGCAGGTCGTCTCCCAGTTCCCCATGCCGTCACGGCCGACGTGGAGCGGCCGGAGGTCGGGTGGGTCGACGACGCGGGCGTGGAACCCGGCCTGGTAGCCGCGGGCGTACTCGCCGTATAGCTGGCCGAGCAGCCGGGCGCAGTTCAGGCACGTCACGTCCCACGTGATCGCGTCGTCCCTCCGCTCGGCGACGAGCTGGTCGACCCAGTCGCCGGCGAGCAACGCGTCGGCGGCGTTGTAGTCGACGGCGTCCGGCTGCCCTGGCTGCCGGCCGAGGTGTTGCTGGTGCAGGCAATTCAGCCGGTGCAGGGCCGCGGCGAGCCTGTCGCGGGCGGTCATGCGAGCCACGCGCACTTCGGGCACCACGGGGCGTCCGTGAAGCGCCACCCGGAGGTGCCGGCCTCGGCGACGACGGTGGAGCAGCCGGCGCACTCGACGGTCGGGCTGGTCGGGCCCGGGCCGTCAGGGTCGGCCGGGGCGCCGCAGTTCCCGCACCCGTCGGGGCCGACCAGCTCGGGTCGGCTGCAGAAGTAGCAATGAGTCACCCGAACAACCTCCGGGCGAGCCGCCCCGTCAGGCGCCCGTAGGCGCGGCGGCCGATCCGGCGACCGATGGGCGCCGACGAACCGCTGCTCGCGGCGCGGCCGACGGCCCGCAGGTCGTTCCAGAATCGCAGGGCGCGGTAGACGTCGCGCTGGCTCATCGCCCAGCCCCCAACATCATCGAGTAGAACCAGTGGGCGTCGCAGCTGACCTGCTCGACGCGGGAGTCGCCGGGGATGCGCCCGGACTCCCACCACAGCCGATCGGCCCAGTGGCCCTTGAATCGGTACTTCACGACTTCCTCCTCTTGATCCGGCTCGCACCCAGACCCCCACCGACAACCTCGGCCTCACGGACGCCGCCACCCCCGTGGTCACCGGCACCTCTTACACCCAGACGCCCACCGACGCGCTGGGCCTGACCGACGCCGCGACCATGACCCGCGGACTGGTCGCCGCCGACGGGCTGGGCCTGTCCGACGCCGGCACCGTCAAGGCGCACGCCCTCGACGGCTCCGAGCCGATGGGCCTCGCGGACACGTTCACGATCGCCACCGCCACCAGCGTCAGCTACACCCAGTCGCCCGCGGACACGGTCGGGCTGTCCGATGCCGTCGCCCTCGACCGGGGCGCCACCAGCGCCGACACCGTGGGCCTCGCCGACGCCGTCGTCATCGACCGCGCCGTCATCGTCGCCGACGCCCTCGGCCTCGCCGACGCAGCGACCATCAGCGGCAGCACCAACCCCGTCGTGAACGACCCCACGGGGCTCACCGACGCCGGCACCGTCAAGGCGCACGCCCTCGACGGCTCCGAGCCGATCGGCCTCGCCGACACGTTCACCGTCATCAAGGCCGGCGGCGTCGACTACGCCCAAGCGCCCACCGACGCCCTCGGCCTGTCCGACGCGGCGGCCACCGTCGGCGTGTTCAGCCGCACGCAGGACGACGTCGCCGGGCTGGCCGACGCCGTCACCGTCGAGGCTGGGCACGTCGTCGCGGTCACCGACGCCCTCGGGCTGACGGATTCCGCGAGCTCCACCGGCGCGTTCCTCATCACGGTCACCGACGCCCTCGGGCTGACCGACCAGGCGTCCAGCGCCGGGTCCGGCACCCAGACCGCCACCGACGCCCTGGGCATGTCCGACGCCGCCGCGCTCGACGTCGCGCAGGCGCAGGCAGACGCCCTGGGCCTCGCTGACGCCGCGGTCGCCAGCTTGGGCATCACCCAAGCACCGACCGACACCGTCGGGCTCTCCGACGCGTCCACCGTCGAGCTGTCCGGCGCCCAGGCACCCACCGACGCCCTCGGCCTGACGGACGCCGTCACCATCGACCGGGACGTCCACCTCGCCGACACCCTCGGCCTCAGCGACCAGGCGTCCACGGCTGGGTCGGGCGCCCAGTCGGCCACCGACACCCTGGGCCTCGCAGACGCCGTCACCGTCGACCGGGCCGCGGTCGTCTCAGACACGGCCGGGCTCACCGACGCCGCGACCCCCGCCCTCGGGATCGCCGTCTCCCCCGCGGACGCCGTCGGGGTCACCGACGCCGTCACGATCGACCGCGCCGTCACTGTCACCGACGCCCTCGGGCTCACCGACGGCACCGGGCTCGCCGGGTCCGGTAGCCAGACCGCCACCGACAACCTCGGCCTGTCCGACGCCGCGGCCCGCACCGTCGACGCCGTCCGGCCCCAACTGGACGACATCGGCCTGACCGACACGGCGACCATCGCCGTGTCCCGGCCGCTCGGCGTCTCCGACACGGCCGGGCTCACGGACTCGGCCACGGTCGGTATCGGCGTCGGCGTCGCCCGCACCGACGCCGAGGGCCTGACCGACTCCACGACCAGCCTCATCGGCCGCGGCGTGAACGCGACCGACGCCGCCGGGGTCACCGACACGGTGACGATGGTCCTCGACTCGGTGCGCGACATCGTCGACGCCGCCGGCATGGACGACGCGTTCGCCCTGGCCCAGGACACCCGCGACACCTACGGCGACCAGCTCGGGCTCACCGACGACGTGTCGATGGAGAAATACCTCCCCTACGCCATCGTCACGCACCCCGAGGCGACCGTCAGCCGCAACCAGGCGACCGCTGTCCTCGAGCCGACCACGTACACCGCGACCCTCCAAGAGAACCAGGCAGGAACCACGACGTGACCGACAACATCAAGCGCGGCGACCTGCTGCCGCCGTGGCAGGCGACGCTGACCGACGCCGGTGCGCCCATCGACCTGACCACGGCGAGCTCCGTGAAGGTGCTGTTCCTCAAGCCAGGCGACTCCGTCGCGACCAGCCGCGCCGCCACCTCGGCCGACGCCGCCGGGGTGGTCAAGATGGACTGGCTCCCGGGCGACACCGACGTCGTCGGCGACCTCGTCGCCGAGGTCGAGGTCACCTGGCCCGGGTCCAAGCCGCAGACCTTCCCGCCGGGCGACTACCTCGTCACCCGCATCTACCAGGACATGGGCTGACCGATGCGCGTCCCGCGCGAGGCGGTGTGGGCGACCCTGTTCGGCGCAGGAATCGCCTACGAGGTCCACGAGATTCGCGCCCGCTCCGGCGGCACCCTCTCCGAGGTCGTCCGGCTGGTCGTGCGCGTCGACACCCCGGCAGGCCGCGCCGCGTTCCTGATGGGCTGGGGCGCGTTCGCCGCGTGGTTCGCCCAGCACATCGTCACCGTCCCGAGCCTGGAGGACCTGTGAGCAACCCCGACGACGTCGGCAAGGTGTGCGTGTGCCGCAAGCCGCACGCCCCCGAGCCGCTCGACCTGGAGTACCACCACGTCTGGCCGAAGGGGATGGGCGGGCCCGACGTCCCCGAGAACGCCGTGTTCATCTGCCCGACGACCCACACGAACACCCACGAGCTGCTGCGGCTCATCGTCCGACGCGCCGGCAAGCTGAGCTGGGCCGAGGTGACCGCGCTCTACCCGGTGCCCGTGAGCCGGTACGCCTTCGACCTGGCGCACCTCGGCTATCGCCGGGCGATCGCCCGCTCGCTCGACGTTTGACGGCTCCCCCGGGGGTGCCTACGTTCGTCGCTACCCACATCGGGCCACAGGATTCGACCCCTGGGCCCGGCGCCCCCGCCGTCCGCCGCACCCGGACGGCGGGGGCCTTTTTCATACGGGATTTATGCGGAACGACAGCGAGCTTCCTGCAACGCCATGCAACGTCATGCAACGGGTAACCGCAGGTCAGGGGCCTGTCGAGGGGGCTGACCTGCGGCTCGTTCATCCTTGACACGGAAGAGGTCACTGGTTCAAACCCAGTATCGCCCACCAAGTTCTCGCAGGTCAGAGCCCCTCTCGAGGGGCTCTTTCCGTTTGCCGGGGCGTCGTGGGGCTCTGGCCGGCGGGGTCCGCAGTCTCCTGGACCAGGAGCGCGCCTGCCATGGTCTCTCGCTGGAAGCGCGCGAACCTGCGGCTCGACCACCCGCGGCGGATCACGAGCAGCTCGTACAACTCTGCCGACGAGACGGCGAAGAGGACGTCGGTGACGTCACGCAGGCTGAGGTCGGGACGGACGTCTCCGGTCGCCACCAGGGCGCGCGCGTTGTCGCGCATCCGCAGCAGCCGCGTGCGCTCGATCTCGTCCAGCACTGATCGCGCCTTCGGATCATGACCGGCCGCATCCCGGAGCAGCAGTGCGAGTGGCGCGCCGCGCGGCGCCACCTCGCGGGCCAGCTCCGCCCACCCGGCAACCAGCGCATGGCCCGTCGCCCCCTCCCGGAGCCGGTCTGAGCGTGCCACGGCGGACTCGGGCCCGGCCCCGTCGAGCGCCTGTCGGAAGAGCGCGCGCACGATGCCGGGCTTGCCGCCGAAGGCCTTGTAGACGGTCTCCGTCGACACCGCGGCCGCCGCCGCGATGGAGGCGACGGTGGTGGCGGCGTACCCATCGCGCAGCATGAGCTCACGGCCGGCTGCCAGGATGCCCTCCCGGCGCCTCAGGGCAGCGGCGCGCCGGCCCCGGACGTCGTAGCGGCGACTCTTGACGGAGGCTGGCAACCGGCTCACACTCCTATTGGATACACCTTGCTGTATCCGAAGTATGGCAGGAGTCATCATGGATCGATCTGCATTCCTGGCGCGCGTGCTCGAAGCCACCAACGCCCACGATGTCGAGCGGATCGTCGGCTGCTTCACGCCCGACTACGTCAACCAGACGCCGTGTCACCCGGCACGGGGGTTCACGGGCACCGAGCAGGTGCGTCGCAACTGGACCGCGATCCTGGCTGCGGTACCCGACCTGGAAGCCACGGTGGTCGATGAGGTCACCAGCGGCGACCACGTGTGGAGCGAGTGGGAGATGCGGGGCACCCGACGCGATCACACACCGCACCTGATGCGGGGGGTGATGATCTTCGGCGTCGACGGCGACCGGGCCCGCTCCTGCCGGTTCTACCTCGAACCCGTGGCAGGCGACGAGCTGACCGCCGACGACTTCCTGGCCACCCTCGGCACCGGCGGTGCGCCATGATGCTGGTCGCCGGCGGCACCGGTCGGCTCGGTGCTCAGGTCGTGGCCGGCCTCCTCGCCGGCGGTCACGAGGTCCGGGTGCTCGCCCGTGGGAAGCGACCACCACCAGCCGAGATCACCGGCGCGCAGCTGATCGCCGGCTCCGTGAGCGACCCGGCCGTCGTCGCTCGAGCCGTCGAGGGGGTGGAGGTGGTGGTGTCAACCGTGACGGGCTTCCCCTTCGTGTCGCCGACCCGGGTCGACCTCCAGGGCACCAGGGTGCTCGCCGACGCCGCTGGACGGGCCGGCGCAGACCTGGTGCTGGTCTCCGTCGCGGGAGCGTCGCCGGACAGCCGCGTGGGACTGTTCCGGGCCAAATACCAGGCCGAACAGGTGCTCAGACGATCGAACCTCGGATGGACCATCATCCGTCCCGAAGCGTTCGCCGACCTCTGGGTCGACCTGCTCACCACCACGGCAGGAGGCTCCCACCGACCGCTGGTCTTCGGGCGCGGGAACAACCCGATCGGCTGGGTCGCCGTGCGTGATGTGTCCGCGCTGACCGTGCGGGCCGTCCAGAGTGCGTCCCTGCGCCAGAAGACGCTGACCATCTCCGGACCACAGCGACTCACCCTGACCGAGCTCGCTTCGCGGGTCATGGCCGTTCATGGTTGGTCCGGCGACCCTCGCCACGTGCCCACCGGAGCGCTGCGCCTGGCGTCGATGCTGCCCGGCAGGCCCGGCCGCCAGGCTGAAGCGGCCCTGGCCATGGACGTCATGGCCCCAGCACACGACGATGCCCGGCGAGAAGTCGCGCACCTACCGTGCACCCCTGTCGAGACCGTGCTGGCGTCCGATCACGCGGGAAGCGTCTGATTCGCGCACAGCACCGATCCGTCGCGCAGACGGGTGGAAGGGGCAGGTCACGAGCCGAAGCGTCGCTGCAGGTCCGCGTAGCCGATCGCACCGTCGAGGAAGCCGAGCGTTCCGGAGTCGAGCAGCTCCCGGCCCGCTCGTTCCACCAAGCTGAGTGCCGCCCGGGCCAGGCTGCCGCCCAGGCTGACCCGTTTGACGCCGAGCGAGAAGAGCGTGCGGGCATCGATGGTGTTCGCCAGCCCCGCCACCACGTTGAGCGGGCCAGGAAGGGCGGCGGCGAGGCGGCCAATGGTGTCCTCCTCGACCACGCCGGGCACGAAGACGCAGTCGGCCCCCGCTTCGAAGTACCGCTCAGCCCGCTCGACCGTCTGGGCGAAGACGTCCCCGGTCGTGCCGACGAAGTAGGCGTCAGTGCGGGCGTTCAGCACGAAGGTGCCGCTGCGGGCCGCGGCCCGGGCTGCCGCGATCCGCTCGGTCGCCCGGTCGATACCGAACAGCTCGCCCTGCGCGGCGTCCTCGACGTTGGCGCCCACGACCCCGAGCTCGACGGCGCGCGCCACGGTGCGGCCGACCTCGTCCGCGGTGTCGCCGTACCCGGCCTCGAGGTCGGCCGTCACCGGAACACGCACTGCGGCCACGATGCGACCGATGTGCTCGAGCATCGTGTCGCGGTCCAGCACTCCCCCGTCCGGGACTCCACAGGACCAGGCGATGCCAGCGCTGGTCGTGGCGATGGCCGGGAAGCCGACGTGCTCCAGGATGCGGGCGGAGCCGGGATCCCAGGCGTTGGGCAGCACGAAGCCCGGCCCGGCGTGCAGGGCAAGGAGAGCATCCGCCTTGTCGCTCGATGGTCCGGCGGCTTTGCCGTGGTCCAGGTCGTCGCTGAGCACCACCCCATCATCGGCGATCGCGGCCCCGGGCGACACCCGTGAGTCGGGCAGTACGCCCCGGCTCATGATGACCTTCGTCTCTGAGCCGGGCCCGGACGGGGACCGACGCTGGAGACGTGAACAGGAGGGTGGGCGCGCTCTTCGGCGCTGTCACGGCCGCCGCGCTGCTGGTGTCGTGCGGCGTCTCGTCGCCCGGGACCGTGAGCTCGACATCGGGTTCTACGCCGGACGGCGCGACCGCCGCTGTGGCCACGACCGCACGGCGTACTCCCCAGCGCTGACCGTCGGTGATCCCGCGCAGGTCGCGGTCTCGGTGGCGACGGTATGGCGCAGCCGGACCTCGCCGCGAGCCGTCGACGCACCGGCTCTGGCTCGGCCGGCGCGGATCCGGCAGTGGCTCTCGGACATGACGCTGACGCAGCGCCGTGAGCTAAACGGTCGCGCGGACACCCAGGCACTCATGGGCGAGCGGGTCACCGTGGTCCGGCTCCGTGACGGGTGGGCCAAGGTCGTCGTGCGCGACCAGCCCACGCCCAAGGACTCCCGCGGCTACCCGGGCTGGGTGCCGACCCGGCAGCTCACCGCCCGGCCGCGCCCGAGCACGCCGAAGGTGGTCACCGTGACCCAGCGCACCACCTGGCTGCGCAGCGACTCCGCGGCCGCAACGCCTCTGGTCGAGATCAGCTTCGGGACAGTGCTGCCGGTGGCCGGCACCGCGGGCGACACGGTCCGGGTGGTCACCCCGCTCGGCACCGTCCGCCGGATCCGCGTCGGGGCGGTGGTGACCCACCGGCCGGGGAAGCCGGCGCTGCCGCAGACGCGCCGGAACCTCGTCCCCACCGCCCGGCTGTTCACCGGGCTGCCGTACCTGTGGGCCGGTGTCTCCGGGTTCGGCCTCGACTGCTCGGGCCTCACGTGGCTCGACTACCGCAGCCACGGCATCGTGATCCCCCGGGACGCCTCCGCCCAGGCCGCGCACGGCACCCGCGTCGCCTGGTCGTCGCTGCGCAAGGGCGACCTGATGTTCTACGCCACCAACGGCGTCGTCCACCACGTGACGATGTACGCCGGCAGCGGGCGGATGGTGGAAGCACCGCACACCGGCAGCAGCGTGCGGACGGTCCCCGTGACGAAGGTCGGGTTCTACGGAGCGAGGCGCTACCTGCCGTAGCCGGCGACACCGTGGGGGTGTCGACCCTGCCCGCTGAACGGGAGGCATGCTTGGCGTGTGGACGACATCTCGGACCTGATCTCGACACCTCTCACGCTGGACCTCGTGAGAGGCGCGCTCGAGCTCGAGCAGACCTCGCGCGGCGTGCTGCCCCACCGGCTACCCGCGTCGGCGCGCCAGTACGCCGATGGCCAGCTGGCGATGGCCGAGGCCCAGCCGTCCGGAGTCCGGCTCGCCTTCCGCTCCCGGGCCACCTACGTGCGGGTGGAGACCGTGCCCACCAAGATGGTCTACGTGGGCGCACCGCCGCGTCCCGACGGCGTCTACGAGCTGAAGGTCGACGGGCGTAGGACCGCGAGCGCGACCGCGACCGGTGGTGACACGTTGAGGATCGACATGGCGAGCGGCGCGGCCGACGTCACCCCCGGCCAGACGGCGGTCATCGAGTTCGGGGATCTTGGCGACGCCGACAAGGAGATCGAGGTCTGGCTGCCCTGGAACGAGCGCACCGAGCTCGTGGCGCTCAAGACGGACGCCCCGGTCGAACCCCTGTCCGGCCATGGCCGTCTCTTGTGGCTGCACCACGGCAGCTCGATCAGCCACGGCTCCAACGCAGCCGGCCCCACGTCCACCTGGCCGGCCCTCGCAGCCGCCCTCGGAGGGGTCGAGCTGCTCAATCTCGGGTTCGGGGGCAGCGCGCTGCTCGATCCCTTCGTCGCGCGCGTCATCCGCGACACCAGCGCTGATCTCATCAGCCTGAAGATCGGGATCAACCTCGTCAACACCGACCTGATGCGCCTTCGCGCGTTCGCACCAGCGGTCCACGGATTCCTCGACACGATCCGGGAAGGACACCCGAGTACGCCGCTTCTCGTCGTCTCGCCGATCATGTGTCCCATCCACGAAGAGACGCCGGGTCCCAGCGAGATGGACACGGCAGGTCTCGCCGAAGGACGGCTCGGCTTCCGGGCCGCGGGTGACCCCGCCGAGGTCGCGAGCGGCAAGCTCACCCTCCAGGTCGTCCGCGACGAGCTGGCTCGCATCGTCGGCGCCCGCAGCGCCACCGACCCGCATCTCGGCTACCTCGACGGTCTCGAGCTCTACGGACGCGCAGACGCCGAAGAGCGGCCTCTTCCGGACGCGCTGCACCCGGACGCGGAGACCCAGCAACAGATCGGCGAGCGGTTCGCTCGGCTGGTGTTCGACAGCGAGGGGCCGTTCAGCAGAACCCAGCGTTGAGGCGCCTCCGGACCCTCCGTCGATCGATGAAGGGCCTGCCCGGTGGGACTCCACCCACGCCCTCGGGGTATGAAGGCACATGCGCATCTTCTTCACCGGTGGCAGCGGCAAGGCCGGCAGGCACGTCGCGCCGTACCTCGCCGAGCAGGGCCACCACGTCACCAACGCCGACCTCGTCCCGCTGGGGCACCCGGCGGTCGCCGACCTTCGCGTCGACCTGACCGATGCCGGTGAGACCTACTCTGCGCTGGCCGGCCTGGCGACCTTCGAGGAGCTGGACCTGCCGACGAAGCCCACCTACGACGCCGTGGTGCACTTCGCCGCGGTGCCGGCGATCCTGCTCACGTCGGACGCGGCGACCTACGCGACGAACGTCCTCAGCACCTACAACGTGCTCGAGGCCGCGACCCGGTTGGGCGTGCGCAAGGTCGTGTTCGCCTCCTCGGAGACGACCTACGGGATCTGCTTCGCCCAGGGCGAGCGCCGCCCGCTCTACGTGCCCGTCGACGAGGACCATCCGACGGTCCCCGAGGACTCCTACGCGATGTCGAAGGTCGCCGGCGAGGTGACGGCGCGCTCGTTCCACGCCCGCACCGGTGCCGACGTGTATGGCTTGCGGATCAACAACGTCATCGAGCCCCACGAGTACGCCGAGATGTTCCCTGCCTTCCTCGACGACCCGGCGCTGCGGCGCCGCAACCTGTTCGCCTACATCGACGTCCGCGATCTCGGCCAGATGGTGCAGTGCTGCCTCGAGACCGACGGTCTGGGCTACGAGGTCTTCAACGTGGCCAACCCGGACCTGTCGGTGGCTGCGACGACCCAGGAGCTCCAGGACCGTTTCTACGACGGGGTGGAGGTGCGTCGGGAGATGGGCCGCGACGAGACCTTCTACGCCATCGACAAGGCACGCGACCTCCTGGGGTTCGCCCCGCGTCACTCCTGGCGCGACGTGCTGGCCGACCCCGGGGCCGAGCACGGCTGAGCGCGGCTCCGGCGCGCTCGGCTCAGGCGTGCTGGTCTGCGACCGGGTGCGGTTGGACCGACCACTCGGCGGGTTCGTCGTCGGTGTCGGCGGCGGCGGTCGCCTGGGTCTGGTGCACCTTGCCCGGCTTGTGGTGCTGCGGCGCGTAGACGGTGTAGACCTGCATCGGCTCCTCGCCGACGTTGGTCACGTTGTGCCAGCTGCCGGCCGGAACCAGGACACACCAGCCGTCGCTCACCTCGTGGTCGAAGGTCAGCTCGTCCTTGGCCGGTCCCATCTGGGCGCGACCGCGGCCGCGGTCGAGTCGGATGAACTGGTCGGTGTCGGGGTGTCTCTCGAGTCCGATGTCGCCGCCGACCGGGATCGACATGAGGGTCACCTGCAGATGGCTGCCGCTCCAGACGACGGTGCGGTAGTTGGAATTGTCGAGCGTCTCTGTCTCCAGGTCGAACGCCTGGGGACGGGGACCGATGTCGTCGATGCTCATGCCTGGAACCTAGCCACGCCCGGACCTGGCTGGAAGGGCCTATCGGCTCGGCATGGGCGCCGGGGATCGGGCGAGCCCTGTCGCGACGAGGTGCCATTGCGGCCCCTACCCCGGCGCACTACCGTCGCCACGGACGGGCGCGGGTGCGTTCCCCGAGCCCTCGGGAGTGGAGACCATGGCTGATCCGTCGGTGCTCGAGGCAGACCTCGTCCTCGAGGGCGGGGGCGTGCTGGGCATCGGACACGTCGGAGCGATCTCCGTGCTCGAGGAAGCCGGTTACTCGTTCCCGAGGGTGGCCGGCACCTCCGCCGGCTCGATCGTCGGGGCACTGGTGGCCGCGGGCATGCGCTCGTCGCGGATCACGGACATCATGGCGACGTTGGACTACCGGCAGTTCGCCGACCGATCGCTTCTGGACCGGGTGCCCATCGGCGGACCCCTGCTCTCGCTGCTGATGGACGACGGCGTCTTCGAGGGCGACCGGGTCCGGGAGTGGCTCGGGAACCTCCTCGTCGACGAGTGCGGCGTCGAGACGTTCGCCGACCTCGCCCTCGACGACCCGGGGTCGTCCCTGCCGCCGGAGCGCCGCTTCCGCCTGGTGGTCACCGCCACCGACGTGACGCGCGGCGAGCTCGTGCACTTCCCCTGGGACTACGAGGGCACCTACGGCCTCGAACCGGGTCGCCAGCGGGTGGCTGACGCCGTTCGCGCGTCCATGTCGATCCCGTTCTTCTACGAGCCTGTCACCTTGACGGGCGCCGACGGGGCGACCTCGACGCTGGTGGACGGCGGCGTGCTGTCCAACTTCCCGATCGACATCTTCGACCGGACCGACGGTCGGCCACCGCGCTGGCCGACCTTCGGCGTCAAGCTGCTGCCGCTCCTCCCCGTGGATGCGGCCAAGCTCGTACCCATCGCGGGCCTGTTCCAGCACGGCCCCGTCGCGTTGGCCGCGGACCTGGCCATGACCGCGATCGTCGGCCGTGACCAGGCGCACCTCGCCAAGCCGTGGGTGAAGGTCCGGACGATGCGGGTCGACAGCGCAGGGGTCAACCCGATCGACTTCGGGCTCAGTCGTGCTCAGGCCACGGCACTGTTCGAGAACGGCCGAGCGGCAGCCACCCGGTTCCTGAGGGAGTGGGACTGGGCGGACTACCTCGCTACCTTCCGGGGAGTCGGGCGGCCCACCACCTGAGAGCACGGGTGGGCCCCTCCGCGGGCCTCACTATCGACCGGGGGCCGGCCCAGGGCTGCTCGCCGGAGTCCCCGGCTCGGTCGATCGCGGCGGAACATGGGTGAGGGCCGTTTGCACGAGCGCCGTGCGTGCCTTGACCACCACCAGACGCTGCATCTTGCCGATGTCGTCGCCGACCAGTCCGCGGACGACTTCCTGGATCTGCTGGTGGGAGTAGGACGGCCTGGTGCCGGGCGCGACCGGTACGTCGGGCAGGGCCACCAGCACGGGAAGCACCTGGCTGCCGACCGCGTCGAGCAGCTTGAACCGCTGGTAGCGGTCCATGGCGTCCCACTCCGCGTCGACGTCCGTGCCGCGCCTGCGGCGCTTCTTGCTCGCCAGGACGCCCTTGGCCGCCCCGGTGACCGCCGCGGTGAGCTCGTACTCGGTGAAGTGCATCCGTCCATGATGACCCCCGGCCGTGCTGGCGGGCGCGACAGGCTGTCGCTCGGCGCCACCGGAGGCCACACTGCTGATGACGGCCGCGCCCGGTCGTCCGACGACTTCGGCCTCGAGCCCGGAAGGTGGGTGACCATGCATCCGCAGGCACCGTTCGACGAGTCCGAGATCCGGGAGGCGGAGCGTCGGCTGGAAGCTGCCCTCGAAGCGGCCGACCCCACGAGCTGGGTCCTGGAGTACACCGAGGACGCGGTGTTCGACGGAGGTGGCGAGCACGCAGTCGTCGGCCGCGAGTCGCTGCTGGCCATGGCCGGATCGATGCGTCCGTTGGGGTCGGTGTCCATCCGGCCGCTGCGCACCGAAGGACGGGAGGGCCTCGTGGCGGTCTGGTGCCAGGCGTCCTGGGTCAGCGGACCTGCGGAGAGCCAGCCGACGACGGTCGACGTGCGGGGCATCCTCGTGTGGCGCAAGGAGCCGGACGGCGTATGGCGAGTGGCGATGGAGCACATCGGCTGACGGCTCCCGCCCTACCTGGGCCCGTCTCGCGAGCGAGGAGGACTCAGCCTCCGTGAGCCGGCCCGGACAACGCCCGCCACTCCCGGCTGAGCAACCCGAAGACCCACGAGTCCGACACCTCGCCGTTCACGACGCAGTCCTCCCGCAGCATGCCTTCACGCACGAACCCGAGCTTCTGCAGGACCCTGGCAGAGGCCAGGTTGCGGGTATCGGTCTCGGCCTGGACCCGGTTCAGGCCCAGCGTGTCGAATCCCCAGTGCAGCAGGGCACCTACGGCCTCGGTCGCGTAGCCCCGTCCCCAGGCCGAGTGGTCGAGGCAGTAGGTCAACGAGGCGCTGCGGAAGCCCGGGTTCCACCGGCTGAGGCTGCACCAGCCGATGAAGGTGCCGTCGTCGCCACGGACGATGGCCAGCCGGGCTCCGGTGCCTTCGTCCGCCATCTGCAGGCAGGCCGCGATGAATCGATCGGCGCGCGCACGGTCGGACCGGCCTCGAGGTGGTGGGCCAGGCGACCGACGGTGACTCGGTGGTGCGCGAGGTCCTGCTGACCCGCCCCGACGTGGTGCTCATGGATCTGCGGATGCCGGGCGCCGACGGGCTGGAGGCGACCCGACGGATCCGTGCGGCCTCCCCGGACACCTCGGTGCTCGTGCTGTCGATGCTCGAGGACGACGAGACGGTCCTGGCCGCCATGCGAGCCGGCGCCCAGGGCTACTTGCTCAAGGGCGCGGGCCAGGACGAACTCGAGCGCGCTTTGCGTGGCGTCGTCGCTGGAGAGGCGATCTTCGGCCCCGGAGTGGCAACACGGATGTTGCAGCACTTCACCGGGGGCGGCGCCACGCCCTTCCCCCAGCTGACGACCCGGGAGCGCGAGATCCTGGACCTGATCGCCGGCGGGCTCCGCAACAACGCGATCGCCGAACGCCTGCGTCTCTCGCCCAAGACCGTGGCCAACCACGTCTCATCGATCTTCGCCAAGCTCCAGCTGAGCGACAGGTCGGAGGCCATCGTTCGTGCCCGGGAAGAGGGGCTGGGTCGCCGTGGGTGAGGGGACGCTGCTCTTCGTCCTGGCCCTTGGACTGATCGCAGCCTGCTGGTGGCGACTGGAAGTCGGGTCGCCGCGCGAGCGGGAGGTGCTGCTGTGGCTGGTCGTCGCCGCCGTGCCGGTCGCGGCCGTCACGGTGGTGCTCGTGTTCGCAGACACCAGCCGCGTCCGCAGCGTTCCTCCGGCGGTCCTGACCGTCCTCGCGCTGCCGCTGCTGGCGGCGCTTGTCGTCGGCGTGCTTCGCCCGAGGCTCGTGGACGTTCACGGGCTTCTGGTCGGTGTCGTCGTTGCGGTGGTCGTCGTGACTGCCTACATCGCAGCCTTCGTCGGGTTGTGGGCACTGCTCACCCTGCTCGGTGCGGGCGCGATGAGCCCGGCGACGTTCGCGCTGGTCGGCGTGGTCTGCGCAGCCGGGGTCCACCCACTGCGGGTCCTGCTTCGTGGAGTCGTCGATCAGCTGCTGTTCGGCGACCGACCTGACCCGCTCGGCGCGGCCACCCGTGTCGCGGACTCCGTGAGCGACGATCCGGTGCTGGCTCTGGACGCCGTGCGCCAGGCGCTGGTCCACCCGTACGCGGCGCTCCTCTCCGGCGGGAGGACGCTGGCGACGGCGGGAACTCCGGTCACCTACACCCACAGCCTCCCGCTCAGACTGGGCACGGAGGAGGCCGGCGAGCTCGTGGTGGGGCTGCGCGCAGGCGACCTGCGGCTGCCTCGGACCGATGAGCAGGTCCTGCGGGTTGTGGCGCCGCTGCTCGCGCAGACGGTCCGTCTTCGGGCCTCCCGCGAAGCGGCCATCGCCGGCATCGAGGACGAGCGGCGGCGGTTGCGCCACGACCTCCACGACGGACTCGGGCCCACCCTCACCGGAGCGGCCTACGCGGCGGACGCTGCGCGGAACCTCCTCGACTCCGACCCTGCCGCTGCCCGGAGGCACCTGGCGTCCGTGCGGACCTCGACCGAGTGCGCGATCAGGGAGATCCGTCGCCTCGTCGACGGTCTCCGGCCGCCTGCGCTCGACGAGCTCGGACTGGTGGCCGCCCTGCGCCAGCACGCCTCCAACCTGCCGCTACCTGTCACCGTCTGCTCCGACGAGCTGCCCCGCCTCGGCGCGGCGATCGAGGTGGCGGCCTACCGGATCGGGTTGGAGGCTCTCACGAACGTCGTCCGGCACTCCGGGGCGACGTCCGCCACAGTCACCCTGACGACGAGCCCCCAAGCGCTCACCGTGGAAGTGGTCGACAACGGAGGAACCGCCGGCTCCTAGCAGCCAGGCACCGGCATCACCTCCATGCACGATCGAGCCGCGCTCGTCGGCGGCACGCTCGTCGCCGGCGACGGCAGAGTCGTAGCCAGCCTCCCTCTGTGAGTCCGGCGCGCGATGACTCAGACGCGACCGTGCTGGACCGACCGCTGCACGCGCTCGAGCCACTCGCCGACGAGTGCACGCAGCAGATCCGGCTGCTCGTGAGGCAAGGCGTGACCGGCGTCGTCGACCACCGCGAGCGTGGCGTGCGGGTAGTGGTGGAGAAGGTCCGCGGCGCCGACGTACCCGACCGTCGAGTCCAACCGCCCCGCGACGACCAGCGTGGGACCGGCGTACGCGGACCCGCCCGCGGCAGCGATCTCCCACCGCTGCCCGATCCGCTCCAGCGCCGCGGCGTCCACGAGCGCGGCTGCCGGGGCGACATGGCGTTCGTAGCGCTCGAGCATCTCCGGCGTGTGGATCACGAAGTAGCCGCGGAAGTCGTCGTCGCCGATGTCGTCGGACACGACCGCGACGCGATGCGCCGGGACGTCACGAACGCCCGGCACCAGCGGGCAGACGAGCGCAAGCCCGGCGACCTGCGCCGGCGCCCTCGTGGCCATCGCCTGCGCGTAGTAGGCGCCCGCCGAGTGGCCGATGAGGAGGTAGGGGTCCCCGCCGCCGACCTGCCCGGCGAGCTCCAGGAGCGTGTCCAGGACGTCCTCGGCGCCGCGCAGCGAGTCGGGCGCCGCCGTCCGCCCCATGCCCGGCAGGTCGGGGTAGATCCGCCTGAATCCCGGGAGAGCGTCGAAGACCGGTTCGAAGCAGGCCTCGGGCTCGCGGTGGTCGACGCCGGCGCCGTGCAGCACCAGGACCGGCCGGCCGGCTCCGTGCTCGACGTA
Organism: Nocardioides mesophilus; assembly: GCF_014395785.1. Taxonomy (GTDB): domain Bacteria; phylum Actinomycetota; class Actinomycetes; order Propionibacteriales; family Nocardioidaceae; genus Nocardioides_B; species Nocardioides_B mesophilus. The sequence goes on along the minus strand of NZ_CP060713.1, from coordinate 3,935,398 downwards.
GTGGACGGTCACCTCACCCGCGCGAGTCTCCATCCGGCAATGTAAGCCGGGATGCCCAGGCGCCGCCAGCACGTCTGCTGGGTGCGGGCGACCGCCTCAGCAGGCGCTCAGCCTGCGAGCAGGTGCCGCCGCTCCTTGACCTTGAGCACCCGGAGCGCGGCGCGGTCCACCTTGGCCCGGAAGCCCGCGTTGTTCCGGGCGCGCTGGAGGACGGCGGCGTACATCGCCGGGAGCGGGCGCGGGCTCACCGTGAGCACCAGGTCTCCCCCTGCCCGGATGAACTTGACCGCCCGCGCACCGGGCGGCCACGGCGAGACCTGACGGGCCAGGCCGAGGTCGTCGGAGATCACGGCGCCGTGGAACCCGAGGTCACCGCGCAGCACGGTGCGGATGATGAACCGGGAGAAGGCGGCCGGACGGCCCGGATCCATCCGGGCGTAGGAGGCGGTGGACATCATCATGAACGGAACGCCGGCGCCGACCGCCGCCCGGAACGGTCGCAGGTAGGCGTCGCCGCGCCGGGTGACCCGGTCCACAACGCCGGTGGACGTGTCGGGGTTGGCGCGCACCCGGCCCAGCCCCGGGAAGTGCTTCGCCACCGGCACGATGCCGTTCGCCGCCATCCCGCGAAGGAACGCGGAGCCGTGCCGGGAGACCCGGAGTGGCGTGTAGCCGAACTCGCGGTCGAAGGCCCCGATCGGCGGGTTCAGCCGAGCTGCCTCCGGGCCCGGGACGGTGTCCATCACGGGAGCCAGGTTCATGTTCACCCCGGCCTCGCGGAGCTGCCGGGCCCAGCGACCGGCGGCACGCGTGAGACGGGGGACGCCGAGGCGTCCCTGCTGCAGCGCCGCGGGGATGTCGGAGATTCCCGGCCCCTGAAGCACCTGGACCAGGCCGCCCTCCTGGTCGGTGGCGACCAGCAGGCGCACCCGTGCGGTGGCGGCCGCCGTGGTCTGCGCCTGCATCGTGGCCGCCACCTGGGCGGGGGCTGCGGTGCCGGAGTAGCTCCGCCCGGTCAGCATCACGTTGCCGACGTGCAGCTCGGCGATCTGGCGTCGCGCCGCAGGGTCGGCGGAGGTGGCCGGGGTCCCGACCATGAACAGCTGGCCGACCCGCTGGGGAAGCGTCATCGACGCGAGTGCCGCGCGAGCGCTCCCGCCGGCAGGCTTGACGGCACCGGTCGTGGCGGCGGTGGTGGCTGAGCTGTGCGGCACGGTCCCGACGCCGGTCCTGGGCAGCGAGGTCGGCGCGGCGGCCCCGGTCAGCAGGGCGACTCCGGCCAGCGAGGCGACGAACCGGACCTTCGTCGACGTCTGAGCGTGCGTGGTCACTCCCCCAGTGCAGCACGCCGGCAGGTCGTACGCAGCGGCCAGGCCGAATGTTGTTTACCGCTGAACGACCCGGGAACGATGAATCCCGTCCCGGGAGGGAGTCCCGGTCCATCCTGACGCGCGAAGCGCAGCAGGTCGGCGGACCGCCCCTGGCAGATCCAAAGCCAGGGGCGGGACCGTCGCGACCTGTCCACCGCACCCGCAGGTCTAGAGCACGTGCAGCGCCGCACAGATTGTGTCGTACCCAGCGGATGCTCCGGCATTCACCCCCGCAGCGGCCGGTCTCACAAGTCCGGGGGCATGCTCACGAACGGCGAGGCGTACGCCGGGTCGGCGTGCAGGAGTGCCTCGGCCTCACCCGGGCTCATCCGGTCGGCCTCGGCTGCCACCACGTGCCGCAGCAGGCGTACGTCGCCCGGGGTGGCCAGGCCGGTGACCTCCCGGTGGGCGAGCACCCACGAGACCGCGGCGCGGATCCGCTCGGGGTCCGTCTGCGGCTCGTACCAGGTGGCATGCGTCTTCTCGGCGCCGTCGGGCCAGTTGCGGCGCGAGACGGTCTTGATCGTCATCAGGCCGGCGTCCTGGCGCTGCGCCTCCGCGACGAGCTCCTCGTAGTCGGCCCGGTAGTCCGGACGGTTCCACAACGCCACGTTGAGCGGGGTCAGCACGGTGGCGAACGGGTGCCGGCGCAGCCCCTCCAGGTGGGTGCTGGCGGCAGTGTGGGTGTGCCCGGTGATGCCGACCGCCCCGGCCAGGCCCTCCTCCTGGGCCCGCAGCGCGGCCTCGAGCGCGCCGCCGGGACCGGTGACCTGGTCGAGCAGCTCGAGGTTGCCGATCGCGTGCAGCTGGATCAGGTCGACGCGGTCGGTGCCCAGCCGCTCCAGGGACCGGTTGATCTGGGTCCAGGCCGCCTCGGCGTCCCGCTCATCGGTCTTGGTGGCGAGGAAGATCTCGTCGCGGATCCGCGGCATCCACGGCGCCAGCCGCAGCTCCGCGTCGCCGTACCCGGGCGCCACGTCGAAGTGGTTGATCCCAGCATCGAGCGCCTCCTGGATCGAGGCATCGGCGGTGTCCTGGTCCACCTCCCCGAGGGCGGCTCCGCCGTAGATCAGGACCGAGCTTTCGTGGCCGATGCGTCCGAGTCGTCGTCGTTCCATGCGCGGTGGCTCTCCTCGTGGGGGGTGGGTGGTGGGTGGACCTGCGACGCCGACCTCAGTCGAGGTGCTGGTCCTCGGTGGCGGCGACCATCTCCTGGGCCACCTGCCGCAGCTTCACGTTGCGGTGCTGCGAGAGCCGGCTCAGGAACGCGAAGGCGCGCTCGTCGCTGAGCTTGTAGCGCTCCATCAGGATGCCGATCGCCTGGCCGATGGTCTTGCGCGTGCGGACCGCCTCCTGCAGGTTGCTGATCTCGCGGGCGTAGCCCAGGGCCATCCCGGCCTGGTGGGTGAACAGCGCGCTCAGGCTGGCGAAGTCGTCGAACGCCCCGACGTTGCGGGAGTAGAGGTTCAGCGCGCCCTGCGAGGTGGGCGAGTCGAAGAGCCGCAGGCCGGCCTGCGCCTTGATCCCGGAGGCGAGGGCGACGGGGCCGTAGTGCGGGAACCGCTCGTCCGCGGCGAGGTTCGGCGAGATCACGTGGGCGACGTCGCTCGCCGCTTCGTAGCAGGGGCCCTCACGCAGCTGGTACTGCGCGGCGTCCAGCCCGAGCAGCATCTCGTTGGTGGGCGCAGCCGTCTCCAGCGTGCCGTCTGCGTGCTTGATGGTGATGCTGGCGTACTGCACGTCCGGCAGCACCTCGACCGCCGCAGCGGTGATCCTGGTCAGCGTCTCGTCCAGGTCACCCGGGGTCAGGGAGTCGTACAACCGGCGGGCGGTCTCGATCAGTCGCTCGTCGCTCATGAATCGAGAATCTACCCGCTGAGGTCCTCCTCAACCGCCCGGGCGACGCATGGTGGTCGACCGGCCGTCCGGGTCCGTCAGGCGGGTGGCTGCCAGTCCAGGAGCAGCCGCTCCTGGTCCTCGCTCAGCCCGGTGCCCGCAGGCATGTCGTTGTCCTGGATCCACGCCAGGGTGTCCCGGACGGTCTCGGACAGCGGTCGGGGCGAGAGCCCGGTGGCGTAGGCGCGCGAGGGATCCACCGCCATCACCCACACGTCGGGGTCTCCGCCGCTCCACAGCGGCACCGTGCCCGGGGCGGCCGCCAGCGCCTCGACGGCCGCCTGGTCCACCCACACCAGCTCGGTCCCCGCAGGGGCCGCCGCGTCGACGATCACCTCCATCTGCTGACGCCAGGTGAACGGCGGCGCCGGGCTGGCGGCGTGGAAGGCACCCTCCCGACGATCCTCGAGGAGCTGCACCATCCACTCCCCCATGTCCCGGGCGTCGATGACCTGGGCGGGGGCGTCGGCGGGGCCGGGCACCGGGACGCGGCCGCCGCGGGCGATCCGCGCGACCCACCAGGGGAACCGCCAGGTGTAGTCGTCCGGGCCGACGACGTACGACGGGCGGACCAGCAGCGTCCGAGGGCCGTGCCGCTCGACGGCGGCCTGCTCGCAGAGCACCTTGAGGCCGCCGTACGTCTCGCCGGTGACCTCCTCGACCGTCGGGTCGTCGAGCTCGATGAGCGCCGTGTCCTCGGTGGTCCCGGGACCGTCGGGCGCGGCGTACGCCGAGATGCTGGAGACCAGCAGGTGGTGCCCGCCGCGGTCGCCCAGCGCGTCGGCGAGCTGGTGCACCTGGCGGGGCACGTAGGCGCAGGTGTCGACGGTGGCGTCCCACTCCCCCTCGGCCAGCGCGGCGAGCCCCTCGGCGGTGTCCCGGTCACCGATCCGGTGCTCGACGCCGGGGAACAGGTCCGCGCCGGTCCGGCCGCGGTGGAAGATCGTCACCTCGTGGCCGCGCTCGAGGGCCTTCTCGGCGACGTGGCGGCCGACGAAGCGGGTGCCGCCGATCATCAGGATGCGCATGGCGTCACCGTAGCCGCCCCTGCCTCCCGGTGTGCCGCACCCTCCGACGGCCCAGCAGCGCCAGCGCGGCCAGGAGTACGGCGAGCGCGCCGCCGCCGGCCCACCACCAGCTGCGGTCGTGCTGCCACGACGGCGGCGCGAACTCCACGGTCGGCCGGTCCAGTGTCATCAGGCCGGTGGCGACGCTGAGGCTCTGGACGACCTGCCCCTCGACGACGCCGACCGTGCGGGCCTGGCCGGAGCGGACGTCGACGAGCACCAGCTCCGCCCGGTCAAACGAGCTCGGGTGCCGGAGAGCCAGGACGTCGTCGGGGCCGACCCAGCCGAGGACCCGGGTGCTCTGCGGTGTGAGGCCGCCGACCAGCCGGGAGCGACCCTGCTCGACGTCGACCACGGGGAACGACCCGGAGATGCCGAACGACCCCAGCGCGATCTCCCGGCCGCTGGCCGACCAGGCGCCCGGTCCGGTCGGGTCGCCGGGCACCGGGACGGCACGGCGACCGGTCGCCGGCGAGGACAGCACCAGGTCGCCGGCCAGCACCGCGGCCACCCCGCTGCTCGAGACCGCCGGTGGGCTCGCCGCGCGCGCCGGCGGCACCGGGGTCCGCCGCCCGGTCCTCACGTCGAGCCGTTCCTTGCGGTAGCTGCTGCTGGTGTAGCTGTCCTCGGTCAGCCGGGAGGCGAGGGCCACCGAGTAGACGAGGTACCTCCCGTCCGGGGACCAGGAGAACTCCCCGACCAGCGCCCCGACGCCTCCCGGCAACCGGTGCACCTCCGGACGGCCGGGACGGTCCAGGTGCAGGACCGCCAGCCCGCTCGGCCAGTGCTCGCCGGCCGGCCGCGGACGCTGCCGCCACGGGTAGGCCACACTGCGGCCGTCGGGTGAGACCGCGACCGGAGACCCCTCGTCCATGCCGGCGAAGCTGTCCCCGAACCCCGGCAGGTCGACGAGGTGGTGGTCCCCGTCGGCTGCCGAGACGAGGACGGCCGTGCCGCGCAACGTCACGAACGCCGCAGCCGCCCGTCGCACGACTGACGGCGGCTCGAGCGGCGTGGAGCGGGTGCCGTCCCCCCTCATGCTGTCGAGCCCCTCCGGCACCATGTAGAGGTGGTCCGGGACGGCCCCGGCGCCGCCGACGACCGTCCGGTCCACCGGGTCGACCGGCGCCGGCAGCCAGGTCGGGCGCAGCGTCGCCGTCACCCCGGCCAGCACCAGCAGCACGGCCAACGCCGGCGCGACGATCCGGTCTCGGCTGCGGCCCCGCCGGGCACGGCGCCAGGTGTCGGGGGCCACCTCGACCGGCGTCACGTCGTCGGCCACCCGGTGCATCAGGTCGCGCAGGTCCTGGGTCATGACGTCGCCTCCACCAGCTCGCCGAGGTGCGGCGCGACCGCGCGCAGCCGGGCCAGGGCCTGCCGGGTCGTGGACTTCACCGTGCCGAGGCCGATGCCGAGCACCTGCGCGGTCTGCGCCTCGGTGAGGTCCTCGAAGTAGCGCAGCACCAGCACGGTCCGCTGCTTGATGCTCAGCTGCGCCAGCGCCTGCTCGAGGGCGAAGCGCAGGTCGACGTCCGCCGCGGCAGCGGGCCCGTCGTACCCCTCGACGGCGACCTCCCGGAGGTGCCGGCGGCGCCGCCACCAGGAGATGTTCTCGGTGTAGAGGATCCGGCGTACGTAGGGCTCGGGGTCGCCCTTGATCCGGCCCCAGGCCTTGGCCGTCTTGAACAGCGCTGTCTGCACGAGGTCCTCCGCGAGGTGGTGGTCACCGGTGAGGAGGTACGCCGTGCGTGAGAGTGCCGCGGTGCGTGCCACGACGAACGCGTGGAACGCGGCCTCGTCGCTGGATCCTGGATGCACCCGCATCGCCCCCTCTCATCCCCTACTACGTCGAGCGACCCGGTTCCGGAGGTCTGGGAGGGAGGACTTTCCCCGCTCAGTCCGCGTCGAGGGTGGTGGCCTCGCCGTGGGTGCCGGGCCGCGGCGCCCAGGGCAGCTCGTGCGCGGGGCGTACGACGATCAGCCGGTCACCCCGCATCAGCTGGGTCACCGCGGGGTCGAAGTAGCGGTGCACCGTGCCCTCGCGCACCACCGCGATCACCTGGTCCGGCAGCTGCTGCGGCTGCTTGCCGACCTCGGGCACCAGCAGGTCCCGCTCGGCGACCTCGAGCCCCTGGCCGTAGGTGAGCAGGTCCTCCATCACCGACCCGAGGGTCGGGCTCAGCGTCGAGAGGCCGAGGAGCCGGCCGACCGCGTCGGAGGAGGTCACCACCGAGTCCGCGCCGCTCTGCCGCACCAGCGCGACGTTGTCCTGCTCCCGCACGGCCGCGACGATGTAGCAGCTGTCGTTGAGCTGGCGGACGTTCAGCGTGGACAGCACGGTGGAGTCGTCCCGGTCGGTGGTGATGATCACCTGGCTGGCGGTGGCGACGCCGGCGCGGCGCAGCACCTCCCGGCGGGTGGCGTCGCCGGTGACGACCGCCAGACCGTCGGCGTGCGCCTCCCCGAGCGCGGTGTTGGACGGGTCGACGACGACGATCGACTCCTTGGCGAACCCGTTGTTGATCAGGGTTTCGATCGCGCTCCGGCCCTTGGTGCCGTAGCCGATCACGACGACGTGGCGATCCATGTTCTTCCTCCACCGGGAGACCCGGAACAGCTCGCGCCCTTGGGTGGCGAGCACCTCGATGGTCGTGCCGATCAGCAGCACCAGGAAGGCGATGCGCAGCGGGGTGATGACGAACGCGTTCACCAGACGCGCCCCTGAGGTGTACGGCGCGATGTCGCCGTACCCGGTGGTGCTGAGGGTGACCGTCGTGTAGTAGATCGAGTCGACCAGGTCGACCTTCCCGGTCGGGTCGTTGTTGTCGAAGTAGCCGTCCCGGTCGAACCAGACGAGCGCCACGGTGAAGCCGAGCAGCGCGATCGCCAGCAGCAGCCGGCGCAGCAGCTCCCACACCGGGGACCGGACGATCGCGGGGAGGCGGACCTGCCCGCGATGGTCCTTCAGCTCGTCCGGCACGGGGCGAATCTACGGCACGCCGGGCGCCGTCAGCCGACGACCTCGCCGTAGATGACGGTGGCGGCTCGCTGGCCCTGGGGACCCTCGGCGTCGCCGGCGCTCAGCGAGACGAACCGGAACGACTCGCCCTTCTCGGGCAGCCGGCTCGAACCGGCCGGCCGGCGCCAGGTGCCGCAGAGCACCCCGTCCACGATCGCCCCCTCCTGCTCCTGCACCCCCTCGCCACCCAGGCAGAGCTCGCTGGTCGCGCCGTCGTAGCTGACCACCTCGCCGGTCGACCGGGTCGGCGCGTCGGAGCCGGTCACCATGCCGATCAGGTAGCCGGCGAGCAGGCAGATCGCGGCACCGGCCACCGCCACCGGTGTCGGCAGGTTGACGTTTCCCATGCCGCCAAAACTAAAGGTTCCTGTCCTGGCTCCGCCGGTCAGGGTCCGGCCGGGAGCGCCCGCGGCGGGAGCGCTGCTGCCGGGCGGTGGCTGCGCGCACCCGGGCGTCCTGGCGGGCCGCCCCCGACGCGGACTCCCGCTGCAGCCGGCGCCAGCTCTCCCAGCGCCGCACCGAAAGGGTGCCGTCCGCGAGCGCGGCCACCACCGCGCACCCCGGCTCGTCGCCGTGCGCGCAGTCGTCGAAGCGGCAGCGGGCGGCCAGCTCCTCGACGTCGGCGAAGGTGCGGCGCAGCCCGGAGTCGGCGGCGAGCAGCCCGACGCTGCGCAGCCCCGGAGTGTCGATGACGGCTCCGCCGCCGGGCAGCGGCACCAGCTCCCGGCGCACCGAGGTGTGCCGCCCGCGGCCGTCGTCGCGGATCTCCCGGGTCCGGAGCACCTCCGCGCCGACCAGCGCGTTGGTGAGCGAGGACTTCCCGTGGCCCGACGTACCGACCAGGGCCAGCGTCCGGTGCCCGTCGACCCGCGCGCGCAGCCGCTCGAGGCCCTCCCCGGTGACCACGCTCAGCGGCAGCACCTCCACCTCGGGCGCGATCCGCCGGACGTCCGCGGCCACCTCGGCGGCGTCCGAGACCAGGTCGGCCTTGGTCAGCAGCACGACCGGCTCGGCCCCGCTCTGCCAGGCCAGGGCCAGCAGCCGCTCGATCTTGGTCTCGGCCGGCAGCGGGTGCAGGGCGACGACGAGCCCCACCATGTCGACGTTGGCGCAGATCACCTGGGCCGCCGACTGCTTCCCGGCGGTGGCGCGGGTGACGCTGGTGCGCCGCGGCAGCAGGTGCTCGAGGGTCACCCGGTGGTCGGGCCAGGACCGCAGCACGCACCAGTCCCCGGCGCACGGCGCCTGCTCGGGGTCGCGCGCGGCCCGGGCCAGCACCGCCCCGCCCCACGACGCCCGGTGCAGCCCGTCCTCGGCCAGCACGGAGGCCACGCCCCGGTCCACGCGCACCACCCGGCCCACCGAGGCGTCGGTGGCGTCCCAGGGCGCGTAGGAGGCCGCCGTCGCGGCGTCGTACCCGATCATCTCCAGCACGGAAGGAATCTACGGCGGCCCGCCGCGCGCGGCACCCGAATATCCGCCGGTCTCAGCCGGGGCGCCGACGCGGCTCGGCGGCCGGCGGAACCTCCCCGTGTGCAGCCTCCTGCGCGAGGGCTTCGGTGCGGGCGTCGTGCTCCTGACCCTCGTCGTACGCCCTCAGCACCATCGTCTCGCTGGCCGCGTCGGGGAACCGCTCCTGCTCCTCGGTGTCGCGGCGCAGCCGGCTCATCATGGCGCGCAGCCGGAGCTTGCGGACCACCTCCATCCGGGCCCGCGAGGTCTCCTTCTCCGGCCAGAGCCGGTCGAAGGCGGCGTTGACCGCCGCGCCGACCAGGATCGCGATCGAGAGCAGGTAGAGCCACAGCATCACCACGATCGGGGCGGCCAGCGGACCGTAGATCGAGGTCGACTGCCCTGCGGTCACGGTCAGCAGCCAGCGCAGCAGGAAGGAGCCGAAGACCCAGAAGAGCAGCGTCAGCGTCGCCCCGGGGATGTTGAACCGCCACGAGGTCCGCACCGGCACCGACACGTGGTAGAGCGTGGTCAGGAAGCAGATGCACAGCACCAGCACCACCGGCCAGTAGAGCTCGTTGAGCACCCCGAGGCGCTCGGGCACCAGCCGGTCGACCAGCCGCGGCCCGGCCACCACCAGCGGCAGCGTCACCACGCCGGTGAGCAGGCCCATCACGTAGAGGGAGAACGACAGCACCCGGGTGCGGACCACACCGCGGTGGCCGCCGAGTCCGTACATGATCGTGATGGTGTCGACGAAGACGTTCAGCGCCCGCGAGCCGGACCAGAGTGCCAGGATGAAGCCGATCGAGATGATGTCGAAGCGTCCCGGGCCGAACACGTCGTTGAGCGTCGGGCGGACGATCGCGTCCACGGTCGGCTCGGTCAGCGCCCGGGAGGCGAGCTCGATGGCGGCCGTGCGGATCTGCTCGACCTGCGAGCGCGAGAAGCTGTTGAAGACGTAGCCGATGGAGCCGGCCAGGCCGAACAGCAGCGGAGGCAGCGACAGCAGCGCGAAGAACGCCGCCTCCGCCGCCAGCCCGGTGACCCGGTTGCGGAAGCAGGTGCCGACCGTGGAGACCACGAGGCGCCAGAGCGTGTCGCGGATCACCAACCACCTCGCGACGTCGGCGCCGCGAGGACTGACCGCGTCACCTGGCATGGACCTACGGTAGGTCACATGGCCGCAGACATCCGTGACGCCACGAACCAGGCTCCGCCGCTGGTGGGGCACAACACCGTGACCTCCGACCACGCGCTGGTCGACGCGGTGACCCGGCACGCCTCGTCCGCGACCGTGGAGGACCTGGTCGCGCTCGGCGCCGGGGCCGGCTCCGCGGAGGCCCGCGAGCACGGCCTGCTCGCCAACCAGAACGAGCCGGTGCTCACGTCGTACGACCGTTTCGGCAACCGGATCGACGAGGTCCGGTTCCACCCCTCCTGGCACTGGCTGATGGAGCGCGCCGTCGGCCACGGGCTGCAGGCGGCGCCGTGGACCTCCGAGGAGCCGCACCCGCACGTGCGCCGGGCGGCCGGCTTCTTCGCCTGGTCGCAGACCGAGCCGGGCCACGGGTGCCCGATCTCGATGACGTACGCCGCCGTCCCGGCGCTGCGCGCCGACGACTCGATCGCCAAGGAGTGGACGCCACGGCTGGCCGCGACCGTCTACGACCCGGGGCTGCGGCCGCCCGCGTCGAAGGCCGGCGCGCTCGCCGGCATGGGCATGACCGAGAAGCAGGGCGGCTCCGACGTCCGCGCCAACGTCACGACGGCGACCCCGACCGCGGTGGACGGGGAGTACACCCTGGCCGGCCACAAGTGGTTCACCTCGGCCCCGATGAACGACGTGTTCCTGTTGCTCGCCCAGGCGCCGCAGGGGCTCACCTGCTTCCTGGTGCCGCGGGTGCTGGCCGACGGCTCGCGCAACCAGCTCGACGTGGTGCGGCTGAAGGACAAGCTGGGCAACCGCTCCAACGCCTCCTCCGAGCTCGAGCTGCGCAGCACCTGGGCCCAGCGGCTCGGGGACGAGGGCCGCGGCGTGCGCACCATCATCGAGATGGTGGCCGCCACCCGGCTGGACTGCGTCCTGGGCTCCGCGTCGCTGATGCGCCGCGCGTTGGCCGAGGCGTCCTGGCACGTGGCGCACCGCTCCGCGTTCGGCGGGCTGCTCGCCGACAAGCCGCTGATGCAGAACGTGGTCGCCGACCTGGCCGTCGAGTCCGAGGCCGCCACCGCCCTGGCGATCCGGCTGGCCGCCGCGGTCGACCGCGCCGACGACCCGCACGAGGCGGCACTGCGCCGGATCGCGCTGCCGCTGGCGAAGTACTGGGTCTGCAAGCGGACCCCGATGATGGTCGCGGAGGCGCTGGAGTGCCTGGGCGGCAACGGCTACGTCGAGGAGTCCGGGATGCCGCTGCTGTTCCGCGAGTCGCCGCTGAACTCGATCTGGGAGGGCTCCGGCAACGTCAACGCGCTCGACGTGCTGCGCGCGCTGACCCGCAGCCCGGAGGCGCTGGCCGCCTGGATCGAGGAGGTCGGCCGGGCCCGCGGCGAGGACCACCGGCTCGACCGGGCCATCGACCGGGTGCTGGAGACGCTCGCCGACACCTCGGCGCTGGAGGCCGGGGCCCGCCGGCTCGCCGGCTCGATGGCCGCCTGCCTGCAGGGGGCGCTGCTGGTCCGGTTCGCGCCCGCGGCGGTCGCGGACGCGTTCTGCGCGACCCGGCTCGGGACCGAGTACGGCGGCACGCTCGGCACGCTGCCGCAGGGCACCGACCTGGCCGCGATCGTGGAGCGGACCACGCCGACTCTGTGACCCGGGGGACCCGACGCCTGCTGGCATTTCAACAGGCAGATCAGACCCGCCGGCGGCCATTCAGGCGGCGATCTACGCGCCGCAGGCGCATCGTGCCTGTCGATCTGCCACCTCGGCCGCCGCGAGCAGGCAGTCCCGGACGTAGTCCGGGTGGAACATCACGTCCTCCCAGGCGAACCTGAGCACGCGCCACCCGAGCAGCGTCAGCTTCGTGTAGCGGCGGCAGTCGCGCCTCAGCGCGCCGCGCTTGCTGTGCCACGAGTGCGACTCTGCCTCCACGACCCAGCGACGTTCGCGGTCGACCAGGTCGGCGCGGCCGCGGCCTTCCTTGTCGGAGATCACCACCTGCGTCTCCAGGTGCAGCCCGGGTACGTCGAGACCGATCGCGCGCAAGACCGACTCGAACGGGTTGGCCGCCAGATGTGTCGCCGCCCTCGCCACGCGGCGAGCCTGGCGTGCGCCCGGCCCCCTGACCGAGTCGGCGAGCTCGATCAGGCGCGCCTTGGTGATGTGGCGATGGCGCAGCGCCGAGTCGGCGACGGCGAGCGCCTCGTCGAACGGCAGCCCGCGCATGCAGTCCACCAGTGTCTGTTCCGGCGACGTGACGACGCCGACCACGGCGTCGGAGGGCACGTCGTACCAGTGCACCTCGATGCCGTCGCCCTGATGTGCAGCCAGGTGCCGCTTCCTGCGGATGGTCACGTCCGGTCGCTTCGGAACCGTCTTCACCTCCCAGCCCCAGTGCAGCGCGGCGCTGCGGTGCGAGACGACGCCACTGAGGCGGTTCGCCGCACGCAACGCCTCGTCGGCGACGGGGAGGGCGTAGCGGCCGTGCGCGTCGCGCACGACCTCGCCACGAGCGACTGCTCGGCGGAGCTGGTTGCGCGAGGTGGTCCGCACGAGGACCTTGCGGCTGGCGACGCCGCCGAGCCGGTGCAGCACCTGGGTGACGGTCATCGCGCGAGTCTGGCGCGCCCCGCCGCTCGACGTCGGACGTCATCCACAGGCGGGCATTTCGACAGGCAGACCGGGGCGCTCATGCCCCGGTCTACGCTCAGCTCGACCCGGCGCGGGCAGACCTTCCTGTTGAAATGCCGCCGCGGCCGGGTCAGCTCAGGTCGATGCCGGGGTAGAGCGGGTGCTTGTCGAGCAGCTCGGCGCTGATCGCCTTGGTGCGGTCGGCCACGCCGTCGGCGAGGGCGTACGTCGCCTTGGACGGCGCCCCTGCCTTGTTGGTGCCGGGGGTGGTGTTCGACAGCACGTCGACCACGAGCTCGGCCACCGTGTCGAACTCGTCCTTGCCGAAGCCGCGGGTGGTCAGCGCCGGGGTGCCGAAGCGGATCCCGGAGGTGTACCAGGCGCCGTTGCGGTCGGCCGGGACCGAGTTGCGGTTGGTGACCACGCCGGCGTCGAGCAGCGCCGACTCCGCCTGCCGCCCGGTGAGCCCGAAGGAGGACACGTCGAGCAGGACCAGGTGGTTGTCGGTGCCGTCGGTGACCAGCTTGGCGCCGCGGGACATGAAGCCCTCGGCCAGCGACTGGGCGTTGTCGGCGATCCGCTGGGCGTAGTCGGCGAACGAGGGCCGCCGGGCCTCGGCGAACGCGACCGCCTTGGCCGCCATCACGTGCGACAGCGGTCCGCCCAGCACCATCGGGCAGCCGCGGTCGACGGAGTCGGCGTACTCCTGCTGGGCGAGCACCAGGCCCCCGCGCGGGCCGCGCAGTGACTTGTGGGTCGTGGAGGTGGTGATGTGGGCGAACGGCACCGGGTCCTCGTCGCCGGTGAAGACCTTGCCGGCGACCAGGCCGGCGAAGTGCGCCATGTCCACCATCAGCGTGGCGCCCACCTCGTCGGCGATCTCGCGCATCTTCGCGAAGTTCACGCGCCGGGGGTAGGCGGAGTATCCGGCGATCAGCACCAGCGGCCGGAACTCGCGTGCCGCCGCGGCCACCCGGTCGTAGTCGAGCAGCCCGGTCTCGGGGTCGGTGCCGTAGGAGCGCTGGTGGAACATCTTGCCGCTGATGTTGGGCCGGAAGCCGTGGGTGAGGTGGCCGCCGGCGTCGAGCGACATCCCGAGCATCCGCTGGTTGCCGAACTCGTGGCGCAGCTCCTCCCAGTCGGCCTCGGACAGCTCGTTGACGTTCTTGACCGCGTGCTTCTCCAGCGCCGGGGACTCGATCCGGTGGGCGAGGATCGACCAGAACGCCACCAGGTTGGCGTCGATGCCCGAGTGCGGCTGCACATAGGCGTACGGCGCGCCGAACAGCTCGCGGGCGTGCTCGGCCGCGAGCGACTCCACCGTGTCGACGTTCTGGCAGCCCGCGTAGAAGCGGTGGCCGACCGTTCCCTCGGCGTACTTGTCGGAGAACCAGCTGCCCATCGTCAGCAGCACGGCCGGCGAGGCGTAGTTCTCCGAGGCGATCAGCTTCAGCGAGCCGCGCTGGTCGGCGAGCTCGGCGCGCGTGGCCTCGGCGATCCGGGGCTCCACGGCGGCGATGACCTCGAGGGCGGCGTTGAAGGCAGCGCTCGCGGCGGCGGCGTGGTCGCCCGCGCCGGGGACAGGGCTGGACTGGCTGGCAGCGGTCATGGGGTCCACCCTAGTGAGCGGCCTCTCGCGGCCCGCTACCCCACAACGGCGTACCGGATGTTGGACACCCGTCTCATGACATGAGATGTCGGTTTGTGGTGACGCCGTCCGGACCGTGAGACTTGCTCCCATGATCAGCGCTGCGACGACGACGTACCTCGTGACCCGCCGTCACGTGGACCTCGGCCGCACCCGCAGCATGATGTGTCTGCCCTGGCCGCTCTGACATCCGCCCAGCTCCCGCCGGGCGCACGGTCGCCGGCATGCACCCCGACAACGTCGTCGGGTGGATCCCCGCAGCGATGCGTGCGTCATCGAGTCCCAGGAACGTGACATGACCACTCACAGCCAGAGCCGCACCGGCGCCTCCGATCCCTCCACCCCGGCCCCGGCCGCCCGTCCCGCCCCGGCCGCCCGGCGAAGCCGCCCCGCGCGCGGCGAGGGGCAGTGGGCGCTCGGCTACCGGGAGCCGCTCAACGCCAACGAGCAGTCCAAGAAGGACGACAACCCGCTCAACGTCCGGGCCCGCATCGAGAACATCTACTCGCGCCGCGGGTTCGCCTCGATCGACGGCGGGGACCTGCGCGGCCGGTTCCGCTGGTGGGGCCTCTACACCCAGCGCAAGCCGGGCCTCGACGGCGGCAAGACCGGTGCGCTCGCGCCGGAGGAGCTCGACGACGAGTTCTTCATGCTCCGGGTGCGCAGCGACGGCGCCCTGCTCGGCGCCGAGCAGCTGCGGGTGCTCGGCGCGATCTCCACCGACTTCGGCCGCGACACCGCGGACCTCACCGACCGCCAGAACGTGCAGTACCACTGGATCCGGATCGAGGACGTGCCGACGATCTGGCAGCGGCTCGAGGCGGTCGGCCTGCAGACCCAGGAGGCCTGCGGCGACTCCCCGCGCGGCTTCCTCGGCTCGCCGGTCGCCGGCGTCGCCGCCGACGAGATCATCGACGGCACCTCCGCGCTCGAGGAGATCAAGCGCCGCTACATCGGCGACCCCGAGTTCTCGAACCTCCCCCGCAAGTTCAAGACCGCGCTGACCGGGCACCCCAGCCAGGACGTGGCCCCCGAGATCAACGACGTCTCCTTCGTCGGCACCGTCCACCCCGAGCACGGCCCCGGCTTCGACCTCTGGGTCGGCGGCGGCCTGTCGACGAACCCGATGCTCGCGCAGAAGCTCGGCGTGTGGATCCCGCTCGAGGACGTGCCCGATGTCTGGGAGGGCGTCATCTCGGTGTTCCGCGACTACGGCTACCGCCGGCTCCGCTCGCGTGCGCGGCTGAAGTTCCTGCTCGCCGACTGGGGCGTCGAGCGGTTCCGCGAGGTGCTGGAGGAGAAGTACCTCGGCCGCACCCTGGTCGACTGCCCCTCTCCCCCGGTCCCCACCGCCAACGGCGACCACATCGGGGTGCATCGGCAGAAGGACGGCCTGTTCTACCTGGGCGTGACCCCGACGGTGGGACGGATCTCCGGCACGGTGCTGTCGCGGCTCGGTGACCTCGTCGAGGAGTACGGCGCCGCCGGGGTCCGGCTGACGGCGTACCAGAAGCTGGTCGTGCTGGGGGTCGAGGAGGAGCGCGTCGAGGGCCTCGTCGCCGCCCTGGAGCGGATCGGGCTCTCCACTCGGCCGTCGAACTGGCGTCGGTCCACGATGGCGTGCACCGGCATCGAGTTCTGCAAGCTCGCGATCGTCGACACCAAGGACCGTGCGGTCGCGCTGGTCAGCGAGCTCGAGCGCCGCATCCCCGACCTGGACACCCCGATCACGGTCAACGTCAACGGCTGCCCGAACGCCTGCGCCCGGACCCAGGTCGCCGACATCGGGCTGAAGGGCCAGCTGGTCCTCGACGACGACGGCAACCAGGTGGAGGGCTTCCAGGTCCACCTCGGCGGCGGCCTCGGGCTGCAGCCCGGCCTGGGCAAGAAGCTCCGCGCGCACAAGGTCACCAGCGCCGCGCTCGACGACTACGTCACCAACGTGGTCACCGGCTACCTCGACGAGCGCCACGACGGCGAGAGCTTCGCCTCCTGGGTGGCGCGCGCCGACGACGAGGTGCTGCGCGGCGAACGGACCCTGGAGGCAACGCGATGAGCGAGCGCGCCGTGCCGTTCCACTGCCCCTACTGCGGCGACGAGGACCTGCGTCCGCACGAGGCGGAGACCGGCAGCGGCCACGGTCAGTGGGAGTGCCGCTCCTGCCTGCGGGCGTTCTCGCTGAAGATGCTCGGCATGGTCGCCCGCCCGCAGAACGGCGCCCGGCCATGACCACGGCGACGACCACGGCGGCCCGGGCCTTCCGCGGCACCGCCACCGAGGGCCGCTCCGAGGGCGAGCTGAAGGAGCTGGTGCGGCACGCCGGCGCCGAGCTGGAGCTGGCGCCGGCCGAGATCATCATCGAGTGGGCGGTGGCGACCTTCGGTGACCGGTTCGCCATCACCTCCTCGATGGGCGACGCGGTGCTCGCGCACCTGGCCGGCCAGGTCGCTCCCGGGGTGGACGTGGTCTTCCTGGACACCGGCTACCACTTCGCCGAGACCATCGGCACCCGAGACGCGGTCGAGGCGACGCTGCCGGTGAACCTGATCAGCATCACGCCGGTGCAGACGGTGGCCGAGCAGGACGCGGTGTACGGCAAGGACCTGTTCGCCCGCGACCCGGACCTCTGCTGCGCGCTGCGCAAGGTCAAGCCGCTGGAGGATGCCCTCGCCGGCTACGACGCCTGGGCCACCGGGCTGCGCCGCGACGAGACCCGCAACCGCGTCATCGCCCCGGTGATCGGCTGGGACGAGAAGAAGCGCAAGGTCAAGGTGTCGCCGCTGGCCCGGTGGACCGCCGACGACGTCGAGCGGTACGTCGTCGAGCACGGCGTGCTGGTGAACCCGCTCCAGTACGACGGCTACCCCTCGATCGGCTGCTGGCCGTGCACCCGCCGGGTCGACCCGGGCGAGGACCCGCGCAGCGGCCGCTGGGCCGGCACCGGCAAGACCGAGTGCGGGATCCACGCATGAGCACCCCGACGATCCACCGCGACAGCGTCGTCGCCCGCTCCCCCCTGAACCGACGCAAGGAAGGCGGCTCCCTCCCATGACCGCACCCGCTCTGGTAGCCCTCGCCCACGGCAGCCGCGACCCGCAGTCGGCCGCGACCATCAAGGCGCTCGTCGACCAGGTCCGCGCGCTCCGTCCCGACCTGCGCATCGAGCCCGCGTTCCTCGAGCTGGCGCGGCCCTCGTTCGGCACCGTCGTCGACAAGCTCGTGCGGGCCGGCTACGACGAGATCGTCGTGGTGCCGCTGCTGCTCACCGAGGCCTACCACGCCAAGGTCGACGTCCCCGCGGCGATCGCCGAGGCCACGTCGCGGCACCAGGGGCTGCAGATCCGCGCCACCCGCATCCTCGGGCTGGAGACCGCGTTCCTGGAGGTCCTCGATCGTCGGCTGCGGACCGCGCTCAAGGAGGCCCGGGTGCGCGAGCTGGACGCGCTGGTGCTGGCCGCGGCGGGCTCCTCCGACGCGCTGGCCAACCAGGCGGTCGCACGGCTCGCGCGGCTCTGGAGCTCGCGGCACCGGCTGCCCACCGTGGCCGCGTTCGCCTCGGCCGCACCCCCGACCACCGGTGAGGCCGTCCGGCAGTTCCGGGCCGAGGGCCGGCGCCACATCGCCGTCGGCTCGCTGTTCCTCGCTCCCGGGGCGCATCCGGACCGGGCCGCCGAGCTGGCCCTCGAGGCCGGCGCGGTCGCGGTGTCCGCGCCGCTGGGCGCAGACCCGGAGGTCGCGCGGACCATCCTGGCTCGCTACGCGGTCGGCGCCGTGGAGCTCGTCCCGGTCTGATCCTGCGGCCGCCGCCAGGCCCGGGGGCCGAACCCGATGGCGCCCGGCGCCCGGGCTTGGCAGAGTTCCCCTTCGTGGACGGGGTTCCGTGGATGGACGGGTCGGTTCGCGCAGCGCGCCCCGAGACGGTCGTGCTCGTCGAGGGGGTCAGCGACGAGGTGGCGGTGACGACGCTGGCCCGCCGGCGCGGGCGCGACCTGGCCACCGAGGGCGTCCGGGTCGTCGCGATGGGCGGCGCCACGAACATCGTCCGGTTCCTCGGGCGCTTCGGCCCCGACGGGGCCGGCACCCGGCTGGCCGGTCTCTGCGACCTCGCCGAGGAGCGGTTCTTCCGGCGCGGCCTGGTCGGCGCCGGGTTGGCGGGTGGGAGGGCGGCCGGTGACCTCGACCGGGAGGGGCTGGCCGGCCTCGGTTTCTTCGTCTGTGTCCGCGACCTCGAGGAGGAGCTGATCCGCAGCCTCGGCGCGGCCGCGGTGCTGGACGTCGTCGCGGCGCAGGGCGAGCTGGCCCGCTTCCGCATCCTGCAGCAGCAGCCGGCGCACCGCCAGCGCCCCGTCGAGCAGCAGCTGCGGCGCTTCCTCGGCACCCACAGCGGCCGCAAGGCGCAGTACGCCCGCGCGCTCGTGGAGGCGCTCGACCCCGACGCGGCGCCGCGGCCGCTGGAGCGGCTGCTCGCCCACCTCCGCGTCAGACCGTGACCGGGAGCGGGCCCCACTCCGGCGGGGGCGACCACTCGGCCCAGCCGCGGTCCCACCAGGTGTCACCGGCGACCAGCATCGCCTCGATCTCGCGGCCGGTGCGACGGATGCCCTCGGCCTGCGCGGGGGTGTAGCGCTCCTCGGCCACCCGCTCCTCGAACAGCTCGGCGTCCTTGACCTCCCAGCCGCCCGCGGCGGGCAGCCAGAAGTCGAGCTCGTGGTCGAGGGTGTCGTAGCCGGTCGCGTCCCGGACCAGCGGCTCCTGCAGGTTGAGGTACCACCCCGCGAATTCCCGGGGCTCCCCGCGCCAGAACACGTCCACGGAGTAGGCCTCCCCCGGTCGCTGCATCATCAGCTTCCCGTGACCGGACCACGCCTCGTGGCCGGCCACCTGCCAGGGATGCTGCCAGCGCTCCAGCGGCCAGGCGGGGAAACCGAGCGTGGACCCGGGGGCCAGGTAGGTCACCAGCAGCTCGGGGGTGTCCACCACGACGTACGTCGCGAAGGCCGTCCACGGATGGCCCTTGAGCGCCTCCCGCCGGATCGCCACGTCGCCGTACCGCCATACGCCCCACGTCTCGTCCCGAGCCATGACCCGCACCCTAGTGGTCGGCGGCACGGCATAGGCTGGCCCCCATGAGCCAACACTTCGACGTTGTCATCCTCGGCGCCGGCCCCGGTGGGTACGTCGCTGCCATCCGTGCCGCGCAGCTCGGCAAGAGCGTCGCCGTCATCGAGGAGAAGTACTGGGGAGGGGTCTGCCTCAACGTGGGCTGCATCCCCTCGAAGGCCCTGCTGCGCAACGCGGAGCTCTCGCACATCTTGACCCACGAGAAGGACAAGTTCGGGATCACCGGCGACGCGTCGATGGAGTTCAAGCCGACCCACGCGCGCAGCCGCGAGGTCTCGGACAGCATCGTCAAGGGCGTCCACTTCCTGATGAAGAAGAACAAGATCACCGAGATCGACGGCTGGGGCACGCTGACCGGTCCGAAGTCGGTCGACGTGAAGGGCAAGGACGGCAGCACCAGCCAGGTGACCGGCGATGCGCTCATCATCGCGACCGGCGCGACCACCCGGTTGATCCCGGGCACCTCGCTGTCCGAGCGGGTGGTGACCTACGAGGAGCAGATCCTCGACTCGGAGCTGCCCGGCTCGATCGTGATCGCCGGCTCCGGAGCGATCGGCGTCGAGTTCGCCTACGTGATGAAGAACTTCGGCGTCGACGTGACGATCGTGGAGTTCCTGGACCGGATGGTCCCCACCGAGGACCCGGAGATCTCCAAGGAGCTCCTCAAGCACTACAAGAAGCTCGGCGTGAAGGTGCTGCTCTCCACCAAGGTCGAGTCGATCGACGACTCCGGCGACAAGGTGAAGGTCACCGTCTCCCCCGCCCAGGGCGGCGACCAGCAGGTGCTGGAGACCGACAAGGTGATGCAGGCGATCGGCTTCGCCCCGCGCCTGGAGGGCTACGGGCTCGAGAACACCGGCGTGCAGACGACCGACCGCGGCGCGATCGCCGTCGACGCCCGCGGCCGCACCAACGTCGAGGGTGTCTACGCGATCGGCGACGTGACCGGCAAGCTGATGCTCGCGCACACCGCGGAGGCGATGGGCATCGTCACCGCCGAGACGATCGCCGGCGCGGAGACGATGGAGATCGACTTCGACATGATCCCGCGGGCGACGTACTGCCAGCCGCAGATCGCCTCCTTCGGCTACAGCGAGGAGCAGGCCAAGGAGAAGGGCTACGACGTCAAGGTCGCGAAGTTCCCGTTCAGCGCCAACGGCAAGGCCAAGGGGCTCGGCGACACCACCGGCTTCGTGAAGCTGGTCGCGGACGCGAAGCACAACGAGATCATCGGCGCCCACATGATCGGGCCCGACGTGACCGAGCTGCTGCCGGCGCTGACCCTCGCGCAGCGGTGGGACCTCACCGCCGACGAGGTCGCCCGCAACGTCTTCGCGCACCCGACCCTGTCCGAGGCGGTCAAGGAAGCCGTCGAGGGCCTCGCCGGCCACATGATCCACCTCTGACCGGGCCGACGGCGCGGTGCCTGCCGCGCCGTCAGCGGACCAGCCGGTCCACCAGGTGCTCGAGCTGGCGGGCCGGGTCGTCGGTGCTGCCGCCGTGCACCGGTCCCGGTTGCACGACGGTGCTCCGGGGCGCCTTGACGAAGCCGAACCGGGTGCCCATCGGCGCCTGTCCTGCCGCGCCCGCGGAGGCGTCCCCGCGACAGACCGCCTCGGTCGCGGCGAGAGCGGACCGGACCGCCGCGACGTCGACGACCGGGTCGAGGGCGGTCAGCCGCGCCTCGTCCACGTGGCACTGCGCCTGCAGGAAGTCGCTCTGCTGGCAGTAGAGCACCACGCCGACGTTCACGAACTCCTCCCGGTCGATGCGCGGCACGCAGCGCAGGACGACGTACTGGAAGCCCATCCGCGGCGTCATGCCGCACCCGCCGCGGGCAGCCAGGCCCGCTCGCCCTGCACGCGGGCCACCAGGAACTCGACGTACGCCGCCCGCAGCTGCTCGGGCGAGGCGGCCCCGGGCACCGGCTCCAGCCACACCGCCGGCACCAGTCCCACCACCTCCTCGAGCAGTTCGCGGGTCACCTGCGGGGCCAGCTCGGCGTCGACCCGGGGCACGCCGGAGCGGTACGCCGCCAGCACGTGGTCGGCCGCGTCGTAGGGCTGGGCCGCGAACCGCTGCGGGGAGCCGATGCCGCCGCTCCAGCCGTGGTGGAACCACAGGCAGGCACCGTGGTCGATGGCCCACAGGTCGCCGTGCCAGACCAGCAGGTTGGGGTTGCGCCAGGAGCGGTCCACGTTGGCGGTCAGCGCGTCCAGCCAGAGGATCCGCGCCGACAGGTCGGGGTCCGGGCTCACCCCGGAGTCGAAGCCGAACGAGCCGGGCAGGAAATCGACGCCCAGGTTGGGCCCGAGGCTCGCGGTGAGCAGGTCCTGCACCTCCTCGTCGGCTTCGTACTTCGCGATCGCCTCCTCGACCTCGAGCTCGACGAGGTCGGGGGTGGCGATGCCGAGCCGGCGCGCCAGCTCCCCGACGATCACCTCGGCGACCAGCACCTTCGCGCCCTGGCCGGCGCCGCGGAACTTGCACACGTAGATGCCGAGGTCCTCGGCCTCCATCAGCCCGGGCAGCGAGCCTCCCTCGCGCAGCGGCGCGACGAAGCGCGTGGCCCGCACGGTCCGCAGGGTCACAGCTTGAGCTCCGTGAGCCGCTGCCGTTCGGTGTCGACGTCGAAGTCCGCCTCCGGCCACTTCAGCTTCATGCCCTCCAGTGCCTCGTGCAGCACCGTCGCGACCGCCCAGTTGCGGTACCACTTGCGGTCCGCGGGGACGAGCAGCCAGGGGGCGTCGTCGGTGTTGCAGCGCTCGAGCATCAGCTCGTAGGCATCGCGGTAGGAGGGCCACAGGGCGCGCTCGTCGACGTCGCCGGGGTTGTACTTCCAGTGCTTCTCCGGGCTGTCGAGCCGCTCCAGGAGCCGCTCGAGCTGCTTCTCCGGCGAGATGTGCAGCATGCACTTCACCACCACGGTGCCCTCGTCGACCAGCCGCTTCTCGAAATCGTTGATCGCGTCGTAGCGAAGGTCGATCCGCTCCAGCGGGACCAGCGCCCGCACCCGGGCGATCAGCACGTCCTCGTAGTGGGAGCGGTCGAAGATCCCGATCTTGCCGGCAGGCGGCAGCTCCTTGCTGATCCGCCACAGGAAGTCGTGGCCGCGCTCCTCCTCGGTGGGCGCCTTGAACGCGTTGATGTGCAGTCCCTGCGGGTCCACCAGCCCTGCCGCGTGACGCATCACCCCGCCCTTGCCGGAGGTGTCCATCCCTTGCAGCACCAGCAGCAGGCTGCGGCGGCCGCCGCTGACGCCCTCGGCGAACAACCGCTCCTGCAGCTCGCTCAGCGGGTCCTCGAGATCGGCGAGCGCGTCCTTGCCGTCGTTCTTGGAGCCACCGAAGCCCGGGGTGTCGTCGGCGGCGTGCGCCGAGAGGTCGACCGGCCCGGCGGGCAGGCGCAACGTCTCGGTGAGGGACTTCTCGCGGGAGCTCATGCGAGCGAGTATCCCCCACCGCGCGACGATGCCGGTCGACCCCTCGGCGTCCGCTCAGCCGCGGTGGATCCTGGCGGACCAGTGGGAGAAGCGGTGTCCCGCGATGCCGGCCACGTCGATGTAGGAGTGCCCGCTGGCACCCTCCCCGTAGTTGCCGCCGGCGACGGTGACCTGGACCCACCGCGGCGCGGACAGGCAGGCGCGGGGCACCGAGATCTGCACCGCGTCGTGGGCGAAGTCGACCTCCTTGGTCAGGCCGGTGCAGCTCACCTCGCCGCGCTTCTTGAGCATGAACGCTCCCTTGCGGGAGCCGTCGTGGAACACCAGCGCGGCCCGCCACAGCCCCTCGTCGGTCCGGATCTTGGCCGCCATCATCACGCCTTCGGCGTTCTTGGTGAGCTTGACGAAGTTGGAGCGGACGGTGACCCGACGGGCGCTGTGCCGCACGACGGTTCTGGTGAGGTCGGCGTTCACCGGGGAGCCGGCCTCGACGTAGCTCGGGCCGCTGGTCTGCGAAGCGAAGACCTGCTCCCAGGCGTCGGAGGTGCCGTCGTCGATCTTCAGCGTCTCGGCCGTCGCCGAGACGGGGGCGAGCACGGAGCCGGCGGCGACCGCCACCAGGGCAGCACGGACAGGCAGATTGAGCATGTGGATCCTTCGTGAGGGGCGCTTCCTGAGATGAGCGCGACGGCAGAAGGGTAAAGATCCCTGCCGCCCTGCGCAGCAGAACGCGCCGACGAGCTCAGGCCTCGTCGAGCCCCGCGCCCTCACGGGCCAGAGCGACCAGCCGGCTGACCGCCCGGTGGTACTTCTTGCGGTAGCCGCCCTCGAGCAGCGGCGGCGCGAACAGCTCGTCGAAGGAGACCCCGGAGGCCACCACCGGCACGTCCCGGTCGTAGAGCCGGTCGGCCAGCACCACCAGCCGCAGCGCCACCGCCTGGTCGGAGACGGTACGGACGTCCTCGAGGCAGACCACCCGGACGCCGTCGAGCATGGCGCCGTACTTCGAGGGGTGCACGTCGGCGAGGTGCCGGGACAGGTCCACGAAGTGGTCGAAGCTGGCCCCCGGCCGCTGCGCCCGGGTCTTGACCTCCTCGAGCGACTGCGAGGCCGGCGCCTCGGGCAGGCCGCGGTGCCGGTAGTCCTCGCCGTCGATGCGCACCGACGCGAACGAGTCCGACAGGCCCTGGATCTCGCGCATGAAGTCCTCGGTGGCGAAGCGGCCCTCCCCGAGCTTGCCGGGCAGCGTGTTGGAGGTGGCGGCCAGGCGCACCCCGGCCTCGCGCAGCCGGGTCAGCAGCGTGGAGACCAGCACCGTGTCGCCGGGGTCGTCGAGCTCGAACTCGTCGACGCAGACCAGCCGGAAGTCCGAGAGCGCGGCGACGGCGTCGTGGAAGCCGAGGGCGCCGACGAGGTGGGTGAGCTCGACGAAGGTGGCGAACAGCTTCGGCCCGGGCGCGGTGTGCCACAGCGAGGCGAGCAGGTGGGTCTTGCCGACGCCGTACCCGCCGTCGAGGTAGATGCCCGCCGGGCCGGTCGGTGCCTTGTCGCGCTTGAACCACCCGCGGCGGGCGCCGGCCTGGTCCAAGGTGTCGGCGAACTCGCGCAGCCGGTCGACCGCCTGGGCCTGCGAGGGCTGGTCGGAGGCGGGCCGGTAGCTGTCGAAGCTGACGTCGGCGAAACGCGGTGGCGGCACCAGCTCGCCGAGCAGCCGGTCCGCGGGCACCGACGGGTTGCGGTCGGACAGCTGGATCGGCACGTCTGCATCGTAAAGTGCCGGTGTGCGCCTCCCTGTGATGCCCCCGGTCCAGCCGATGCTCGCCAAGTCCGTCAAGGGCATCCCCGATCCGACGAAGTTCGGCGGGCTCGCCTTCGAGCCGAAGTGGGACGGCTTCCGCTGCATCGTGTTCCGCGACGGCGACGAGGTCGAGCTGGCCAGCCGCAACACCAAGCCGCTCACCCGCTACTTCCCCGAGGTAGTGGCGGCGATGCTGGAGGGGTTGCCGCACAGGTGCGTGCTCGACGGCGAGCTGTTCGTGGCGGTCGGCGACCGGCTCGAGTTCGAGCGGCTGCAGGAGCGGATCCACCCCGCCGACTCCCGGGTCCGGATGCTGGCCGAGGCGACCCCGGCCGGGTTCGTGGCCTTCGACCTCCTAGCGCTCGGCGACGAGTCGCTGATGGCCGAGCCGTTCGCCGTACGCCGGCAGCGGCTGGAGGCGGCCCTCGACGGCGTCCGGCCGCCCCTGCACCTGACCCGGATCACCACCGACGCCGCGGAGGCCGGCGACTGGTTCGAGCGGTTCGAGGGCGCCGGCCTGGACGGAGTGGTGGCCAAGCCGATGAGCGCGCCGTACCAGCCGAACACGCGCACCATGCTGAAGATCAAGCACGAGCGCACCGCCGACGTCGTGCTCGCCGGCTACCGGCTGCACAAGACCTCGACGGAGGCGAACCCGCTGCTCGGCTCGCTGCTGCTCGGGCTCTACGACGACCAGGGCCGGCTGCAGCACGTGGGGGTCTCGGCGTCGTTCACCGCGAAGCGCCGGGCCGAGCTCGTCGAGGAGCTGCAGCCGCTACGGGCCGAGGAGCTCTCCGAGCACCCGTGGGGCGAGTGGTCGGAGTGGGCGGTCGCCAACCCCGACCGGGTCCCCGGCACGCAGAGCCGGTGGAGCGCCGGCAAGGACCTCTCGTTCGTGCCGCTGCGTCCCGAGCGGGTGCTCGAGGTCGGCTACGACCACATGGAGGGCTCACGGTTCCGGCACACCGCGCAGTTCAAGCGCTGGCGGCCCGACCGGGACCCGCACTCGTGCGGCTACGAGCAGCTCGAGGAGCCGGTGTCCTACGACCTGGCCGCCGTCCTCGGCGGGCAGGACTAGGCTCGTCCCATGAGTGGGACGACGACGTACGACGTGGTGCTCCTGGTCGAGCAACCTCTTTCCGAGCAGGACGCCCGGCAGGTCCGCGGCCTGCACACCGATGTCGCCGACCCGGTGCGCTACCACGTGCTGCTGCCGGTGGAGGACGCGGCGGCCCGCGTCGAGTCGGCCCTCGGCTCGATCGCGGCGAGTGAGGTGCTGGCCTCCCCCGCCCTGGTGATGGACCAGGAGAACATCGAGGCCGTCCAGGCCGAGCTCCTCTCCGAAGCCCGCGGCGAGCTCGACACCTGCCTGAAGCAGATGACCGACTGCGGCGGCGACGTCGTCGGGGAGATCGTCAGCGCCGACCCGGTCGACGCGCTGGCCGCCAAGGTCGCCGAGGTCGACGCCGCCGAGGTGATCATCCTGACCCGCTCGCACGTCGTCTCGGAGTTCTTCCACCTCGACTGGACCTCCCGGGCTCGGCGCAAGCTGGGCGTGCCGATCCTGCACCTGCTGGAGCAGGAGAACTTCGACGAGCAGGCCGGCGAGGGCGAGGGCGTCACCGGCTTCTGAGCGGTCCGTCCGGGCCATCCGCCCTGGCCCGGACGGGGTTGCTCGAACGACCCGACATGCTCACCTGTTTCGTCTCCGACGGGCGCCGCCGCGCGCCACCATGGTGGGAGAGCGACGCACGGTGCCCGAGCCCTCGGGTCAGGTGGCGACCGGTCGGGAGGAGCGGACATGGCCGAGGACCTGGGTCAGCTGGCCGGCCTGGCACTGCTCGGCGCCCTCTGCCACGTGACCGTCGCCGCGCTCGACCCGGTGGGGGCGATCGCGCACGAGGACCTGACCGACGCCCGGCTGGCGGCGTTCCTCGACTCGTCGACGCCACCGCCGCCGCGCGGCTAGCCTGTGCGGGTCGGCGTGATGCCGCCGCGTGATCCCGGGCGCGTGCTCGTGCCATGCCGCCCACGTGACGGCTCCGGCGGGAAGCAGGTCCGATGAGCAAGCCGACGATCCTGACCGTCGACGACGATCCGGTGGTGTCGCGGGCGATCACCCGTGACCTCCGCGCCCGCTACGGCGCCGACTACCGGGTGGTGGGCACGACCTCGGCGGCGGAGGCGCTCGCGGTGCTCGGCGAGCTGGTGCTGCGGGACCGGTCGGTGGCGCTGGTGGTCTCCGACCAGCGGATGCCGGCGATGACCGGGATCGAGCTTCTCGAGCAGGTCCGTGAGCAGGTGCCCGACGCCAAGCTGCTGCTGCTGACGGCGTACGCCGACACCGACGTCGCGATCCGGGCGATCAACGACATCGGCCTGGACTACTACCTGCTCAAGCCGTGGGACCCGCCGGGTGAGCGGCTCTACCCGGTCACCGACGACCTCCTCGACGACTGGCGGCGCGCCCACCCGGAGGAGACCTCGCAGCTGCGGGTGGTCGGGCACCGCTGGTCCGAGCGCAGCCACGAGACCAAGACCTTCCTCACGCGCAACCACGTGCCCTACCGGTGGCTGGACGTCGAGCGTGACGAGGAGGGCGGCCGGCTGGCGGGGCTGGCCGGCGCCGGCCCCGACGACCTGCCGCTGGTGCTGGTGCCGGACGGGGTCACGTTGCGTGCCCCCTCGATGCTGGACCTGGCCGACGCGCTGGGGCTGCGGACCCGGGCCGAGCAGCCGTTGTACGACCTGTGCATCGTCGGCGGCGGCCCGGCCGGGTTGGCGGCCGCCGTCTACGCCGCCTCGGAGGGCCTGCGGACCGTGGTGGTGGAGCAGCACGCTCCCGGCGGGCAGGCCGGTCAGAGCGCGTCGATCGAGAACTACCTCGGCTTCCCCAAGGGGCTCTCCGGTGCGGACCTCACGGACCGGGCCGTGGCCCAGGCGGGCAGGTTCGGCGCCGAGATGGTGCTGGCCCGCGACGTGGTCGGCTTCGAGACCCGAGGGCCGGTGCGCGCGGTCCGCTTCGACGGCTCGGGCGAGATCGAGGCGCGCTCGCTGCTGATCGCCACCGGCGTCTCCTACCGACGCCTCGAGGCGCCCGGCGTGGAGCGGCTCACCTCCCGCGGCGTCTACTACGGCGCCAGCGCCAGCGAGGCCCGGCAGTGCGAGGGCGACGAGGTGTACGTCGTCGGCGCGGCCAACTCGGCCGGCCAGGCGGCGCTGAACTTCGCGCAGCACGCGAAGCGGGTGGTGCTGGTGGTGCGCGCCGCCGCCCTGGAGGCCACCATGTCGCAGTACCTCGTCGCCCGGGTGCGGGCGGCCCCGAACATCGAGGTGCGGCTGCGCAGCGAGGTAGTCGCGGCACACGGCGAGGACCACCTGGAGCGCGTCACGGTGGCCGACCGGACCTCCGGCACCAGCGAGGAGCTGCCGGCGAGCTGGCTCTTCGTCTTCATCGGGGCGCAGCCGCGCACCGACTGGCTGGGGGCGGAGATCGCCCGCGACCCGCACGGGTTCGTGGTGACCGGTCAGGACCTCGCCACGGCGCCGTACGCCGACCGGTGGCCGCTGGCGCGCGCGCCGTACACGTTGGAGACCAGCATGCCCGGGGTGTTCGCCGCCGGCGACGTACGCCTCGACTCGATGAAGCGGGTCGCCTCCGCGGTCGGCGAGGGCGCGATGGCGGTCTATCTCGTGCACCGCTACCTGGCCACGATCTGAGCACGGCGATGACCTTCCACGACCTGCGCGCGCTCGAGCTCTTCGCCGGCCTGGACGACGACCAGCTCCGGCAGCTGGCCGACGCCGGCGAGGAGGTCACCTTCGGCCCGGGCCAGGAGCTGTTCCACGAGGCCCAGCCCGCCGACAGCTGGTGGGTGCTGCTCGAGGGCGCCCTGGAGCTGCTGCGTCACGTCGGCCACGAGGAGAGCACGATCGGCACGATGCAGTCGCCCGGTCAGTGGGCGGGCGGCTTCCAGGCCTGGGACGAGCACGGCCGCTACCTCGCCAGCGGTCGCGGGCAGTCTTCCGGCCGGGTGCTGCGGGTCCCCGCCGGGCGGCTGCGGGAGCTGGCCGACGCCTGGTTCCCGTTCGGCGTGCACCTCATCCGCGGGCTGGTCCTCTCGGTGCGCGGCATCGAGTCCGCGGCCCGGCAGCGGGAGGCGCTGGTGGCGCTGGGCACCCTGGCCGCCGGGCTCGCCCACGAGATCAACAACCCCGCCTCGGCCGCCACCCGCGCTGTCGACGCGCTTGAGGAGACGCACGCCCAGCTGCTCTCCTCGCTGGGCCGGTTGGCCGAGCACTCGATCTCGGCCACGCAGTTCATGGGCCTCGACGCGTTGCGGCGCGAGATCGGCCCGCGGCCGCCGGGCGACGACCCGCTGGCGCTCGCCGACGGCGAGGACGCCCTCTCCGACTGGCTGATCCGGCACGGTGTCGAGCGGGACTGGCTGATCGCTCCGGCGCTGGCCGCCGCCGGCGGCGACGTCGGCTGGTGCGAGCGGGTCGCGGCGCTGCTCGACGCCGCCTCGTTGGAGGCCGGGCTGGAGTGGGTCGCCAGCTCGCTGGCCTCCACCGGGCTGCTCCAGGAGGTCAAGGAGTCGACCCGCCGGATCTCCGACCTGGTGGCGACGGTCCGCTCCTACTCCCAGCTCGACCGCGCCTCGGTGCAGCCGACCGACGTGGTCGAGGGCCTGGAGAGCACGCTGGCCATGCTGGCGCACAAGCTGCGTCCGGGCGTGGTGGTGGTGCGCGAGTACGCCGACGACGTACCCCGCCTCGACGCGATGGCCGGCGAGCTGAACCAGGTGTGGACCAACCTGGTCGACAACGCGGTGCACGCGATGGACGGCTCGGGCACGTTGCGGGTCTCCGCCAGGGTCGAGGACCACGCGGTGGTGGTCGAGGTCGGCGACACCGGACCCGGGATGCCCGCGGAGGTCATGTCCCGCGCCTTCGAGCCGTTCTTCACCACCAAGGAGGTCGGCCAGGGCACCGGCCTCGGGCTCGACATCTCCCGCCGGATCGTCGTGGAGCACCACGGCGGCCTGCTCTCGGTCGAGCGCCGGTCCGGCGAGACGGTGTTCTCGGTCCGCCTGCCGCTGCGCCCCGCTCCGCCCGAACGACCCTGAGGGTTACCGGACCGGGGCCGACCCGCCTGTTCTGCAAACAGGTTGCACGATCGTGCATTGCACGAACCTGCAAGAACCGGACAGGCGTGCGCGCCGTCGGTGACCGAAACGAGACCCTGGAATCTCTTTACTTCGCGGTGAACGGATGGTGAAGTTCCGCGGGTCACGTGCAGCACCGCACATGTCTCGGCGCGCCCATCGGCTTCGCCGTGATCCCTACCCTGGAAGGACTCCTGCGTGAAACGACGCAGTCTCGGCGTCCTGAGCGGCGCGGCCACCGCCGCCCTGCTCGCCACCGCGATCCCCGCACCCGCCATCGCCGTGCCGCCGGCCGACCCCGGCCAGCAGGCAGCCAACGGCAAGACCAAGACCGACGACCGCGCCGACCCGCTCTCGACCAAGCAGCGCGCGCTGAACAAGCGCGCCGTCGAGCTGGTCCTGGCCGGCAAGGCCGAGCCGCGCAACCGCGGCGGCTCGAAGTCCGTCCGCGTCGCGCCCGGCCAGTGGGCGCAGTACGGACTGCAGTCCCAGGACGAGCTCTTCTCGATCCTGGTCGAGTTCGGCGGCAACGCGACCGGCAGCACGACGGCCGGGCCGTTGCACAACCAGATCCCGAAGCCGGACCGGTCGAGCGACAACAGCACCTACTGGATCCCGGACTTCAACCGCCAGCACTACCTGGACATGTTCTTCAACGGCCTGCCGGAGCAGAACGGGGAGTCCTTCAAGGACTTCTACGAGGAGGCCTCCAGCGGCCGCTACACCGTCAACGGCGACGTCAGCGACTGGGTGAAGGTCGACAAGCCCGAGGCGGCGTACGGCACCACCGAGAGCCAGAAGGACATGACGTCGTTCATCGACGACACCGCCGAGGCCTGGTACGCCGCCCAGGTCAAGGCGGGCAAGTCCACCGCCGAGATCGCCGACTACCTGACGCGCTTCGACCAGTGGGACCGCTTCGACAGCGACGGCGACGGCGTCTTCGCCGAGCCCGACGGCTACGTCGACCACTTCCAGGCCATCCACGCCGGGGAGGGCGAGGAAGCCGGCGCTCCCGAGTCGACGATCTGGTCGCACCGCTGGGCGGTGGGCGTCAACGGGCGCGGCCCGGACGGCGCCGGCCCGGACGGCTACACCAAGAACGGCGGCATCGAGATCGGTGACACCGGCGTCTGGATCCGCGACTACACGACCGAGCCCGAGAACGGCGGCCTGGGTGTCTTCGCCCACGAGTTCGGCCACGACCTCGGCCTGCCCGACCTCTACGACACGGCGGGCGGGGACAACGGCACCGGCTTCTGGACCCTGATGAGCTCCGGCTCCTGGCTCGGCCACGGCAAGGACTCCATCGGCACCACCCCGGGCCACATGGACCCCTGGAGCAAGCTGATGCTCGGCTGGCTGGACTACGAGGTCGCTGACGCGGACACGAAGTCCACCCACCACCTCGGCCCCGCCGCCCACGCCACCAAGAAGGCGCAGGCGCTGCTGGTGAACCTGCCCGACGGCACGAAGGTCACCGACATCGGCCCCGCCGCGACCGGGAACGACTACTTCTACTCCGGCCGTGGCGACGACCGTGTCGCCACGGTGACCAGCCCGGAGTTCACCGTCCCTGCCTCCGGCGCCCTCACCGCCAACGTGCGCTACGAGATCGAGAAGGACTGGGACTACGCCTACGCGGAGGTCTCCGCCGACGGCTCGACCTGGACACCGCTGGCCACGAACCGCTCCACGACGACCAACCCCTACGGCAGCAACGAAGGCCACGGGATCACCGGGTCGACCAAGGGCTGGGTGCCGCTCACCGCTGACCTCTCCAGCTGGGCCGGCAAGCAGGTGCAGGTGCGCTTCCGGATGGTCAACGACCCGGGCACGAACGAGCTCGGCTTCCTCGTCGACGACATCGCCGTGGGTTCCGCGCTCACCGAGGGCGCCGAGAACGGGGCTCCCGGCTGGAAGCTCGACAAGTTCGTCATCGCCGAGAACGGCAAGACGAGCGAGACGTTCCAGCACCACTACCTGGTGGAGAACCGGCAGTACCTCGGCTACGACCAGACGTTGCAGCAGGGCCCCTACAACTTCGGCTGGTCGAAGACGGAGCCCAACCGGGTCGAGCACTTCCCCTACCAGGACGGCATGCTGGTCTGGTACTGGAACGACCTCTACGCCGACAACAACACCAGCACCCACCCCGGCGGCGGCCTCGTGCTGCCGGTCGACGCCCGCGGCGAGGCCCTCGCGTGGTCCGACGGGACCGTGGCCCGCAACCGGATCCAGGCGTTCGACGCCACCTTCGGTCTCGAGCGCACCGACGCGCTGTCGCTGCACCGCGAGACCGAGGACGGCATGACCACCCTCGAGGTGCCCGCCCGCGCGGCCGCCCCGGTGTTCGACGACACCCACGGCGAGCGCTACTGGGACGAGGCGAACGAGCAGGGCAGCGTGCAGGTGCCCGACACCGGCACGCAGATCAAGGTGGTCAACTCCAACCGCAACGGGATGATGCAGGTGCAGGTCTACTGACCTGGTCTTCCCGATCGGGGGACGGGGGCCGGAGCATCACGCTCCGGCCCCCGTTGCACGTGCCCCTGCAGACGCTGCAGACGCGCCGACTCGGCGGGGTTCAGCGCTGCAGATGCGCCGACTCGGCGGGGTTCAGCGCTGCAGATGCGCCGACTCGGCGGTCAGCGGGGGGTCAGGCGTCGTCCCAGTTGGCGGCGTTCTTGCGGCTCGGCTGGACCCGCGGCGGCTCCCCCGGCATCTTCGGGTAGTCGGGCGGGTAGGGCAGGTCGGAGATGCCCTGCTCCACGTCGCGGGCGTAGAGGTCGAGCAGCGGCTGCAGGGAGCAGTGCCGGTCGTCGATGCCGGCGTGCGGGTCCCCGTGCTCGGCCAGCCGGTCCGGCACGGTGAAGAGGTTGAACCGGGCCGGGTCCCCGATCTCGGCCAGCTCGTCCCACTGCACCGGCGTCGACACCGGCGCTCCCGGCTTCGGGCGCAGCGAGTAGGCGCTCGCGATCGTGCGGTCCCGCGCGTTCTGGTTGTAGTCGACGAAGATGCGTTCCCCGCGCTCCTCCTTCCACCACGCCGTGGTCACCGCCGGCGTGCGCCGCTCGAGCTCGCGGCCGAACGCGATCGCTGCGTGGCGTACGTCGGTGAACTCCCACCGCGGCTCGATCCGGACGTAGACGTGCACGCCCCGGTTCCCGCTGGTCTTGGGGAAGCCGACCAGGCCGAGCTCCTCCAGCAGGTCGCGCGCGAGCAGCGCCACCCGCGCGGCGTCGGCGAAGTCGGTGCCCGGCTGCGGGTCCAGGTCGATGCGCAGCTCGTCGGGATGGTCGGTGTCGTCGCGGCGGCACGGCCACGGATGGAAGGTCAGCGTGCCCATCTGCGCGGCCCAGGCCGCGACGGCCACCTCGGTCGGGCACAGCTCGTCGGCGGTCCGCCCCGACGGGAAGGTCACGGTGGCGGACTCGACGTACTCGGGGGCGCCCTTCATCATCCGCTTCTGGTAGAAGGCGTCTCCGTGCTCACCGGTGCGGGTGGCCAGGGTGATCCCCTCGCGCACGCCCTTGGGCCACCGCTCCAGTGCGGTCGGCCGGTCACGCAGCGCACGCATGATGCCTTGCTCGACCGAGACGTAGTACTCCACCACCTGGAGCTTGGTGACCTCGGGCGTGGTGGCGGTCGCCTCGTAGATCACGCGGTCGGGGCTCGAGACCCGGACCGCACGTCCTCCTGCGTCCACCTCTGCTGCGGGTGTGGCCATGGCGCCATCCAACCAGCCCCGGCGCGACGGCGTCCTTTTGCGGCGATTCCGTAGGCTGGAGGCATGGCTTACCAGGTGAACAAGACCGACGCGCAGTGGCGCGAGGAGCTCTCGCCCGAGGAGTACGCCGTGCTCCGGCAGGCCGGCACGGAGCGCGCCGGGACCGGCGAGTACACCGACACCAGCACCGTCGGGGTCTACCGCTGCCGGGCCTGCCAGGCCGAGCTGTTCCGGTCCCAGACGAAGTTCGACGCGCACTGCGGCTGGCCGTCGTTCTACG
The DNA here is from genome assembly GCF_014395785.1 of Nocardioides mesophilus. Taxonomy (GTDB): domain Bacteria; phylum Actinomycetota; class Actinomycetes; order Propionibacteriales; family Nocardioidaceae; genus Nocardioides_B; species Nocardioides_B mesophilus. The sequence continues at coordinate 3,901,614 of NZ_CP060713.1, read as the reverse complement.
CGCCGCTGGCCGAGGACCGCGTGGAGTACCTCGAGGACACCTCCCACGGGATGAAGCGGGTCGAGGTCCGCTGCGCGAGCTGCGGCTCCCACCTCGGCCACGTCTTCGACGACGGCTACGGCACCCCGACCGGCCAGCGCTACTGCATCAACTCGATCAGCCTGACCCTGGACCCGGTCGAGGGCTAGCGGCCACCCGGCGTCTCGCCGTCCCACATGGGTGGGTTAGCCGAGTCGTCGGATGGGACATGATCGACCGGTGACCTCCGCCTCCACTGACTCCACCGACTCCGCTCACCCCGACTCCGCCGCGCTCCGGGAGCTGGCGCGTTCCTACGCCGTCGCCACCGACTACCACGACTGGCAGGGCCGCCCGGTCCAGGTCCCCGACGCGACCGTGACCCGGGTGCTCGGCGCGATGGGCGTGGACACCGCCGACCCCGCGGCCGCGCTGGCCGAGCGCCGTGAGCAGCCGTGGCGTCGGATGCTGCCGCCGAGCGTCGTCACGGTCCAGGGCGAGCGCCGCGAGGTGCCGGTCCACGTCGACCACGGCGCGCCCGTCGAGGTCTGGCTGGAGCTCGAGGACGGCAGCCGCCACGACGACGTACCGCAGACGGACCGATGGGTGGACCCGCGCCAGGTCGGTGACCGGCTGGTCGGCGAGGCCACGTTCACGGTGCCGACGGACCTGCCGCTGGGCTACCACACCCTGCACGCCCGCTCGGGGGCCACGGTGGCCGCGGCGCCGCTGGTGGTCACCCCGGGCTGGCTCGGGCTGCCGGAGTCGCTGCGCGACACCTACTCCTGGGGTCTGGCGGCGCAGCTGTACAGCGTCCGGTCCCGGGGCTCGTGGGGCGTCGGCGACCTCGCCGACCTCGCGGACCTGGCCCGCTGGTCCGGCGCGGAGCTCGGCGCCGACTTCGTCCTGGTGAACCCGCTGCACGCCGCCGAGCCGACCCCGCCGATGGAGCCCTCGCCGTACCTGCCGACCTCCCGGCAGTTCTTCAACCCGCTCTACCTGCGCATCGAGCTGGTGCCCGAGTACGCCGCCCTCGACGCGGCCGGCCGGGCCGAGGTCGACGCCCTGGGCCAGGGCGTGCACGCCGTGCTCGACGACGCCGACGTCATCGACCGGGACACCGCCTGGGCCGCGAAGCTCGCGGCGCTGCGGCTGCTGGCCGACGTCCCCCGCGACGCCGCCCGCGAGCGGGCCCTGCAGGAGTTCGTCGGGCAGCAGGGTCCGGCGCTGCGCGACTTCGCCACCTGGAGCGTCATCGCTCAGGAGCACGGCACCGACTACCGCGCCTGGCCGGAGCGGCTGCAGGACGTCGGCTCCCCCGCGGTCCAGGAGCTGGCGGCCGCCCGGCGCGCGGACGTCGACTTCGAGATGTGGCTGCAGTGGCTGCTCGAGGAGCAGCTCGGCCGGGCCCAGGACACCGCGCTCGCGGCCGGGATGGCGCTCGGCACGATGCACGACCTGGCCGTCGGCGTGCACCCCGGCGGCGCCGACGCGTGGCGGCTGCGGACGACGTACGCGACCGGGATCCAGGTCGGCGCACCGCCGGACCCGTTCAACCAGATCGGGCAGAACTGGAGCCAGCCGCCGTGGCGGCCGCAGCGGCTGGCCGAGCTCGGCTACGCCCCGCTGCGCGACCTGATCCGGGCGGTGCTGCGACACGCCGGCGGGGTCCGCGTCGACCACATCATCGGGCTGTTCCGGCTCTGGTGGATCCCCGAGGGGGCGCCGCCCTCCGCCGGCACCTACGTCCGCTACGACCACGAGGCGATGATCGGCGTGCTCGCGCTGGAGGCGCAACGGGCCGGCGCCGTCGTGGTCGGCGAGGACCTCGGGGTGGTGGAGCCCTCCGCGCGCGACTACCTGCGCTCCCGCGGCATCCTCGGCACCTCGATCCTGTGGTTCGAGTACGACGAGAACGGCCGGCCGCTGGTCGCCGAGCGCTGGCGCGAGCTGTGCCTGGCCTCGGTGACCACCCACGACCTTCCGCCCACGGCCGGCTACCTCGCCGGCGAGCACGTCCGGCTGCGCGACGAGCTCGGTCTGCTCACCCGCCCGCTGGCGGAGGAGGCCGCCGTCGACGCGCAGGAGCGGGAGCGCTGGCTCGACGAGCTGCGCTCCCGGGGGCTGCTCGTCGCGGACGCCGACGTCGAGGCCACCGTCGAGGCGCTGCACCGCTACCTCACGCTCACGCCCTCCCGGCTCCGCTGCGTGTCGCTGACCGATGCGGTGGGCGACCGGCGCACCCAGAACCAGCCCGGCACCACCGACGAGTACCCGAACTGGCGGGTGCCGCTGTCCGGCCCCGACGCCAGGCCGTTGTGGCTGGAGGACGTGCTGACCTCGTCGCGCCCGCGGCGGCTGGCCCGGGCCGTCACCACCGCACCGGGAGTCGTGAGCCGGTGACGACCGCCCGGGCGGTCCCGGTCACCGTCGAGATGGACGGCGACGAGCTGGACGCCGAAGACGCCTGGCGGGTCGCGCGGAAGGTGGGTCTGGTGCGGCTCGCCGTCGACTCCTTCACCCGGTTCCGCTACGGGGACGGGTCCAGCAGCAGCCGCGCGCTCGCCCTGCAGGCCACGCTGGCGGTCGTGCCGTTCATGCTGGCCCTGACCGGGCTCGCGGCGGACATCGATCAGGAGCAACCGGCCCGGGTCGTGGCCCAGACCATCCAGGCGGTCTCCCCCGGCTCCGGGGAGCAGGACGCGCTGGCCGGCGCGGTCTCCGGCGACCAGGCCAGCCAGGAGGCCGGTGAGCTGGCGCTCGGCGTCGGGCTCGCCTTCGCGCTGGTGTCCATGACCACCGCGATGGCGCAGATCGAGCGGGGACTGAACCGGGTCTACGGGATCCGCCGCGACCGGCCCGCGCGGGAGAAGTACGGCCGCGCAGCGGTGCTGACCGGGGTGCTGGCCGCCCCGCTGGGCGTCGGGTTCCTGCTGCTGGTCGCCGGCGGGGCGTTCGCCGACGCGATGGTCCAGGTCTACGGCTGGAGCGATCAGACCAAGCTGGCGTGGAACCTGGTGCGCTGGCCGCTCGGGCTGGTGCTGCTGGTCTTCACGATCGCGGTGCTGCTCGACCATGCCCCCCGCCGACGCCAGCCGTCGCTGGGCTGGCTGGCGCTCGGCTCGGGGATCGCGGTCGTCCTGACCATGGTGGCGACCGGGCTGCTGGCCGGCTACGTGCACCTGAGCAGCTCGTTCGGCAGCGTCTACGGGCCGCTGGCAGGGATTTTCGCGCTGCTGCTGTGGGCGCTGATGTCCTCGATGGCGTTGTTCTTCGGTGCCGCGGTGTGCGCGCAGCTCGAGGCGTGCCGGACCGGGGACCGCGCGCCGGTGTACGACGACCCCGGCCGTCCGCACCACACGCAGGTCACGGGCTAGGACCGCCGACGCCGGACCGCGGACCAATTCCCCTGGCGTGGGTTGACCGTCCGGCGCGACGCTCGAGCTGCGAGGGAAGGGGGCCGGATGAGCAACAGCTCCGGTGCGGCCGCGGGCGGCGGCGCGATCTACGGGCTCGGCATGTTCGGGGCCTGGTTCTACTTCTGGCAGCAGGCCGACACGTTCTGGGAGTACGTGTGGGCGGTGGTCCAGGGCATCGTCTGGCCGGCGTTCATGGTCTACGACGTCTTCACGGCGCTGGCCACCTGACGCCCGGGCCGGCTCAGGGCAGGGAGTGGACCAGCTCGGTCGGGGTGCGGCGCCGCCCGGTGTAGAACGGCACCTCCTCCCGCACGTGCCGGCGCGCGGTGGCGCCGCGCAGGTGCCGCATCAGGTCCACGATCCGGTGCAGCTCGTCGGCCTCGAAGGCCAGCAGCCACTCGTAGTCGCCGAGCGCGAAGGAGGCGACCGTGTTGGCCCGGACGTCGGCGTAGTCGCGCGCCATCTGGCCGTGCTCGGCGAGCATGTGGCGGCGCTCGTCGTCCTCGAGGAGGTACCACTCGTAGGAGCGGACGAACGGGTAGACGCTGACGTAGGTTCGCGGCTCCTCGTCGGCGAGGAAGGCCGGGATGTGGCTCTTGTTGAACTCCGCCGGCCGGTGCAGCGCCATCTGGGACCACACCGGCTCCAGCCGCGCACCGAACGCGGTGCGCCGCAGCCGGTTGTAGGCGTCCTGCAGGGCGTCGGAGGTCTCGGAGTGCCACCAGACCATCAGGTCGGCGTCGGCGCGCAGGCCGGACACGTCGTACATGCCCCGCACCGTGACGTCCTCGGCGGCGAGGGCCTCCACCAGCTTCTCGACCTCGTTGGCCTCGGCGGCCCGGTCACCGTCGCCGATGACGTCGCGCAGCTTGAACACCGACCACATCGTGTAGCGGATGCTCTCGTTGAGCTCGCGGGCCACCTTGCCCTGGTTCGGTCGCTTGGACGGGGTCTCGGTGCGGTCGGTCATGGCCTCATTCTCCCCTCGCGGGCAAGGCGGCGAGCACCTGGGTGGCCGCCTTCTCCGCCGAGGAGATGCAGGCCGGGATGCCCAGCCCGTCGTACGTCGCGCCGCAGACGGCCAGCCCGGGGACCCGGGCCACCGCCTCGCGGATGTGCCGGACCCGCTCGAGGTGACCGACGGCGTACTGCGGCAGGCCGCCGCCCCACCGCTGCACGTGGCTGTCGACCGGCCGCACGCACAGCCCGACGGCGTCGGCCAGCTCCTCGAGGGCGGTCTGCACGAGCTCGGCGTCGTCGACCTGGAGCACCTGCTCCTCGCGGTGCCGGCCTATCGAGCAGCGCAGCACCAGCACGTCGTTGCCCTCGCCGTCGCCGCGGCCGGCCTCGCGCACCCAGGCCCACTTGGAGAACGAGTACGTCGCCGCCTTCACCTGGTGCCGGTCGACCGGAGGCACGAGGAAGCCCGAGGTGTCGCCGGAGCGCAGTGCGTCGGGGACCTCCCGCTCGCGGAAGGCCAGCGTGATCACGGCCATCGAGGCGGTCTCCACCCGGGCGAGCTCCAGCGCGGCGTCCGGGACCACGTCGGCGAGCAGCCGCCCGGTCGCGTGCGCCGGGGTGGCGAGCACGACCGCGTCGGCGTGGACGATCTCGGGGTCGTGGGTGGAGCCGACCACCAGGTTCCAGCCGCCCTCGCCGGCCCGGGCCAGGTCGCGCACGACGGCGCCGGTGCGCACCACCAGCCCGGCCGCGCCGGCAACCGCCGCGGGAAGCTGGCCGACCCCGCCGACGAGCCCCGCGAAGACCGGCACGTCGTCGGCCGGCCGCTCACCGGTCGCCGCCGCCGCGGCCCGCATCAGCGAGCGGTCCCGGTCCAGCAGCGCGACGACCTGCGGCACCGCGGCCCGTGCCGAGATCTCCCGGGCGTGGCCGGCGTAGACGCCGCCGAGCAGCGGCTCCACCAGCCGGTCCACGACCTCCTTGCCGAACCGCTCCTCGACCAGCCAGCCGATGCTGACGTCCCGGTCGTCGATGTGCGTGGCCGGCAGGACGGCGTCCAGCGCGGCCCGGGCCAGCCCGGCCTTGGAGATCACGCCGCTCTCGGCCAGCAGCCGTGTGTCGAGCGGGACGCCCATCATGGTCCGCGGCATCGGCACCATCCGCCCGCGCGACCACAGGGCGGCGTTGGTGGTGCGCGGGTGCACGATCCGGTCCCGGAGCCCCGAGGCCTCCGCCAGCGCCACGGCCTCGGGCCGGCGGTTGAGCATCGCCTCGGCGCCGACGTCCACGGTGATCCCGCCGACCTCGGCGAGGGCCAGCTTGCCGCCGATCGTCGGGGACCCCTCCAGCACCGTGACCGTGACGTCGGGACGCTCCCGGCGTACGGCGGCGCCGGCGGCCAGCCCGGAGATCCCTCCCCCGACGACGACCACGTGCGCCGGATCCGGAGCCGGTCCCGAGCGGTAGGGCGGGTGAAGGGGCATGGTCACAGATTGGCAAACACCTGGTGAGGACGGCGCACCGGGGGAACCGACGGCCGCTCCGCCGCGTCCCACGCCCATGACGACCACACGTACGCGGGCCCTGGGGGCCGGATCCCTTCTCGTCCTCGGCCTCCTCACCGGGGCCTGCAGCGCCGGTGGCAGCGGCGGCAGCAACGACTCCGCGGCCGCGAGCACCGAGGCCGCGGTGTCCGGAGGGGGCGCGGACCGCCTCGCCGACGTCCCCGGGGCAGCCGACGCCCCGGCACCGGCCAACCGCACGGTGGTCAAGGTCAAGGCCGTGATCAAGACCGGCGAGGTGGCGGTCACCGACCCCGACCTCGACCGCGCCCGGCGCGAGCTGGACGACCTGCTGGTCTCGCTCGGCGGCACCGTGGACAGCGAGCAGACCGAGCACGACCGCGACGGCGACATCACCAACGCGCAGGTCGTGGTGCGGGTGCCGGTGCAGCGGTTCGACGCCGCGATGAGGGCCATCGAGGGACTCGGCAAGACCCAGCACTCCGACACCTCGGGGAAGGACGTCACCACCGAGGTCATCGACGTCGAGGAGCGGGTGCAGACGCTGGAGAACAGCCTGGACCGGCTGCAGTCCTACCAGCGCCGCGCCAAGGACGTCGACGAGCTGCTCCGCTTCGAGCGCGACATCACCGCCCGGCAGTCGGAGCTGCAGTCGCTCCAGGCGCAGCAGGCCTACCTCGCCGACCAGACCTCGATGTCGACGATCAGCGTCTACCTCTCCACTCCCGAGAAGTACGTCGCGCCGCCGGGTGCCCTCGACGACGCCGGCTTCCTGGCCGGCCTGGAGGGCGGCTGGAACGCCCTCGTGGACACCGTGGTGGTCGCCCTCACGGTGGTGGGCGCGGTGCTGCCCTTCGGCGTGGTGCTGCTGGTCGTCGGTCTGCCGGCGTGGCTGCTGGTCCGGCGGCTGCGGCAGCGCCGCCGGGAAGCGGCCGTGGCGGAGTGATCCGCACCGGTCCGTGCGGCCGGGGCCGGCACTCCGGGGCCGCTAGCGTGCGGTGGTCTCGTGGACGAAGTCGGTGAGCCGGGCCAGCTGGTCGGGATCGGTCGAGGGCATCACGCCGTGACCGAGGTTGAAGATGTGCCCCGGCGCGGCCCGCCCGGCCTCCAGCACCTCGGCGGCGCGCGCGAGCATCAGCTCGGTCGGGGCGAACACCAGGGAGGGGTCCAGGTTGCCCTGCACCGCCCGGCCGCCGACCCGGCGGATCCCGTCGGCCAGCGGCACCCGCCAGTCGATCCCGACGACGTCCGCGCCGGCGTCGCCCATCAGCCCGAGCAGCTCCCCGGTGCCGACCCCGAAGTGGATCCGCGGCACCCCCAGCTCCCCCGCCGCGGACAGCACCGCGGTGGAGTAGGGCATCACGTAACGGCGGTAGTCCTCGGGGGACATCGCACCGGCCCAGGAGTCGAACAGCTGGACCGCGGAGGCACCGGCGTCGACCTGCACCTTCAGGTAGGCCGCGGAGATCGACGCGATCTTGCGCATCAGCGCGTCCCACACGTCCGGGGCGCCGAACATCATGGCCTTCGTCCGGGCGTGCTCCTTGGAGGGGCCACCCTCCACGAGGTACGACGCCACCGTGAACGGGGCGCCCGCGAAGCCGATCAGCGGCGTGGCGCCGAGCTCGCCGACCAGCGTCCGGATCGACTCGGTGATGAACGGCACGTGCTCAGGGGTCAGGTCGGGGATCGCGGCCACGTCGGCCAGCGTCTCGACCGGGGAGGCCACGACCGGACCGACCCCCGGCTTGATGTCGAGGTCGACCCCGACCGCCTTCATCGGCAGCACGATGTCGGAGAAGAAGATCGCCGCGTCGACGCCGTAGCGGCGCACCGGCTGCAGGGTGATCTCGACGACCAGCTCGGGGCGCATGCACGACTCGAGCATCGGCACCCCCTCGCGGAGCCGGCGGTACTCCGGGAGCGAGCGACCGGCCTGCCGCATGAACCACACCGGGGTGTGCGGCACCTCCTCGCCGCGGGCGGCGCGCAGCAGCGCCGAGTCACGGAGGGCTGCGGCGGACGGCTCGACGGCAGGGGCCGCGGGCTGCGGGGCGGTCGGGGCGGGGTCGCGGGTCACGAGGCCGATCTTCCCAGGTCAGGCAGCGTGTCGGGGCACCGGACCCGGGAAACCGGCTTAGGGTGAGGGCATGGCCGCACGTCAGGAGCCTCGTGTGGACCCCGCCGCTCTCCCTGAGGAGTTCCGGGTCGCCGTGGCGCAGATGCGAGCTGCGCGACTGCGCCCGGAGATCTTCTGCGAGGAGATGCCGGCGCCCCAGCGCATCGCCCCGTTCTCCTCCGCCCTGTCCGCCGACGTGACGGTGGACGGCGACGACGTCGGCACCGGACGGCTGGTGCTGCTGCACGATCCTGCCGGCAACGACGCCTGGGCGGGCACCTTCCGTTGCGTGGCCTATGCCCGCGCGGAGATCGATCCCGAGATGGCCAACGACCCGCTGCTCGGGGAGGTCGGCTGGACCTGGCTGACCGAGGCGCTCGCCGCGCACGGCGCCGTCTACGTGGCGCCGTCCGGCACCGTCACCAAGGTCTCCTCGGAGAGCTACGGGTCGATGGGTGACGAGGACGCCACCGCCCAGCTCGAGGTCCGCGCCTCCTGGACGCCGGTCGCGGACGACAACGGCCGCTTCGACCTCGAGCCGCACGTCGAGGCGTGGGCCGAGCTGCTGTGCACCGCCTCCGGCCTGCCGCCGGTGCCCGAAGGGGTGGCTCCCCTGCCCAGCCGCCGGGGACAGCGCGGCCGCGGCTGATGACGGAGGAGCAACAGACGCCCGAGGCATCAGAGGCGCCGGAGGTCTCTGCGGCAGCCGAGGCGCCGCCGCCCCCCGAGGTCCCGCTGCTCGAGCTGCGGGACGGGCTGCCCCCTGTGGTGGAGACGCCGGAGGCGCTCTCGGCGACCGCCGCTGCCGTCCGCGCCGGCACCGGACCGGTGGCCATCGACGCCGAACGCGCCTCCGGCTACCGCTACTCCGCCCGCGCCTACCTGGTCCAGCTGCGCCGCGAGGGGTCCGGCACCGCGCTGGTCGACCCGATCGCCTTCGAGGACCTCTCCGAGCTGCAGGACGCGATCGGCGACTCCGAGTGGATCCTGCACGCCGCCACCCAGGACCTGCCCTGCCTGGCGGAGATCGGGCTGGTCCCCTCCACGCTGTTCGACACCGAGCTCGCCGGCAGGCTGCTGGGCTACCCGCGGGTCGGCCTGGCCACCCTGGTCGAGACCATCGTCGGGCGCCGCATGCGCAAGGAGCACTCCGCGGTGGACTGGTCGACCCGGCCGCTCCCGGCGCCGTGGCTGGAGTACGCCGCCCTCGACGTCGAGGTCCTCGTCGAGCTGCGGGACGCGCTCGCCGCGGAGCTGGAGGAGACCGGCAAGGCCGAGTGGGCGCGCCAGGAGTTCGAGCACCTGGTCACCGCGCTGCCGGCCGGGCCGCGCCAGGACCCGTGGCGGCGTACCTCCGGCCTGCACCGCGCCCGGGGCCGTCGTGCGGTCGCCGCCGTCCGCGAGCTCTGGCAGGCCCGCGACGAGATCGCCTCGCGTCGTGACGTCACCCCCGGTCGGATCATCCCCGACTCCGCGATCGTGGAGGCCGCCAACGCACTGCCCCGGGACAAGGGCACGCTGCTGGGCATCAAGGGCTTCAACGGGCGTGGCGCGGCCCGCTACGCCGCCCAGTGGGTCGAGGCGCTGCGCACCGCCCGGGGCCTGCCCGAGGACGAGCTGCCGCCCACCGGGAGTCGCTACGACGGCCCTCCGCCGCCCCGCGCCTGGGCCGACCGCGATCCGGTGGCGGCCGCCCGGCTCACCATCGCCCGCGAGAACCTCAAGGAGCGCGCCGACGAGCTCAAGCTGCCGGTGGAGAACATGCTCACCCCCGACTACGTGCGGCGGCTGCTCTGGGAGCCGCCCGCCGACAAGGACGACGACGACCTGCCCGAGCGCGTCGGGCAACGCCTCGCCGAGTACGGCGCCCGTCCCTGGCAGGTCGAGCTGACCCGCGACATCCTCGTCACCGCGATCATCGAGGCGGCCGACGAGGCCTGAGCGCGCAGTGCGGCTTCAGCGCGGGTTTAGGGCAGCGTCACTGCGGGGAGAGCGGCTCGAGGAAGTCCCGGGAGCGCTCGTCCATCTGGGGCAGCAGCTGGTCGAGGTCGATCAGCGGCTCGTTGAACATCCGCGCCACGTCCGGCTGGAGCGCCGCGACGAGCTCGGGCCAGCCCGGGTCGAAGGGGACCAGCGTCGCCTTCTCCAGGGCGTCGTCGAAGACCAGCACGCTCTGCGGCGGCTCGCCGGGTTGGGTGAAGGACAGCGAGTTCAGCGTCGGCAGGTTGGCCGGGACCACCGCACCGGTCTCCGCCAGGATGGCCGAGCCGCGCTCCCCGGCCGCGAAGGCGACGAAGTCCGCGGCGGCCTCGGTGTGCGCGCTGTCCGCGGCCAGGCAGTAGCCGGTGACCTCCGCGACGGTCCGGGAGCGGCCCAGCCGGGGCAGCGGGAAGACGTCGAAGGCGAAGTCGCTGTTCTTGCGCAGCTTCGGCACCAGCGCCCTGGTGCCGATGATCATGCCGATCTGCTCGTGGCTGAACCGGGAGATCGCCCCTCGCCGCTCGAGCTGGCGGGCGGTGGGCGTGAGGTCGGGGTCGCGGACCACCGTCAGCACCTCCTCCAGCGCAGCCCGGGTGGCGTCGTCGGAGAGGGTCAGCGTGGTCGCCTCACGCGGGTCGTCGACGATGTCGGTGCCCGCGGAGCGCGCGAAGGCCATGAGCGTGCGCAGGCTGGGCTCGACGTAGACGCCCTTGACGCCCTTGCGCGACATCAGCCTCGCCGCCTCCGTGAACTGCTCCCACGTCCACCCCGACTCCGGGGTCAGCGGATCGGCGCCCGGCTCGACCAGCCGGCGGAACGGGACCAGCCCGGGGTTGTAGAACACGACCAACGGAGAGACGTCGTACGGCATGCACTGCAACGCCTGGTCGGCGCTGAACGCCTCGAGCCCCAACCGCTGGTAGCCGTCGCCGAAGCTGACGTCGCGGTCCTCGAGCAGCTGGTCCACCGGCTGCACCAGGTCGTTCTCGACCAGGGCCGGCGCCTGCGCGTTGCTGGCGACGAAGACGTCCGGTGCGCCTTCCTGCTGCAGCCACTCGGCCAGACCCTCGTCGCCGGGCACCCGCTCCACCTCGATCGTCACGTCCGGGTGCTCGTTGGTGTAGGCCTGCGCCAGCTTGCGGTACGCCGCCCGCAGCGTCGCGTCCCCGGAGATCCCGAACGACAGCGTCACCGGCGCGGAGGGTGCCGGGGAGCTGGGGGCCGGCGTGCTCGACGCCGACGCGGCGGGCTCGTCGGGGCCGGGGCTCTGCACCGAGGCGGCAGAGCAGCCCGCCAGCGTCGTGCCCAGCACGAGCGTGGCGACCAGGCCGGCGCCGGCGCGCCCTCGCTGCCAGAACAACTCTCGACGCCTCGCTCTCGGTGATCTCGGGTGCTTTCGGGTGCTCTCGTGGGTCGGCTGGGCTCGGGGAGCGCTCAGCGGCCGTGGCCACCGTATCGGGACACGCCAGGCAGGTTCAGCGAAGGCCGGGATCAGCGCACCTAGTCTGGGGGCCCAGCCGCCGAGAGAAGGACCCGCCCGTGACGCGCCGATCGGCTCGCATCCTCCTCCCGGCCCTCCTGCTCGGTGCGGTGACCGCCGTCGCCGGCTGCGACGCCGCCTCGGTCGAGATCAGCACCGAGGGGACCGGCACCACCCGGGAGCCGACGCCTGCCACCAGCCCCGAGGAGTCCGCGGCGGCCTCCCGGACCGCGGAGCCCCCGGTGGCGTCGAGCAGCCCCGCGGCGCCGACCAGCAGCGCCGCGGCCGTGGCGACCCCGCCCCCGCCAGCGAGCGTGCCGCCGGCCGCCGCCCCCGTCGACCTGCTGCTGCCCGCCCCGCAGCTGCCCGGCTTCAACGACGAGTTCTTCTGGACCGCCGGGCGCACCCGTGCCAGCGAGCCGCGGGAGCTCGCGGGCACCTGCCACAAGGTGCCGCTGACCTCGATCGGCGCGCTCGACGTCCGGCACCGCAGCTACGAGCCACCGACGGGCTCGGTGAGCACCGCCTCCGAGCTGGTCGCCGAGTTCGCCGACCCCAAGACCGCGTGGCGCGCCTACCAGACGCTGCTGGCCTGGCACGACAGCTGCGCGCAACGCCTCGGCGACTATCCGCGTGCCGACGTCGGAGCGGTCCAGCAGGTCAGCGTCCCCCGGGGGAGCGCCGGCTGGTTCCTCCTCACCTACGGCCCGATCGGCGACGAGCCGGACGTGATGGCCCACGACGCCCAGGGCCTCGCCCTCGTCGGTCGCCGGGTGGTGGTCCTGGAGATGGCCCTCTACGGCCCCTCCTACGACTACCCGGCCGGGCAGGAGCCGATGGTCGAGGCGGTCCGCCGGGCCGCTGCACGGGTGGCCTGACACCTGCTCGTGCGCACGTCCCGGGTCTCGTCCTAGTCTGGTCCGGATGTCCGAGACACCACGCCCGCACCGGCCCGCGCTGCCGGGCGCCCGGCACTTCGAGGCGATGACCGACGGCGCCGACCCCGCCGAGCGGTCGACCGCGGCCGACCGGTGCGCGACCCTGCTGGTCCGCGGCACCCACGGCTCCGAGGACGAGGCCGTAGTCGCGCGCGTCGTCCGGCTCGCCGAGACCGAGGGCCTGGACACGCTGGCGGACCTCTGGTCGGGCTCCCCGGCCGGCTCGCTGGCCGGCTGCCTATGGCGGCTCTACCTGCTGCGCACCTGGGTGTACGCCGACCCGGTGGCCGCGGCCCGGGAGTTCGAGGCCGGTCGCGGGCAGACCCCCGTGCACGAGGTGGTCGCCGGGGTGATCGACCCGCCGGGCCCCGACGAGGTGCGCCTGCTGGTGGACGCGGTGCTGCGCGGCGTCGTGCACGGCGACTTCGAGGACACCCTCTGGCGGGCGGCCGCCTTCGCCCGGGTGGTCGCGGCCGGCCGGGCCCGGGTGGGCGCGACCCACGCCCCGACGCCGTACGCCTCGGACCTCTCCGCCGCCAAGCTGGTCACGATGGCCGAGCAGCTCGAGGCGGCGGCGCGGCTCGAGCGCAGCGGCGAGCTCGGCTGAGCATGCCGTTCTCCCTTGGCCACGGCTCCCGGGCTAGTAGAGTGGGCGGTGCGCCGGACCGCGGCAGCCCCGGGTCCCAACAGAAGCCGCTACGAGCGGCCACGCGCCGTGAGGCGCTCCCGGTCCGGCGCACCACCTCTTTCCAGTTTCCTGCCCAGCCCTGCCGCGGAGCCCGCCGGTGAGCGGCCTCGTGGTCCGCGGCGTCGAGGTCCCCGACGAGGCGCTGAGCTGGCGGTTCAGCCGCTCCAGCGGACCCGGTGGCCAGTCGGTCAACACCACCGACTCCCGCGTCGAGCTGAGCCTGGAGCTGGCCGGTTCCGGCCTGCCCGAGCACCTGCGCGAGCGGGCCGCCGCCCGACTCGGCAGGCGGCTCGTGGACGGCGTGCTCACCGTCACCGCGTCGGAGTACCGCTCCCAGCACCGCAACCGCGAGGCGGCCCGGGCCCGGCTGGCCGAGCTGCTCACCGAGGTGACCGCTCCCCCGCCGCCGCGCAGGCGGGCCACCAAGCCGTCGCGCGGGGCCAAGGAGCGCCGGCTGGCGGGCAAGAAGCAGCGCGGCGCCACCAAGGCGCTGCGGCGCCGGCCACCGACCGACTGAGATCCCGGGAGCTGCTCCACATGGCCTACTTCGAGCGCGTCGACCGCACGCGGTTCCGCGCGACCCGGCACGTGAGCGGCGCGTGGGACCCGGTCGACCAGCACATCGCGCCTGCGCTGGGCCTGCTGGTGCACGCGGTCGAGCTCGACCGCGGCAGCCGGGGCAGCGACCACCTCGGGGTGGGACGGCTGTCCTTCGACATCCTCGGCACCGTGCCCGTCGGCATCGTCGACGTCGCGGTCCGGGTCCGCCGGCCGGGCCGGACCATCGAGCTGGTCGAGGCGACGATGAGCCACGCCGGCCGCGACGTCGTGCTGCTGCGGGCCTGGCTCATGCAGGCGGCGGACACCCGGCCGGTCGCGGCCACCTCCTTCCCGCCGCTGGCGCCGCCCGACGAGATGGAGCCCTGGGACCCCACCGACGTCTGGCCGGGCGGCTTCATCGCCTCGGCGCAGGTACGCCGCCGGCAGAGCGAGCCGGGACGCGCGTCGTTCTGGGTGCGGAGCTCCACCCCCCTGGTCCGCGACGAGCCGGTCAGCGACCTCGCCCGGATGGCCGGGCTGCTCGACATCGCCAACGGGATGACCGTGCGGGCCGACCCCGGCGAGGTGGCGTTCCCCAACGTGGACCTCACCGCGCACCTGTTCACCGCACCGCGCGGGGACTGGCTCGGCTTCGACACGACGGTCTCCTTCGGACCCGCCGGGCTGGGCCTGACCAGCAGCGTGCTCCACGACCAGGACGGTCCGGTCGGCACCCTGGCGCAGAGCCTCACCGTGCGGCCGCGGTGAGCGTGACCCTCCGGGGGCGTCCGCGCCGTGTGCCAGGGTGGGCGCCATGACGACGTACTCCCCCGAGATCGACGGCGAGCCGGATCCCGGCGAGGTGGTCTGGGCCTGGGTGCCCTACGAGGACGACCCGGCCCAGGGCAAGGACCGTCCGGTGCTGGTGCTGGCCCGTCGGGGCGCCACGCTGGCCTGCCTCTACCTCACCAGCAAGGACCACGACCGGGACGCCGAGGACGAGGCCCGCTACGGCCGCTACTGGATGGACGTCGGCACCGGCGGCTGGGACGCCGAGGGCCGCGACAGCGAGGTCCGCCTCGACCGGCTGCTGATGCTCGCCGAGGACGAGGTCCGCCGCGAGGGCGCCGCGATGGAGCGGGCGGTCTTCGACCAGGTGGTGGCCGCCGCCCGCGACCGCGGGGTCGAGCTCCCGGTGTGAACCCTCCCGAACCACCGCCATATCCGGGACACACCGGAAAACACGCATAGTCGGCGACGGTTCGGGCACGGTGTCAGGGACGAACGAACGAACGAACGCACCGCCCGGCCCTCAGCCGAGGACCGGACCCCCACCGCCAGGAGGCGGTATGACGTCGAGCGTTCTCTGGTCCGACACCGCGTGCTTCCCGCCGGTGCCCCTCAGCGCCCCCCGGGCGCGCGACTTCGTGAGCGTCCGGCTCACCGAGCACCATCTCCCCCAGCTCCAGGACGCCGTCCGTCTCGTGGTGAGCGAGCTGGTGACGAACGCGATCGTGCATGCCGGGACACCGCTCACCGTCACCATCGAGGAGCTCGCCAGCCAGGTCCGGGTGGCCGTCCACGACGAGTCCCCCACGGCCCCGTGCGCCCGGACCGCCCACCAGGACGACACCGGCGGTCGCGGCCTCGCCGTCATCGAGAGGTTCAGCAGCGCCTGGGGCGTGCTGCCGGGGACCCGGAGCGACAAGTCGGTGTGGGCCTCGTTCGCGGTCCCGCCCCTGGTCCCGCGCTCCCGTAGGCCCCGCTCGCGCGGGGGCGACGACTAGGTCGCCAACGGCCAGTGCGGGTGCGTGGGCGCGCGATTCTGGAAGGACAGGATCGCGGGGTTCTGGATGATCCCGTCGCGGATCTCGATGGCCCGCCGGATCGTCGGGTCGGCGTCCCACGCCTGGGCTCCGGCGAGGACCTTCGGCAGGAACGGCAGCAGCGCCTCGCTGTTCTCCCAGGTCGCGGAGTTCCACAGGTACGACGGGCTGTGGTCGACGGCGTAGTAGAGCACGTTGTCCCCGACCACGAAGGTGGGGTCGTTGAAGGACGTCGGTCGGGCCCAGCTGAACCCCATCGCCTCGTCGCAGGAGACGTCGACCACCAGCGTGCCCGGGGTCATGTGCGCCAGGTCGTCGTCGGTCATGAACATCAGCGGCGCATCGGTGTCCTGGAGCACGCAGTTGACGATGAGGTCGTGCTCGGCGAGGAACCCGGCCAGGGGCACCGTGCCCTTCTCGGTGACCGCGAAGCTCGGGCGCGAGGCGGTCGCGTCGTCGAAGTGCACCAGGCGCGCGGAGTGGATCGGGGCGGCCACGGCCGAGGCTCCCCGGTGGGTCAGCACGTCGACGTCGTGCACGCCCAGGGCGTTGAGCGCCGTCACCGCGCCGCGGGCGGTCGCGCCGAACCCGATCACCACGGCGCGGAGCTTGCGACCGTAGTCGCCGGTGGCCCCGGCCAGCTGCAGCGCGTGCAGCACCGAGCAGTAGCCGGCGAGCTCGTTGTTCTTGTGGAACACGTGCAGGCTGAAGGACCCGTCACTGTTCCAGTAGTTCATCGCCTCGAACGCGATCAGCGTGAGCTTGCGGTCGATCGCGACCTGGGTCAGCTCCTCGTCCTGCACGCAGTGCGGCCACCCCCACAGGACCTGGCCGACGCGCAGCTCGGCGATGTCGCTGAGCAGCGGCTTCGGCTGCAGGATGATGTCGCACTCCTCGATGAGCTGCTCGCGCGACCTGAAGCCGGCGACCCAGCCCTTCAGCTGCTCGTCGGCCATCCCGAACCGGTCTCCGTAGCCGCGCTCGAGGTAGACGCTCCCCCGCAGGTCGGCGGGGATCCGCGACAGGTGCCGCGGGTGCAGCGCGAGCCGGTGCTCGTTCTCCTTGCGGGAGCGCGCCATCACGCCGAGGCTCATCTGGTTCACGCTGTCTCCTTCTCCTGCGGGCACCCCGGTGGTGCGACGCCACCGGGGCCCGAGAAGGCGCCCCTGGCGTCACAGTACGCCCGCGCCGCCCTGCGCCACCCCGGCCGAACGGCCCGAGAGGTGCGCCGACGGCTCAGGCCGCGTCGAGCGCCTTGCGGATCCGAGTGTCGGAGATCGGGTACGCCGTGCCGCGGGTCTGCGCCCAGAGGCTGACGCGGTACTCCTCGAGCATCCACCGCACCTGCACCAGCGCCGCGCTCGGCAGCCGCCCGTCGGGCAGCGCGGCGATGCGGTGCAGGTACGCCTCCTGCAGCGCGCCGACCTGGTCCATCAGCCGGCGGTCCCGGGCGGCCCCGCCGCCGGTGGTCAGCCGGGCCCGGCGGTCCGCGACGGCGGCGAGGTAGCGCGGCAGCTGCCGCAGCTGCGTCGTACCCGCCTCGGAGACGAAGCCGCGGTGCACCAGCCGGCCGACCTGCGCCTTCATGTCGGCCACCGCGGAGAGCAGGGAGAGGTCCACCGAGCCGCTCAGGGTCTTGTCGACCTCGCGCCACGCGGCGAGGACGCGCACCACGTCGTGGAGCACCACCCGGGTGGTGTCCGCGAGGTCGCCGCGAACCTCGCCGGCGAGCCGGCCGAAGGAGGCCTCGTCCCAGACCGGGCCGCCGTGCCGCTCGACGAGGTCGTCGACGGCGGCCGCGACGCAGTCCTCGAGCAGGTCGGCCACCGACGGGTACGGCGATCCTGCCAGCGACAGCTTCTCGGTGTTGGACAGCGCGTCGGCGATCGACCGGGCCGGCGACGGGACCGCCAGCATCAGCAGCCGCCGCAGCCCCCGCCGGTGCGAGGCGTCCCGCTCTGCCTCGGACCCGAACACCTGCAGCCCCACGGTCCGGCCCTCGTCGACCAGACCCGGGAAACCGCGCACCTCGTGGCCGGCGCGGGTCTGGGTGAAGGTCTGCTCGACGGTGCCGAAGCTCCACGACGTGCGGCCGGTGACGTCCAGCCCGGAGGCCGCCGCCGCCTCCTCCATCGCCGCCCGGAACTTCGGCCGCAGCGGCTCCTTGAGCTTCTCGAGGTCCTTGCCCTCCCCGACCACCCGGCCACGTTCGTCGACGACCCGGAAGGTCGGCCGCAGGTGGTCCGGCACCTTCGTCCAGTCCCACGCCTCGGGGGGCACGTGCACCCCGTTGCGGCCGCGCAGGAAGCGCTCCAGCGCGTCCAGCAGCGACTCCTCGCCCGGCGACGCGGCCGCCAGGAACTCCCGGGCGACGTTGGGCGCCGGCACGAAGTTGACCCGCAGCTGCTTGGGCAGCGAGCGGATCAGCGCGGTCACCAGCTCCGCCCGCAGCCCGGGCACCTGCCAGGTGAACGCGGTGGAGTCCACCTGGTTCAAGGTGGCCACCGGTACGTCGACGCTCACGCCGTCGGCCGCGGTGCCGGGCTCGAACTGGTAGCTCAGCGGCAGCACCAGGTCGCCCTCGCGCCACACGTCCGGGTAGTCCGCCGCGGTCACCTCGGCCGCGGTGTCGTGCACGAGCATCGTCGGGTCGAAGGTGAGCAGGTCCGGGTGCTCCTGCCGGGTCCGCTTCCACCACGAGTCGAAGTGCGCGCCGGAGACCACCTCGGCCCCGACCCGCGCGTCGTAGAAGTCGAAGAGGCTGTGCTCGTCGACGACGATGTCGCGGCGCCGGGCGCGGTGCTCGAGCTCGGCGGCCTCCTCGAGCAGCGCACGGTTCTCGGCGAAGAACTTCTGCCGGGTCTCCCACTCGCCGTACACCAGCGCGTGCCGGATGAACAGCTCCCGGGCGAGCGCCTGGTCGACCTTGCCGTAGGAGACCAGCCGGTCGGCGACCAGCGGGACGCCGTACAACGTCACCCGCTCGTAGGCCATCACCGCGGCGCGCTTCTTGCTCCAGTGCGGCTCGGAGTAGGTGCGCTTGACCAGGTGCGCGCCGAGCTCCTCGGCCCACTCCGGCCGGATCGCGGCGTTGACCCGGCCCCACAGCTTCGAGGTCTCCACCAGCTCCGCGCTCATCACCAGCTGCGGCTGCTTCTTGAACAGCCCCGAGCCGGGGAAGATCGAGAACCGGGTCGACCGGGCGCCCAGGTAGTCACGACGGTCGGGGTCTCGCAGCCCGACGTGCGAGAGCAGACCAGCGAGCAGCGACTGGTGCACGCCGTCGGCGTCGACCTCGTCGGCCGGGCGGCCGACGTCGAGCTTCAGCTGCTTGGCGACCTGGCGCAGCTGGGACTCGAGGTCCTGCCACTCCCGGATCCGCAGGTAGTTGAGGTACTCCGCCCGGCACATCCGCCGGAAGGCGCTGGAGGAGAGCTCCTTCTGCTGGGTGCGGACGTAGCGCCACAGGTTCAGCAGCGTGAGGAAGTCGGAGGTCTCGTCCTTGAAGCGGGCATGCTTCTGGTCGGCCTGCGCCTGCGCGTCCACCGGTCGTTCCCGGGGGTCCTGCAGGGAGAGCGCCGCGGTGACCACGAGCACCTCGCGCAGGCAGCCGCGGCCCTCGGCCTCCAGCACCATCCGGCCCAACCGCGGGTCCACCGGCAGCGCGGCGAGCCGGCGGCCGGTGCCGGTCAGCTTGCGGGCCGCCGAGCCGGTCGGCGCGAGCAGCGCGCCGAGCTCCTCGAGCAGCTGCACGCCGGCCTTGACGTTGCGTTGGTCGGGCGGATCGACGAACGGGAAGCGGGCAACGTCGCCGAGCCCGAGCGAGGTCATCTGCAGGATCACGGCCGCGAGGTTGGTGCGCAGGATCTCCGGGTCGGTGAACTCCGGCCGCGACTCGAAGTCCTCCTCGGAGTAGAGCCGGATGCAGATGCCGGCCTCGACGCGGCCGCAGCGGCCGGCGCGCTGGTTCGCCGAGGCCTGGCTGATCGGCTCGATCGGCAGCCGCTGCACCTTGGTGCGGGCGCTGTAGCGGGAGATCCGGGCGTAGCCGGCGTCGACGACGTACCGGATCCCGGGCACGGTCAGGGAGGTCTCGGCGACGTTGGTGGCGAGCACGACGCGGCGGCCGGTGTGCCGCTCGAAGACCTTGTGCTGCTCGGCGGCGGAGAGCCGCGCGAACAGCGGCACCACCTCGAAGGCGTCGCTGAGCCGGCTCGGGCGGAGCTTCGCCAGCACGTCCGCGGTGTCGCGGATCTCGCGCTCGCCGGGCAGGAACACCAGGATGTCGCCGGGGCCCTCGCGGACCAGCTCCTGCACCGCGTCGACGATCGCCTCGGTCTGGTCCTTGATGACGAGCTCGCCCTCGGCGCCGATGTCGGGGTCCGCGTAGGACTCCTCGACCAGCGGGCGGTAACGCACCTCCACCGGGTAGGTCCGGCCGGACACCTCGATGATCGGCGCCGGGGTGCCGTCCGCGGCGCTGAAGTGCTCGGCGAACCGCTCCGGGTCGATCGTCGCGGAGGTGATCACGACCTTGAGGTCGGGGCGCTGCGGCAGCAGCTGCTTGAGGTAGCCGAGGATGAAGTCGATGTTGAGGCTGCGCTCGTGGGCCTCGTCGATGATCAGGGTGTCGTACGCCGAGAGCAGCCGGTCGCGCTGCAGCTCGGCCAGCAGGATCCCGTCGGTCATCAGCTTCACCAGGGTGCTGCCGCTGGACCGGTCGGTGAACCGGACCTGGTAGCCGACGATGTTCTCCGGGTCGCCCAGCGCCGTGCCCAGCTCCTCCGCGATCCGCTCGGCGACGCTGCGCGCGGCGATCCGGCGCGGCTGGGTGTGGCCGATCATGCCCTCCACGCCCCGGCCGAGCTCCAGGCAGATCTTGGGCAGCTGGGTGGTCTTGCCCGACCCGGTCTCCCCCGCGACGATCACCACCTGGTGGTCGCGGATCGCCGCGGCGAGGTCGTCGCGGCGCTGGCTGACCGGCAGCTCCTCGGGGTACCGGATCGCCGGGACCTGCGCGCGGCGGGCCTGCACCTGCTCCGGGGTGAACCTCGGCCGGCGCCGCTGCCCGGTGT
This sequence comes from Nocardioides mesophilus, assembly GCF_014395785.1. Taxonomy (GTDB): domain Bacteria; phylum Actinomycetota; class Actinomycetes; order Propionibacteriales; family Nocardioidaceae; genus Nocardioides_B; species Nocardioides_B mesophilus. The sequence goes on along the minus strand of NZ_CP060713.1, from coordinate 3,881,048 downwards.
GCGCGGCGCGACCGTCGCCACCCTGGCGGGAGGCCCGGCGTCGCGGCGCGCGGCGACGGCCGCGCCCCGGCGGACGCCCGGAGGGGTCGCGCTCGGCGTCCTGCTGGCTGGCCTCGCTCATGACGGGTGCGAGTCTACGGGCGGCACGGCCGCACCTCAGGCCTGCCTGCGAGAGGGAGCGCTCACGACGAGATCAGGTTTGGAACACCCACGGTGGGGCACATCTTCTTCCGGAAGGGAGTTCAACATGACATTCATCCTCTGGCTCATCGCGGTGGCCCTGGTCATCTGGGGCATCGTCACCTTGATCCGTGGCGGCGTCCTCATGGGCATCGTCCTGATCGTGGTCGGCCTCCTGGTCGGCCCCGGCGGTTACAGCCTCTTCAACAAGTAGCTGAGCAGCGACCCGTCGGACGACCGGCTGGACCTTCCCCGCACCCGGGCAAGGTCCAGCCGGTCGTCGTATCTCCGGGCGGGGGTGCCGGCTTCCCTACCAGTCGGTATCTTCGCGTTCATGAGCACTACCGCTCCCCCGAGCCCGCCGGTCACCTCCGCCACGCCGGCAGCGGCCGGGCCGGCCGCACTGCCCCGGCACGTCCGCGTGCTGGTGGTGGGCGCCGGCTTCGGCGGCCTGGGCATGGCGATCCGGCTGCAGCAGCAGGGGGAGCGGGACTTCGCCGTCCTCGACAAGGGCGAGGAGGTCGGCGGCACCTGGCGGGACAACACCTATCCCGGTGCCGCCTGCGACGTGCCCTCGCAGCTCTACAGCTTCTCCTTCGCACCCAATCCCGACTGGTCGCGGTCGTTCTCCCCGCAGGCGGAGATCCAGGCCTACCTGCGGCGCGTCGCCCGGGAGTCCGGAGTCCTGGACCGCTTCTTCTTCGGTACGTCGTTGGAGCGGGCGAGCTGGGACGACGAGGCCGCCCGGTGGCGGGTCGTGACCAGCGCCGGCGAGCTCAGCGCCGACGTGCTGGTCACCGCCACCGGCGGGCTGTCGGAGCCTCGGATGCCCGCCATCGACGGCGTCGACGAGTTCGAGAGGACGATCTTCCACTCCGCCCGCTGGGACCACGAGCAGGACCTCGCCGGCAAGCGGGTGGCGGTGATCGGCACCGGCGCCTCGGCGATCCAGATCGTGCCCGAGCTGGCCAGGACGGTCGCCCACCTCGACGTCTACCAGCGCACCGCACCGTGGGTGATCCCCCGCCGTGACCGCGCCTACTCCTCCCTCGAGCGGCTGGCGCTGCGGCACCTGCCGCCGTTGCGGCGCGCCTACCGCACCGCGATCTACTGGGCGCGTGAGTGCTACGTGCCCGGGTTCACGATCGACCCGCGGCTGGCCGCCCCGGCGGAGCGGGCCGCCCGGGCCAACATCGCGCGAGCCATCCACGACCCCGGGCTGCAAGCCGCGGTGACCCCGACGTACCGCCTCGGCTGCAAGCGGGTGCTGCTCTCCAACGACTACTACCCCGCCCTCGCGCAGGACCACGTCGCGCTGGTCACCGACCCGATCCGCCGGATCAGCCGCACCGGCGTGGTGAGCGCCGACGGCACCGAGCGACCGGTCGACGCGATCGTGGTGGCGACCGGCTTCCACACCACCGAGCAGCCGATCGCCGCCCGGATCCGCGGCCGGGAGGGCCGTTCGCTGGCGGAGGTGTGGGCCGGGGAGGGCATGAACGCCTACAAGGGCACGACCGTCCACGGCTTCCCGAACCTCTTCCAGATCGTCGGGCCCAACACCGGCCTCGGGCACTCGAGCATGGTCTTCGTCATCGAGTCCCAGATCGCCTACGTCCTCGACGCGCTGGCCACGATGCGCCGTCGGGGGCTCGCCTCGGTCCAGCCGACCGCGGCCGCTCAGCACCGCTGGAACGCCGCCCTGCAGCGCCGGATGAAGCGCACGGTGTGGAGCACCGGCGGCTGCTCGAGCTGGTACCTCGACGCGCACGGCCGCAACACCACGCTGTGGCCACGGACCACCTTCGTGTTCCGCCGGCTGCTGTCCTCGTTCGACGTGGAGCGCTACGTGACCACCCCGGCCGGTCCCGGGCCAGAGCACGGCCAGGACCCGACCGGCTCCTCGCCCACCACCGCCAAGGTCCGCGCGTGAAGTCCCTCGACGGCAAGGTCGTCGTGATCACCGGTGCCGGCTCCGGCATCGGCCGTGCCCTCGCGCTCGACGCCGGCCGGCAGGGCGCCGTGCTGGCGCTCAGCGACTGGGACGAGACCGGCCTGGCCGAGACGGCCTCGCTGCTCGCCGATGCCGGCACCGGCCCCGGCCAGTGCCGCACCGACCGGCTCGACGTCCGCGACCGCGAGGCGATGCGGCACTACGCCGCCTCGGTCAGCGAGGAGCTCGGCCGGGTGAACGTGCTGGTGAACAACGCCGGGGTGGCCCTGCACGGCGACTTCGAGGAGGTCTCCTACGAGGACTTCGAGTGGGTCATCGACGTCGACTTCTGGGGCGTGGTGCACGGCACCAAGGAGTTCCTCCCGCACCTGATCGCCTCCGGCGACGGGCACCTGGTGAACCTCTCCAGCCTGTTCGGCCTGATGGGGATGCCCGGTCAGACCGCCTACAACTCCGCGAAGTTCGCGGTGCGCGGCTTCACCGAGGCCCTGCGCGAGGAGATGCTGGTCGCCGGCCACCCGGTCGGGGTCACCTGCGTGCACCCCGGCGGCATCCGCACCGCGATCGCCCGCAACGCCCGGACCACCGCCTCGCACGACCAGGCGGAGGTGGCCCGGCACTTCGACCGCAGGCTGGCCAGGACGACGCCGGAGAAGGCGGCCGAGGTGATCTGGGCGGCTGTCCGCGCCGGCCGACCGCGCGCTGTCGTCGGAGCCGACGCTCAGCTGCTCGACGTGCTCGTCCGGGTCGCCGGACCGCGCTACCAGGACGTGGTCGCCCGGCTGTCCAAGCGGCTGGCGCCCTGACCGGTTCTCCCCCGCCGCGAGACGCCTGCTGCGTTCTGTCGGCGCCAGGACGTACGGTGGGACCTCGAACATCACCCGGGGGGTCGATGAGCAGGTTCCACTCTCTGCCCGCACGGGGAGAGACCCGGTCCGGCGCGCGCGCGTCGCGGAGCCCGGTGCTGTCCGCGCGCCCGGAGCTGCTGGTCTGCGAGAGCTACGACCCGGGCCACCAGATGCACTACATCCAGCAGGGGCAGGCGCTGCGCTCCCCGTCGGTGCGCGCCGAGCGGCTCCTCGTCGACGGTGAGCGCGTGGAGCTGACCCTGGCCTCCGGCGAGCTGCTCGCGTGGCGTCACCACGACCCGGAGCGGCTCAGGTCGGTCCTCGGGCTCTTCCCCAGCTCACGGGTGGTCTATCGGCAGTTCCACGCCCTGCGGATCGGGCCCTACTGGTTCAACTGCGCCACCGACGCCTTCCGTCCCTGCCTGTCGCAGCCGGGAGAGGCCGCCTCGGGCGCCTAGGATCCGAGCGTGCACGAGGCCCGGGTGAGCTTCACGAAGTGGGGCGGACGACCGCACTGGGAGTACGACGCGATCCGGCTCGGCGAGGACGAGCACGGCACCTGGCTGGGCGCGCCGGCCGGCACCCGGGTGAGCCGCCCGGGCGCCGAGTACCACACTCCGCTCGGCTTCACCGCGCTGGTGCCGCGCGACGGGGCCTTCGTGGCGACCTTCTACGCCCACGGCGCCACCGACCTGCCCGCCGGCTGGGTCGAGGTGTACGTCGACATCACGACCATCCCGGTCTGGGCGGACGCGACGGTCACGATGGTCGACCTGGACCTCGACGTGGTCCGCGGCCGCACCGGGCGGGTCTGGATCGACGACGAGGACGAGTTCGCCGACCACCGGGTGCGCTTCGGCTACCCGGCCGACGTGGTGCGGCTGGCGACCGCCTCGTGCGAGCGGGTGCACGCCGCGGTCACCTCCCGCCGGCCGCCGTACGACGGGCAGGTCAGCCGGTCCTGGCTGAGCCGGCTGCCGGCTCCCCCGACCGCGCCTCTGCACGCTCCTCCGGACGCTCCCCGGGGTGACGCCGACCGCGGCTGACGGTCCGGGCGCGCAACGGACCCACCAGCCGGGGACCGGCGAGCCGGTCCTCCAGCCGCCGGGCCTCCCGCTTCAGCGGCTGGGCGAAGTGCTCGCCGAGCAGCACCCCGGAGGCCAGGGCGATCGCGATCGCGACGGCGTTGATCAGCGACAGGATGCCGTTGCCGCCCATCCCGAGCAGTGCCAGCCCGCGGTAGATCGACAGCCCGGGCAGCAGCGGGACGATGGCGGAGACCACCACCACCAGCGGCGGCACCCGGACCCGGCCGGCCGCCGAGTAGGAGACCACCCCGATCAGCACCGCCGCCGACGCCGCCGCCCAGGCCCGGCCGACGCCCTGCGCCTCGACGCCGGTGAAGACCAGCGCGGCGCCCCCGGCGATCAGCGCGATCGGCGCGATCGTCCGCAGCGGCGCGTAGGAGGCGTAGGCGAACGCGCCCGCCGCCACCGCCGACCCCACCACGACGGCTCCGAGGTCGGTGAGCGAGCTCGCGCCCGGATCGAGCCGGCCGAGGTCCACGCCCAGCATGTCCCCGATCGCCAGCCCGCCGCTCACCCCGGCGATGATCCCCGCCGTGGCGAGCATGGCCTCCAGGATCCGCGCGCCCGCGGTGAGCGGGAACCCGGTCAGCGCGTCCTGCACCGCCCCCATGAACCCGATCCCGGCGAGCAGCATGATGATGCTGGCGGTCACCACCATCGAGGGGTCGGTGGACACCCCGGCGGCCGCGGTGCCGACCGCCAGCAGCGTGGCCACCAGACCGCCGGCCACCTGCTGGTAGAAGCCGGGCAGCCGCCGGCGGCTCATCGCCCTCATCAACCGGTCGATGAGCACCGCGGCGACGAAGGCGATGCCGATCAGCAGCCAGTTGCCGCCCAGCAGCAACCCCACCCCCGCGCCCATCACGCCGTTGGCGAGGGTGGCCGCCCAGCGGGGGCGCCGGTGACCGGAGGAGACGATCCGGGCCAGCCGCGCGCGGGCCTCGTCGAGGTCGATCCGACCGGAGATCAGGTCGCGCACGAGGTGGTCGACCTCGGTCAGGTCCTCGTAGTCGATCTCGCGGTGCCGGACGTGGCGCACCGCGATCCGCGGCGGTTCGTCGTCGACGGTCTGGTGGGTGACGGTGAGCGCGGTGAAGGTGACGTCCACGTCGACGCCGCGCAGGCCGCAGGCATGCACCACCGACCACATCGTGGCGTTGACGTCCGCGGCGCCGGCTCCGGAGGAGAGCAGCACCTCCCCGACGCGCAGCGCCAGGTCGAGGGTCTTGTTGATCCGTTTCGTCTCAGGCATCGCAGCCCAAGTCTCCCGAACCGCACCCCTGCGACGCGAGCCCGTGAACGTGCGTTTGCTCACCCGGACCGGCGACGGTGGTCGTGGCATGACGAGGCCCCCGGACCGGACGCGGTGCGGGGGCCTTGCGGAAGGCTCCGATCAGCTGGTCGGAGCGGCTTCCTTGGACTTGCGCGGCGGGGCCAGGTCGACCGACGCCTCCTTGGACTTGCGCGGCGGGGCCAGGTCGACCGACGCCTCCTTGGACTTGCGCGGCGGGGCCAGGTCGACCCGCGCCTCCTTGCTCTTGCGCGGCGGGGCCAGGTCGACCCGCGCCTCCTTGGACTTGCGCGGCGGGGCCAGGTCGACCCGCGCCTCCTTGCTCTTGCGCGGCGGGGCCAGGTCGACCCGCGCCTCCTTGCTCTTGCGCGGCGGGGCCAGGTCGACCCGCGCCTCCTTGCTCTTGCGCGGCGGGGCCAGGTCGACCCGCGCCTCCTTGCTCTTCTTCGGCGGGGCGAGCTGGACCGACACCTTGTCGGAGCTGCTGCCGGTGGCCGCGACGGCGGCGCCGACGGTCACCATGCCCAGGACCAGGGTGCCGGCGCCGATGGCGCCACCGATGCGGAGCGCGCGGGCGCGCGTCACCGCCCTACTGTTTCGCGTCATGTGATCTCCCAGTTCTCACATTGCGGATGGGGGGACTTGCACCGTAGGGGTTGCCGTGCCGCAGTGGCAGTGGTCTGTTCGATTCAGGTTGATAATCGGGGTCGAAATGGCCCTTTCGGACCACGTTTGCTAGTCCTCCCCAACCAGTCCCGCCGGCAGATTGTCCGGGTTCAGCGGGGTATGAGGACCGGCGGAGCCATCTCCAGGCGCACCCCGAGCAGCCGCACGGCACGGCTCCGGTCGAACCCGTCGAGCAGCCCGGTGACTGCGTCGAGGACCGGCGACTCCGCTGTGGTCGGCTCCGGCAGCGCGGTGCTGCGGGTCCGGGTCTCGAAGGGGGCGTAGCGGACCTTGAGCCCTACCCGGACGGCCGGTCGGTCCTCGGCGCGGACGTCCTCCAGGACGCGCCGGGCGAGCCGGCGTACCTCGTCGGCCACCTGCTCCCAGTCGGTGAGGTCGCGCTGGAACGTGGTCTCCCGGCCGTGTCCGCGCGGGACGTAGGGAGTCGGGTCGACGGCGGAGGAGTCGGCCCCGCGACCGAGCCGCCGGTACCACGGCCCCATCGTGGGACCGAGCCGGTCGGCCAGCGTGCGGGCCGGTGTCGCGGCCAGCTCGGCGACGGTCCGCACGCCCATCGCGGCCAGCTTCGCCGAGGTCTTGGGGCCGACACCCCAGAGCGCCTGGGTGGGCCGGTCCCCCATCACCTCGAACCAGTTCTCCTCGGTGAGCCGGAAGGCACCGCGCGGCTTGCCCAGGTCGGTGGCGTTCTTCGCCCGGACCTTGTTGTCGCCGATCCCGACCGAGCAGTGCAGCCCCGTCTCCTCCAGGACGGCGGCGCGCACGTCGGCGGCGAATCCCTCCGGGTCGTCGGTCTCGACACCCAGGAACGCCTCGTCCCAGCCGAGCACCTCCACCGGCACCTCGAAGGAGCGCAGCACCTGCATCACCTGCGCCGAGGCGGCGTCGTACGCGGGCCCGTCGGCGGGGAGGAACACCGCGTCGGGACATTTCCGTGCCGCCGTGCGCAGCGGCATGCCCGAGCGGATGCCGAACTCGCGCGCCTCGTACGACGCGGTCGCGACCACCCCGCGCTCGGAGGGGTCCCCGCGGCCGCCGACCACCACCGGCCGACCTGCCAGCTCCGGACGGCGCAGCACCTCGACCGCCGCGATGAACTGGTCGAGGTCGACGTGGAGCACCCACCGGTGCGGCGTCGCCGTCATGCGCCAAGTCTGCCCTCCGCCCCCGACCGGCACTGCTGGTCTAGATTGCCCGCATGGCTGCTCCGGTGATCGTCGTGGTGGGTGCGGGTCCGGGGCTGGGGGCCGCCCTGGCCCGCCGCTACGGACGGGAGGGCTACGCGGTCGCACTGGTGGCACGCTCCCCCGGGCGGCTCGAGGAGCTGGGGACCGCCCTCCAGGCAGAGGGCATCACCGCCGGCTGGACCGCGGCCGACCTCACCGACGAGGGCGCCCTGCGCGCGGCGGTGACCCGGTTCGGCGGCTTCTCCGGCTCGATCGACGTGTTGCACTACAACCCCAGCGTGTTCCGGGAGCGGGACCCGCTCGAGCTCACCGCCGCCGAGCTGCTCCAGGACGTGCACGTCGGGGTCGGCGGGCTGCTCACCGCGCTGCAGGCCGCCCGGCCGTTCATGGCCGCCGGTGGCCGGGTGAGCGCCACCGGGAGCATGGCCGCGGACGCCCCCTGGCACCGGGCGGCGTCGCTCGGGGTGCAGAAGGCGGCCCTGCGCAACCTCGTCCGGTCGATCGACGCGACCCTGCGGCCCGACGGCATCCGGGCGGTGTCGGTGACGGTCAACGGCACGCTCGAGGCCGGCACCGCCTTCGACCCCGACCGGGTGGCGCAGGCGCTGTTCGACGCTGCCCGGCAGCCCGAGGAGAGCTGGCGCGTCGAGCTGCCGTACGACGGCTGAGCGCTCTTGCCGCAGCCGGGCGACACCGGCAAGGGTGGGCCCATGGAGCTCAGGGTCTTCACCGAACCACAGCAGGGAGCCACCTACGACGACCTCCTCGCGGTCGCGATCACGGCCGAGGCGATGGGCTTCGGCGCCTTCTTCCGCTCCGACCACTACCTGGCGATGGGCGGCAACGGCGAGCCCGGGCCGACCGACGCCTGGATCAGCCTGGCGGGCCTCGCCCGGGACACCGACACGATCCGTCTCGGCACCCTGGTCACCTCCGCGACTTTCCGGCTTCCGGGGCCGCTCGCCATCGCGGTCGCCAACGTCGACCAGATGAGCCAGGGTCGGGTGGAGCTCGGTCTCGGGGCCGGCTGGTTCGACGAGGAGCACACGGCGTACGGCATCCCGTTCCCGCCGACCGGTGAGCGCTTCGACCGGCTGGAGGAGTCGCTCGAGCTCATCACCGGGCTGTGGGCCACGCCGCCGGGCCGGACCTTCGACTTCGCCGGCGACCACTTCTCGGTGAAGGACTCGCCGGCCCTGCCCAAGCCGATGCAGCGTCCGCGGCCACCGGTCATCGTCGGTGGGCGGGGCGCCCGGCGAACACCCCGACTGGCCGCCCGGTTCGCCGACGAGTACAACATCCCGTTCGACACCCCGGAGTTCACCCGCGACCAGTTCGCCCGGGTCCGGCGCGCCTGCATCGACCTCGGCCGCGACCCCGCGGAGCTCGTGTACTCCAACGCCCTGGTGCTGTGCGTGGGCCGGGACGACGCGGAGGTACGTCGTCGGGCCGCCGCGATCGGTCGCGACCCCGAGGAGCTGCGGGCCACCGGGGTGGCCGGCACCGCGGACGAGGCCGTCGACGTCCTCGGCCGCTACGCGGAGGCCGGTGCTTCCCGGGTCTACCTCCAGCTGCTCGACCTCGCGGACCTCGACCACCTGGCGGTGGTGGCCGACCGGGTGATGCCGCAGGTCTGACCGCGTCCGGGCGGCGCCAGCCGACTACGCTGCGGGCGTGCCCACCGCGGACCTCGCCGAGTTGACCGGCCACGCGCTGCGGCTGGTGCCGGCGGAGGGCCGGGCCGTCCTCGGGATCACCGGCCCCCCGGGTGCGGGCAAGTCCACGCTGGCCGGGCAGCTGCTCGCCGCGGTGACCGCCTCCGGCGCCCTGCGAGCCGAGGAGGTGGCGCTGGTGCCGATGGACGGCTTCCACCTGGCCGACGCCCAGCTGGACCGGCTGGGTCTGCGCGAGCGCAAGGGCGCGCCGGCCACGTTCGACCTGCACGGCTACCTCGCGACGCTGCGCCGGCTGCACTGCCGGGACCCCGACCCGGTCTACGTGCCGGCCTTCGAGCGCGACCTGGAGCAGCCGCTGGCCGCCGCACGCGTCGTTCTGCCACAGGTCCGGCTCGTGGTCACCGAGGGCAACTACCTGCTGCTGCGGGAGGGCGGCTGGGAGCGGGTGCGGGCCCTGCTCGACGAGACCTGGTACGTCGACGTGGCCGACCGGCTGCGCCGGGAGCGACTGATCGCCCGCCACGTTCGCTTCGGCAAGGACCCGGCCGCCGCGGCGGCCTGGGTCGAGGCCGTCGACGAGCCGAACGCCCGGCTCGTGGCCGCCGGACGGACCCGGGCCGACCGGGTGGTCGCCGGCTGATCCGGCCCCAGGCTCACCGGCCTCGGGCGGACTGTGGGCGGCGACACCGGTGGCGGCTGCGTGGACCCCTTCCGGGCTGGGTACAAGGAACCCGTGCCCCCCTCCGTTCGTGTCGTCCGACCGCGCCCTGACGAGGTCGAGGTCCGGTGACCGCCGATGTCGTCTACCTGCTCATGGGTGCCGCGCTGTTCCTGGCCGTGGTGCTGCCCTCCGCGCTGCACCGGCAGGCGGTCTCCGCGCCGATGGTGCTGCTCGTCGTCGGCGGCGCGATCGGGCTGCTGCCGCTCCCCGAGGGCTTCCGGCCCTCACCGATCGAGCACCGCGCCTTCGTCGAGCACCTGACCGAGTTCTGCGTCGTGGTCGCGCTGATGGGCGTCGGGCTGGCGCTGGACCGGCCGCTGCGGCTGCGCGACCGCTCCACCTGGCGCCGGTGGGGGGCGACCTGGCGGCTGCTGGCGTTCGCGATGCCGCTGACCATCGGCGCGACGGCGCTGCTGGGCTGGTGGGCGATGGGTCTGGCCCCCGCCGCGGCGTTGCTGCTGGGCGCGGTACTGGCCCCCACCGACCCGGTGCTCGCCTCCGACGTCCAGGTGGAGGGCCCGACCACCCTCGACCCGGACGGCGCCGACGAGGCCGGCGTCGAGGACGACCCGCTGGAGTCGATCGACGAGCACGACGAGGTCCGGTTCGCGCTCACCTCCGAGGCCGGGCTCAACGACGGACTGGCCTTCCCCTTCGTCTACGCTGCGATCGCGCTGGCCACCCTCGGCGGTGTCGGCGAGTGGGGTCTGCACTGGCTCGCCTGGGACCTGGTCGGCAAGGTCGTGCTGGGGATCGTGGTGGGTGTCGCGGTCGGGACGCTGCTCGCCAAGGTCGCCTTCCGGGGCCCGGCTCCGTCGCTGCGGCTGGCGGAGACCGGTGAGCCGTTGATGGCCCTGGCCGCGGTGCTGCTCTCCTACGGCGTCACCGAGGTGGTCGGCGGCTACGGCTTCCTGGCGGTCTTCGCCTGCGCGATGGCGCTGCGGTCCGCCGAGCGCAGCCACGAGTACCACGTGCACATGCACGGCCTCGTCGAGCGGCTGGAACGGCTGCTCACCCTGATCGTGCTGCTGCTGCTCGGCGTGGCCATCACCAACGGGCTGCTGGTCCACCTCACCTGGCAGGGTGCGCTGGTCGGGCTGCTGCTGGTGTTCGTGGTCCGGCCGCTGTCCGGGCTGGTGTCCCTGCGGGTCAACCGAAGCGGTCCTCAGGCCGGCGGGCACGTGCTGGCACCGCGCGAGCGGACGGCCGTCGCGTTCCTCGGCGTGCGCGGGGTCGGGTCGCTGTACTACCTCGCCTACGCCGCCGGTCACGCCGACTTCGGCCACCTCGAGCAGCTGTGGGCCACCGTCGCCTTCACCATCACCGCGTCGGTGCTGGTGCACGGCGTGGCCGCCACTCCGGTGATGCGCCGCCTCGACGCGGCCCGGGACCGGGAGACCGCCGCCCCCCAGGCGTCCTGAGCCGGTCCGGTGCTCAGCCTTCGGGTGCGCTCTTCTCGGCGTCCGTGGTCAGGACGGTCGGGCCGCCGCCGCGGCTGAACTCCCAGCTGCGGATCTCGGGGAGGTCCTCGCCGTGGCTGCGCACGTGGATGCGGTGCTCGATCAGCCTGTTCTTCAACGACTCCCGGGCGTGCCCGGAGGTGGCTTGCAGCCGCGGCACCCGGTCGATGACGTCCATCGCCAGGTTGAACCTGTCGATCTGGTTCATCACCGCCATGTCGAAGGGCGTGGTGGTGGTCCCCTCCTCCTTGTAGCCGCGCACGTGGATGTTGTGGTGGTTGGTGCGCCGGTAGGTCAGCCGATGGATCAGCCAGGGGTACCCGTGGTAGGCGAAGATCACCGGCTTGTCCTTGGTGAACAACGCGTCGAAGTCGGCGTCGGGCAGCCCGTGCGGGTGCTCCTCGTGTCCCTGCAGGCGCATCAGGTCCACCACGTTGACGAAGCGCAGCCTCAGGTCCGGGAAGAAGCCACGCAGCAGGTCGGTGGCGGCGAGCGCCTCCATCGTCGGGACGTCCCCGGCGCAGCCGACCACCACGTCCGGCTCCTGGCCCTCGTCGGTGCTCGCCCAGTCCCAGATGCCGATCCCCTTGGTGGCGTGCACGATCGCCTCGTCCATGGACAGGTACTGCAGCGCCGGCTGCTTGCCGGCCACGATCACGTTGACGTACTGCCGACTGCGCAGGCAGTGGTCCGCGACCGAGAGCAGCGTGTTGGCGTCGGCGGGGAGGTAGACCCTGATCACGTCGGCCTTCTTGTTCACGACGTGGTCGATGAACCCGGGG